>NZ_JAYMFF010000022.1:0-38305 GCF_035989245.1 Adlercreutzia wanghongyangiae | reverse complement strand
GGGCTTCAGCCCGCCCGCCACCGTCGACGACTTACGGGCGGGCTGAAGCCCGCCCCTACAGAATAGAGCCTGTCCCTGCGAAACAGAGCCCCCTCCCCGCGAAACAGAGTCCGCCCCTACGAAACCGCGCAGGTCGCAATACCGCGCGCACAATCCCTCCGCCAGCACAAAAAAGGCCCCGCCTCCGAAGAGGCGGGGCCTGGTAGCAACCCCTCGCGGGGCTGAGAACGTTCTCGCGTTGGGTTACGCGCTGAAGACCTCGATGGTCTCGCCCTCGGCCAGGGTGACCATGGCCTTCTTCCAGGTGCGGGTGCGACCCTCCTGGTAGCGGACGCGCTTCGGCTTCGACTTCACGTTCAGCGTGTTCACCTTGACCACCTTCACCTTGAAGATAGCCTCGACGGCCTGACGGATCTCAACCTTGTTGGCATCCTTGGCCACCTCGAAGGTGTACACGTTGTTCTCCATGGCGTCGTAGCTGGCCTCGGTGATAACCGGGCGAATGATGACGTCGCGGGGATCCTTCTCCATTATGCAAGCACCTCCTCGATGCGGGCCAGGCACGGCTCGGCGATGACGAGCACCTTGTTGTCAATGAGCTCGTAGGTGTTGATATCGCCCACCGGCAGAATGTTCACCTCGGGGATGTTGCGGAAGGACAGGAACGCTTCGACATCCTCGTTACCGATGACGACGGTGATGCGCTTGCCTTCCAGGCCCAGGGCCTTGATGAGGGCCACGGCGTCCTTGGTGCGGGGCTTCTCGAAGTCGAAGTCCTTCACCACCACCAGCTCGCCGTCGGCCAGCTTGGCGGACAGGGCGGAACGCATGGCCAGCTTGATCTCCTTCTTGTTGACCTTCTGGTCGTAGGAGCGGGTATGCGGGCCGAACACGGTACCGCCGCCAGCCCACTGGGGAGCGCGGATGGTACCCTGGCGGGCACGACCGGTGCCCTTCTGACGCCACGGCTTCTTGCCGCCGCCGCGGACCATGCCGCGGGTGCGCGTGTTGGCGGTGCCCTGACGCCACGATGCCTGCTGCGCCTTCACGGTGCGATGCATGACAGGCACGTTCGGCTCGATACCGAACACGGCGTCGTTCACATCGACCGTGCCGGCGGCAGCGCCCTTCACGTCCTTAATCTCAATAGTTGCCATAATTTCTGTAACTCCTTGTTACCGATCGATACCTTAAGCCATGCGAACGCGCACGATGCCGTTCTTGCCGCCCGGAACCGCGCCCTTCACGAGGATCAGGTTCTGCTCCTCGTCGATGCGAACAACCTCGAGGTTCTTCACGGTCACGGTGTCGCAGCCCATGTGGCCCGGCAGGCGCAGGCCCTTGAACACGCGGGACGGGGTGGCGCACTGGCCGACGGAACCAGGAGCGCGATGGAAGTGCGCACCATGGCCGCCCGGGCCGCCGCGGAAGCCGTAGCGCTTCATAACGCCGGCGAAGCCCTTGCCCTTGGACGTACCGGTGACGTCCACCTTCTTCACGTCGGCGAAGGCCGCGACGGTCTGCTCGTCGCCCACCTTGTACTCGCCGGCGTTCTCCACGCGCACCTCGCGCAGATAGCGCTTCGGCTCGGCGCCCTGCTTATCGAAGTGACCCTGCATGGGCTTGTTCACGCGGCGGGGCTTGATGTAGCCGAAGCCCATCTGCACAGCCTCGTAGCCGTCGGTGTCCACGGTCTTCACCTGGCACACGGTGTTCGGCTCAGCCTGGATGACCGTCACCGGCACGATGCGGTCCTGATCGTCGAAGATCTGGGTCATGCCGATCTTCTTGCCGTAGATAGCGTTAATCATGTCCCAAACCTCCTTACAGCTTGATCTCGATGTCAACACCGGCGGGAAGATCGAGACGCATCAGGGAATCGACCGTGTTGGGGGTCGGCTCCAGGATGTCGATCAGGCGCTTGTGGGTGCGCATCTCGAACTGCTCGCGGGAGTCCTTGTTCACATGGGGCCCGCGGATGACGCAATACAGGTTGCGCTCGGTGGGCAGCGGAATAGGACCGGAAACCTTGGCACCCGTCTTCTGAGCGGTATCGACGATGAGGCGCGTGGACTGGTCCACGATCTCATGATCGTACCCCTTCAGGCGGATGCGAATCTTCTGACTTGCCACTTACATTACCTCCAAATAGAAGTTGCTGGGGACTGCGCCTTAGGCGTTGCCGCCGGCCTTGCTGATGATCTCGTCCTGCACGGACTTGGGCACGGGCTCGTAGGAGTCCATCTGCATGGTGTACACGGCGCGGCCCTGCGTACCGGAACGCAGGTCGGTCGCGTAGCCGAACATGTTGCCCAGCGGAACCTTGGCCTCGATGACCACGGCGTTTCCGCGCTGCTCCTGACCCTGGATGAGGCCGCGACGGCTGGGGATGTCGCCCATAACGAAGCCGGTGTACTCCTCGGGGGTCTCCACCTCGACAGCCATGACAGGCTCCAGGATGACCGGGTTGGACTTGCGCAGGGCGTCCTTGATGGCCATGGAACCGGCCACCTTGAAGGCCGCCTCGGAGGAGTCCACGTCATGGTAGGAGCCGTCGATCAGCTCGACCTTCACGTCCTCGACCGGGTAGCCAGCCAGAACGCCGGAGTTCAGCGCCTCCTGGATGCCCTTGTCGATGGAGGGGATGTACTCCTTGGGCACCACGCCGCCGACGATCTTGTTGACGAACTCGTAGCCCTTGCCCGGCTCCTGGGGGTACATGTTGATGATGGCGTGACCGTACTGGCCGCGACCACCGGACTGACGCACGAACTTGCCCTCGGCGTTCAGCACCTCGTGGCCCGGACGCTCGCGGTAGGCAACCTGGGGCTTGCCCACGTTGGCCTCAACCTTGAACTCGCGCAGCAGGCGGTCGACGATGATCTCCAGGTGCAGCTCGCCCATGCCGGCGATGATGGTCTGGCCGGTCTCGTGGTTGGTCGACACGCGGAAGGTCGGGTCCTCCTCGGCCAGCTTCTGCAGGGCGATGGCCATCTTGTCCTGCTCGGCCTTGGTCTTAGGCTCCACGGCGATGTCGATAACCGGATCGGCGAACTCCATGGACTCCAGGATGACGGGAGCGTCCTCGGCGCACAGCGAGTCGCCGGTGGAGGTGTCCTTCAGGCCCACGACGGCAACGATGTCGCCGGCGGACACGGCGTCGATGTCGACGCGCTGGTTGGAGTGCATCTGCAGCAGACGGCCGATGCGCTCCTTCTTGCCCTTCGTGGCATTCAGCACGTAGCTGCCGGCGTCCAGGTGGCCGGAGTACACGCGCAGGTAGGTGAGCTTGCCCACATAGGGGTCGGTCATGATCTTGAAGGCCAGCGAAGAGAACGGGGCCTTCGGATCGGCCGGACGCTCCTCTTCCTCGCCGGTGTCGGGGTTCACGCCCTTGATCGGCGGGATGTCCACCGGGGAGGGCATGTAGTCCACCACGGCGTCCAGCAGCTCCTGCACGCCCTTGTTCTTGTAGGCGGAGCCCACGAACACAGGGTTGATCTGGCAGGCGATAACGCCCTTGCGGATAGCGGCCTTCAGCTCGTCGACGGAGATCTCCTCCTCCATGAGGACCTTCTCCATCAGCTCGTCGTCGCAGTCAGCGGCGGCCTCGAGCAGCTCCTGGCGGTACAGCTCGGCGTCTTCCTTGAACTCGGCCGGGATCTCGTCCATCGGCTCGGGGTAGGTCATGCCCTTGTCGTCGGCCTTGAAGTCCCAGGCAGTCATGGTCACGAGGTCCACGATGCCCCAGAAGTTGTCCTCAGCGCCCATGGGAATCTGGGCGGCCACGGCCTTCGCGTCCAGACGATCGCGCATGGTCTGGATGGCGTGGAAGAAGTCGGCACCCACGCGGTCGTACTTGTTGATGAAGGCGATGCGGGGCACGCCGTAGCGCTCGGCCTGGCGCCACACCGTCTCGGACTGGGGCTGCACGCCGGCAACGGCGTCGAACACCGCCACGGTGCCGTCGAGCACGCGCAGGGAGCGCTCCACCTCAGCCGTGAAGTCCACGTGGCCGGGGGTGTCGATGATCTGGAAGCGGTACTCCTTGCCGTCGGCCGCGCCGCCGGGGTACTTCCAAAAGCAGGTGGTGGCAGCGGCGGTGATGGTCACGCCACGCTCCTGCTCCTGGACCATCCAGTCCATGGTGGCAGCGCCGTCGTGCACCTCGCCGATCTTATGAGTCTTGCCCGTGTAATAAAGGATGCGCTCGGTCGTGGTGGTCTTGCCTGCATCGATGTGGGCCATGATGCCGATGTTGCGCGTGTCCTTCAGATCCATTTTAGCCATATATCACACCAGCCTTTAGAAGCGGTAGTGCGAGAACGCACGGTTCGCTTCGGCCATCTTGTACATGTCCTCGCGCTTCTTCACGGCGGCACCGGTGTTCTCGGAGGCGTCGATGATCTCGTTGGCGAGACGCTGGATCATGGTGTGCTCCTTGCGCTTGCGCGAGAAGTCGACGATCCAACGGATGGCGAGGGTGGTGGCGCGACGGGAGTTGACCTCCATCGGCACCTGGTAAGTGGCGCCGCCCACGCGCTTCGGCTTGCACTCGAGGGTGGGGCGGACGTTGTCCATGGCCTTCTTGAACACGGCCAGCGGGTCCTCGCCGGTCTTCTCAGCGACCAGGTCGAAGGCGCCGTAGACGATGTTCTCGGCGGTGGACTTCTTGCCGTCAAGCAGGACCTTGTTGATCAGCTGCGTGACGAGACGGTTGTTGAACTTTGCGTCCGGCTGCGTTTCGCGGCGGACTGCTGCTGCACGACGCGGCATGTAAATCTCCTTTTGCATCTGCGCGCTTCGGGGCTGTGCTTTGCCCATTAGGCCGCTTTCGGCCCGCGCGACTTAACGAACGTTATTTGGGGCGCTTGGCGCCGTAGCGGCTGCGAGCCTGCTTGCGGTTGTCCACGGCGGCGCAGTCGAGCGCGGCGCGGATGACCTTGTAACGCACACCGGGGAGGTCCTTAACACGACCGCCGCGGATGAGCACCATGGAGTGCTCCTGCAGGTTGTGGCCCTCGCCGGGGATGTAGGCCGTAACCTCCATACCGTTCACGAGACGCACACGGCAGACCTTACGAAGAGCCGAGTTCGGCTTCTTGGGGGTGGTGGTGTACACACGGGTGCACACGCCGCGCTTCTGCGGGTTGCCCTTGAGAGCCGGGGTCTTCGACTTGTCGACCGTCTTCTTGCGGCCCTTGCGGACCAGCTGGTTAATTGTAGGCAAGACTCTTTTCCTTTCCTTTATCCACGGGCTTGCACTGCACAAAACAAGCGCCTCTTTCAAGGCGCGACGGTGCATGTTACGAGTGTTCCCGCCGTGTGTCAAACGCCACGCACCCGGGCGTATCTATCCCTATCGGTCAGCGGCACAATTTGTCCACAACTGAGGGAAATACGGCGCGGAAAGAGCCTCCTGTCGAGAATTTCTCCCCTTCATAGGGACGGCCTTCGGGGCGAAAGTCGCACTTGGGTACCAAACCGCAAAGTTTTGCCTTGCAGTGGATACCAAACCCCTCGATTTTGTCGCGCTTGGGTACCAAACCTCTCAGTTTAACCTGAAGGTGTGAACTGGGAAAACCTCTTATAATGCCTGGTAGATAGCTTGACGAAAGCCAGCCAAAACGAAGGGGTTTGGTACCCAAAGCCGTCCACACGAAGGGGTTTGGTACCCGGCACTCTCAGGCGTACTCGGCGATGATGGCCTCCACATAGCGGGCCATGTTCCGCAAGTCGGCCACCTCGATATACTCGTCCACAGAGTGGAAGTTGGTCATGCCGATGCCCAGCGTGATGGCGTCGGCGCCCTTGGTGCCCAGAACATTGGCATCGGCGCCACCGCCCGAGATGGCATGCCGGGGCTCAAGGCCGACCGCTCGAGCCGCTGCGGCGAGATGCTGCACGATGGCGTCGGCCGGCTCGTGCACCACCGCGGGATAGTCCAACTCCCAGGCCACCTCCACGGCACCGCCGAACTGGGCGGCGGCACTCTGGAGGGCGGCCGTCATGGCATCGCGCTGGGCCAGCACGCGATCCTCGTACAACGATCGGCACTCCCCCTCCACCGTCACGGCAGCCGGCACGATGTTCACGGCCACGCCGCCCTCGATGCGGCCGATATTGGCCGTGGTGCACTCATCAATGCGGCCGAGCGGCATGGCGGCCACCGCCGCCGAGGCAACCTGGATGGCCGACACACCGCACTCCGGCTCCACGCCGGCATGGGCCGCCCGGCCCTCGATACGGGCGCGTAGCGTCCAATGATAGGGCGCCCCCATGATGATGGTGCCAGGCGCGCCGTCGGCATCCAGCACGAACAGCGGCAGGGCACCGCCCTCACCCGCAGCGGTGAGCAGCTCTTCGTATTCCGTGCCCCACGAAGCCGCCGGAAGCTCGGACGGCCATACGAGCGCGTCCTCGGCCAAGGCCGAGGAGCCCAACAGGCTCTGCTCCTCGCAGGTGGTCAAAAGCACGGTGATATCGGGGCGAACCGCACCAGATTCCAGCGTGGCGCGCACACCTTCGAATATGGCGGCGATGCCGGCCTTATCATCGGCGGACAGGATGGTATCGCCCACTGAGCACACCACCTCGGCCATACGGCAGGTCACGTCGTCGCAGATATGGCGCTGCTCGATCACCGCCTGAATGCCGGCGCAGGGCTTCACCGTGTCCAAGTGCGCCGAGAAGGCGATGCGCCCGGGCACGGTGCCCGGCAGGTGCGCGATAAGGTTGCCCGTGTCGGACCCCGTTTCCGCCGCCGAGGCGTCGAAGAAAACGGAAAAGCCCATATCGGCGAGCTTTTCTGCGCACCAGGCCGCCATGGGTGCCTCGTGCCACGACGGGCTCTCGATGGCCACCATCTCCAAAAACGATTCAAGCACGCGATCGGGGTTCATAGGGTTCCTTCTTTCCAAAACCTGAACTTTTGTCATAGGGATGCGCCCAAGGAAAACAGCGAGGGTCCGACAGGCGCCTGGAATTGCTCCGCCGAGACACAGCAGGGCCCGACCAGGGGGGGGCGAGGGTTCGCGCGCAGATTCCGCAGCGAACGGAACAGTCCAGTGGACTGTTCCGCCGAGCGAGGACTGCCCGAGCACGGCGCCCTTGCCCCCTGGTCGGGCCCGAAGGGACGGAACGGTCGTTCTACGAGGCAAGAATGGGAGCCGCCACCTGCTTCTTGCGGGACAGCACGCCGGGCATCCAATTGCCGCCCGTCGCGCACTCGATGCCGAACACGCGGTTCACGCGGGAGGCGTCGCCCTCCACGATGAACTGCGAGCCCTCGGCCAGAATGTCGGTGGCCATCAGCAGGGCGAACTCGTAGCCGTTGTCGTCCACGAGCTTCTTCATGTGCTCGCGGATCTCGGCCTCGCGGCCCATCACCGTGGGCAGGTCCACCGTCTCGCGTTGGGCAATCAGCACCGTCACGTCGTCGTTCACCTTGAACTCCTTGGAGTCGGCCTCCACCAGCTTCGCAATGGGCATCGTGCGCTCGCCGCCGCGGGTGCGGAAGATCTCCATGCCGAAGTCGACAGCGTTCAGGCCCAGTTTGTCGGCCAGGAAGTTCACCTGCTCCACGTCGACAGGCGTGCAGGTGGGCGACTTCATGATGACAGTATCGGTGAGGATGGCCGACAGCAGCACCATGGCGATGGAGTCGGGCAGCTCGATGCCGGTCTGGCGGAACTGCAGGGTGACGATGGTGGCCGTGCTGCCGATGGGAAGGTTCAGGAACAGAATGGGGTTAGCCGTGGAGATGTCGGCGATGCGGTGATGGTCGATGACCTCCACCACCTCGGCGTTCTCGATGCCGGGGGCAGCCTGGGCGATCTCGTTGTGGTCAACCAAAATCACCTGCTGCTTCACTTCCTCGCCATCGCGCTCGACGGGATTCACGTTGTCGATGAGCACCGGCTCGGGGATGTTGTTGCGCTCGAGGATCCAGGCGCTCTCCACCGGCAGCGGCCCCAGACGCGCGGGCACGTACTCCACGCCGGCCTCGCCATCGCGGGCGGCCAGCGCGTTCTTCAGGTGCGCGTAGCCCACGGCAGCGGAGATGGAGTCGTTGTCGGGATTGCGATGGCCCACGACGAGGATTTTGGCGGTCATGAGTGCCCCTTTCTGTTCTGTACCATTTTACGGTTTTGAGGCAGTATACCCCTCCCGCGCCCTCGTGGCGATGGGCTATGATAGCGTTCTTCGACGAATACAGAAGCTCGGCCGGCCGTCGGAAGGGGCGTTTGCGCGCCCACAGCCTGCGGCCCCGCGTCATCGGAGCGCCTCGTCGCGGCCCGGCGAAAGGAGAAGGCATGAAAACCTACGGTCTGCGGGACATCATCGGACCCATTATGGTGGGGCCCTCCAGCTCGCACACGGCCGGTGCGCTGCGCATCGCCTCCATCGCGCGCAAGCTGTTCGGCGAGCAGCCGCAGCAGGTGGCCTTCACGCTGTATGGGTCGTTCGCGGCCACCGGCAGCGGGCACGGCACCGACAAGGCGCTGGTCGCGGGCATTCTGGGCCTGGAAACCGACGATCCGCGCGTGGCCGACTCCTTCGCCCTGGCGGAAGCGGCCGGCGTGACCGTAGATATTGCATGGGACACCGCCACCGATGTGGCACATCCCAACACCGTGGATATCCGCTGCGAGGACGGCAACGGCCGCACGCTGGAAATGCGGGGCGTGTCCATCGGCGGGGGCGCCGCGGTCATCCGGCGCATCAACGGCATCGACGTGGACATCACCGGTGAGCACACGAGCGTGGTCGTGCACCAGCACGATGTACGCGGCGTGCTGGCACACATCGCCGGGGTGCTGGCCGAACGCGGCATCAACATCGCCAACGCGAACCTGCACCGCACGGCCAAGCGCGGCGACGCCTACACCGTGCTGGAAACCGACAGCGACGTGAGTCCCGACGTGCGCGAGCACCTGCTGGACCACCCCGACATCATCAACGCCCGCGTGGTGCCCCCCATGATGGCCGGCGACGGCGAGGAGGCGCCCGTACCCGACGACGCCGAGGAGGCGTTCGCCCGCTGGGACTACGCCTCGGGCGAGGAGCTGCTGGCCCTGTGCGAACGCGAGGGCGTGACCATCGCCCAGGCTTTCCGCGCCCGCGAGGAGGCGCTGTGCGCGAAGCAGGGCGTGGCCCCGGGCATCGACGCCTACCTGGACCGCGTGCTGGAAGTGATGGGCAATGCCGCCACCGAACCCCTGGAAAACCCCCAGCCCTCGGTCGGCGGCCTTATCGGCGGCGAAGCGGCGAAGCTGCATGCGAGCCTGGAAGGCGCGGGAACCCGGCAGCGCCTGGTGGACCCCCTGGCGGCACGCGCGGCCCAGTACGCGCTGGCCACCCTGGAAACAAACGGGCGCATGGGCGTTATCGTGGCCACGCCCACGGCCGGGTCGGCCGGCGTGCTGCCCGGCGTGCTGCTGGCCCTGCGCGACGAACGCGGCTTTACCCACGACGAGCTGCGCGAGGGCATTCTCACGGCAGCCGGCCTCGGCTACCTCATCGCCCGCAACGCCAGCGTATCGGGCGCCGAGGGCGGCTCCCAGGCCGAGGTGGGAAGCGCCGCAGCCATGGCGGCTGCGGCTGCCGTGGCCCTGGCAGGCGGCGCGCCCGATCGGTGCCTGGCGGCCGGCGCGAACGTGATGATGTCGCTTTTGGGCCTGGTGTGCGACCCGGTGGGGGGCCTGGTGGAGGTGCCCTGCCAGAAACGCAACGCCACCGCCGCCTCGGTAGCTCTGGTGAGCGCCCAGATCGCCTTCGCGGGCGTGCAGAACCTCATCAGCTTCGACGAGGCCGTGGCCGTCATGGACGAAGTGGGCCGGGGCCTGCCCCCCGAGCTGCGCGAGACCGCCCTGGGCGGCATCGCAAAAGCCCCGTCAGCCTGCGCCTTCTGCGCGGGGTGCTAGGCCGATTGCTCGTCAAGAAGAATCGAGAACGCCCTCCGATCGCGGTCGCTCAGATAACCGAGGGGCTCGTCGTTGAGCAGGTCTTCTTGATTGAGGGATAGCAGAGGAGCGAGTTGAATGCGCGAAGGCTTCAGAAGCCCTTCTGATTCCCAATCGACAAGTTCATAGTAGCGATACTGCGGCTGCGGCTGGGCGGACGTGATCTTCGCCGCAACCACAGCAACCGTCTCGTCATCGATGATGACGACAGGACGCACCTTTCCAACCTCGGGGTGATCGGCGAATCGCACATAGGCAAGCCAAACTTGCCACGGGCAAAGACTAGCGGACGAGCTGAGCATAGATGTCATCCTCGTCGTCATTCATATCGGCGGGCAAAATACTCGATCCCCATCTAGGGTCAACCGGAAGAACCGTTGCAGGGTTATAGCGAGGCCTCGCGGAAACGCGCATATCGAAAGGAAGCCCCCCGACATCGATGGACTTCACCAAGAACGCGTTGATGGCATCGCTCAAACTCATGCCCCAATGCGCATAGATATCGGCTGCCTGCGCCTTAACATCCGGCACAACATAAGCCTTGATTTCCGCCGACCGCGTTGCCATAGCACGACCTTTCTATACCTAAACTAGGCCCATTATAGACCCATCGAGGTATTTTGCATATCTTACAAAGATTACCGAACTTGCAAATGCCCGGTTCGCACCAAGCTAGCGCGAAACGGCAATGCCTGCGTCCAGCATGGCGGCCATGGCGCGGTAGAAGGGCACGTCCGACAGCTCGCGCAGCCGGCCTGAGCACCAGGCGGCGTAGGGGGCGAAGTGGTCGGCCATGAAGGCGTCGAGGTCGTCGGGCTCCACGACGGCGCCATCGGCGGGCTCCACGGCCCGGGCGGCGACCAGGCAGAGGAACATCAGGAACTCGCACATGGTGCCGACGTGGTCCACCGGGTCGTTGGATTGCCCGGCGGCCAGGTTCTTCGCCACCCCGCAGCGTCTCATGAAACGCTCGACGGCCATGGACTCGGGGCCCACGAACAGGAGGCCCCGCTGCCCGCGCTCCTGGGCGGCGCGCACGCCGGCAAAGGGCGTGACCAGCGGCTCGCGCGCCCCCACGAACAGCCGCGTGTGCTCGCGCAGGACCTCGTGGTAGGTCGCATCAGCGTCCTTGCCCTCATACGCCGCAAGGCCGTCAGAAACCCCAGCAGCATCTCCGCCGCATCCGAGAGCGGCCATCGTCTCGGATGCGGCCCGAGAAAACTCTCCCGAGCAAAGCGCCTCGGCCACAATGCGCTCGGGCTTCAGAAGGCCAAGGGAGAGAAGCTCGAATAGCGAGGCGCGGGCCATCCACACTTCAGGCACCGTATCTCCGCTCGCAATCTCAGCCTTCACGTCTGTTGCGGTCATAACCTTCTCGCTTCCGCTCGTTTCCGGCAAAACAGGAGGCCCCCGGCAGAGGGAGGGAAAGCCGGGGGCCGTCATCGAGATATTCAGGCGTCTGATGAAAGGCTGCAACCCCATCATCCACTGAATATCGAGATGGTCTCTACTTCAGGAAGTACACGTTCGGGCCCGTGCCCTGGTCTTCCAGCAGTCGATCGTACTCGCGTTCCGCCAGCACCTTGGAGATCTCGGAATCGGGGTCGTCCAAGTCTCCGAAGTAACGGGCCACTGCCTGGCAGACATCGACACATGCGGGACGCTCGCCGCGATCGATGCGCTCCACGCAGAAGGTGCACTTCCCGACCGTGTTGCCCACGTGGGCCGGCATAGCGGCATCGCCTACGGGAAAATCAAGGTACCACTGCGGCTCCTCGTCCAGAAGGGTCCTTACGCCCTCATAGGGGCAAGCAGCGATGCAACTCTTGCAGCCGATGCACACTTCGGGGTCAACGGTCACCAGACCGTCCTCGCGCTTCTCGGTCGCCCCCGTAGGACACGCTTCCAAGCAGGCTGGATTATCGCAATGCTGGCAGCCCAGCGTGTACCAGCTTGAAGAGAGGTTCGGATACGTTCCCTCTGGCAAGCCGCAGCCGAAACCCTCGGCGTCGGTTGACGTCCTTGCGCGCGACCACCAAACCTCATCGGGCAGATTGTGCTCCACTTTGCACGTCAGGGAGCATTGGTCGCATCCAACGCAGAACAGGGTGTCAATCGCCATTCCATAACGAGTCATTATTCAGCACCCCCCTGGTACTTCTCAATTTCGCATACGAAGTCGTTGAAATTGTTATTGCTGGTCATCTCGTCAAGCACCACTGAGGAAAGTGCCTGGGTGTGGCCGTCGATGAAATCGTCGCCTTCGGGGCCATGGGGAAGCATCAGGGTGTCCGGACGAATTCCCTGCGTAACGATCGCCTTCAGTACCACATAACCGTGATCATTGAACACGCGCACCGTATCGCCCGTCTCAATACCGCGCTGCGCCGCCGTATCCTCGTGGACGAGAACCGTGGGTTCGCCGCGCAGCTCGTCGAGCCACGGGATGCCCTTGAACAGAGAGTGGGCCCAGTAATGATGATGGCTGCTCACCCCGTAAAGAGGATAGGTCTCGCGTAGAGGATTGTCCTGATACGCTTCGTGGGCGGGCTCGTACCAAGGATAGTGGTCAACCTCTCGCGGCTGCCAGTCGACCGCATCGCGCGTCAGCAAGTAGCTCAGGAAGAACTGCGTGCGCCCCGTCGGATTGGTTTCAGGGCTCACTCCCGCCGCAAACTGGGGCCCATCGCCGACGATTCCCTGCTCGCTGGCCACATCGTAGCCGCACCCAGCCGCAAGGTTCTCCTCGGTGTCGAGGTAGGAACGCAGATACTCCTCATTGGTTTTGGGGTACAGGTCGGCAAAGTCCATCGCACCCGCAATCGCACGGAAGATATCGATGTCCTGTCTGCACTCGCCCAAAGGTTCCACGGCCTTCTGGGTGAACATCGATGCCGAGGAATCATCAGTCTCCCACGAGAGCGCCACGGGAAGCACCAAATCGGAGTAGCGCGCCGTGTCCGTCATGAAAGAATCGGCAGTAACGACGAATTTGACTTTCTTGAATGCCTCGATAAGCTCGCTGCGTCCCAACCCGTTGGAGAGCGGATCGGCCGTGAGCACGTAAATGCATCGAATGGGGTGCGCCTCGTTGTTCCACGTTTCGGTCTCGAGCAACTGGGGCAGGTACTCGCCGGTAATACCCGAGACGGGCAGAGCTCCTTCTACCACGGAATCCTCAGTGTTGGTCGCGGCATAGCGCGATATGCTGCTGGTAGCTCCAAACTGTATGATGCTCGCGCCGGGCTTGCCGACGTTTCCGGTCAGGGAAGCCAGAAGCATCAAGGTCTTGTACATATGCCAGGAATTCTTGTAGTGCTCATAGCCGTAGCCAGGTGCCAGCGTAGAAGGCTTGTTGGTCGCGTACAGGCGTGCCACTTCCTCGATCTGCTCGGCCGGCACATCGCATTCAGCGGCGGCAAAATCAACAGTGAACTGCTTGATCCCCTCTTTGACAAGGGAATACACCGTGCGCACCGAAATGCCGTTCGCATCGAACGTTCCTTCAAGCTCGGGATCTTTGACCGCGAAAGATGAACCGAAGCTCTGGGCGGCGGCATCCCACACGACCTCGGTATCCACCGGGTCCTCGCCCTCGGTCACAACCACCGGATCAAGACCCAAATCCGACAACTTCAGATAAGAGAGGTCATCCTTGATCAGCAACGGCGCAACCGAGCCATTGCGCAGATAGTCATAATCGACGAGATCATTGTCGATGATGTAGTTGCACATCGCAAGCAGCATCGCACCATCCGTGCCAGGGCGAACGGGAACCCATATATCGGAATGCGCAGCCGACTTGCTGAACACCGGATCCATAGTGACAACCGTCGCACCCTTGCGGCGAGCCTCCACGATAGGCCAATCGCCGCGAGCCGTATCGGCGGGGTTCAGGCCGATGGACAGGATCGTTTTCGCGTTAACGAGATCTTCGTTGCCGTTAATGGGAATATTGAGCGTGATAAACGTGCTGTACATAGCCGCAAAATCCGAAGATGCCTCGAACACCGTCGCACCAATCTTCTGGATAAAGCGGCTAAAGCCGATACTCGTGGAAGGAACGATGTACGGGTTGCACATCATCGACGAGCCGGCACCGTTCAAATAGCCGTTGCCGTTGCCGAATCCCTTCCAAAACGCAATGGAGCTGCCGCCGCATTCGTCGATGGCGGCCTGGAAATTCTCCGCGATCAGGCTGATCGCCTCATCCCACGATATCTGCTCCCAATTGTCGGAGCCACGCTCCCCCGTCTGCCGCATAGGGTGAGTCACGCGATGCGTAGCGTAAACGCGCTGCGGCGTGGCGCGACCTTTCACGCAGCCAACTCCCGATTGCGAGATGCGGTAGTCGCGATCAAGCTCGGCGGCCACGGGCGTGCACTTGACAAGCTTGCCCTCTCTCACGATCGCCTTCTGGGGACAGGTGCCGCCGCAATTTCCGCGACAGAAATTGATCGCGTATGTTTCCTCAGCTTCCCCCGTCTCCGAAAGCTCGGGGGCCTCGTCGGTGCTCACGCTGGAGCAGCCGGCCATACCGGCCGACGCCATGGCGCCGGCGGTCAGGGCGGTGGTAGCTAGGAACGAACGTCGAGTCAGCTTCTTTTCCGACGTAGTCACTTTCTCTCTCCTTTCGTTGGAAGACGGCGCGCGCCCCTGGCCAAGGAACGGTTGCTGTCCAACTGGGAGGCGCGACACCGGCAAGCTGCCCGAACGAGGGCGGTTCGCCGACATCTCCCCCTCCTCTTGAGAAATCAGCTGGTTTCGATGGCTGAACTATAGCATGAGCAATCCTAGGATAGCAATACTAATCCTAGGATTTAATTATCTAGTTTGAGGATAACTTAAGATCTGACTCACGAGTATCTTACTCACGAGTCAGACCTTCCACTGCAGGACGCGGAGTCGAAAGGAGCCCTACTTCTCCGCGCTTGCCGCCCTGAGCGTGCGGGCGGCATCGGCCCCCTCCACGAAGCCCTCGCTGAAGGAGCTGGGCACCACCACCGTGCCGCCAGTCTCCCGCACGCTCTCGTACATAAGATGCATCTGGCGCAGGCGCAGCGCAGCGTCTCCCCCGCCGTAGGCCTCGCCCACGTCCTCGGCCATGGCGGAGATGTCCTGCTCGGCTTCCATGAGAATGATGCGGGCCTTGCGACGCTGCTCGGCCTGGGCCTCCAAGCTCATGACGTCCTGAAGCGCCTGGGGCAGAAGGATATTGCGAATCTTCACCGACAAGATGGAAATGCCCCACTGCGATGCCTCGTCCTCCAGAATCTGCTGGATGTCGGCGTCCAGCTGCTCGCGGCGGATGGCCACCTCGGCTGCGGAGAGCCGCCCGATAGCATCGCGCAGGGCCGCTTGCGCGGTCAGCTCCACGGTGGCCGAGAAATCGCTCACCTCGTTGCAGGCCGCCTTCGCATCGTGCACCATCCACAGCATCACCGCGTCCACATCGAGCGGCACCAGATCGGCCGTGAGGGTCTCCTCGGCACCGAAGGTGGTGTAGCGGGTACGGCAGTCGACGCGGATGGGCGTCTGCTCGATGAAGGGGATGGTGAGAAACAGGCCCGGCCCCGCCACGCGGCTGAAACGGCCGAGGCGCTGCACCACCACGCGCTCCCATTGCTGGGAGATGTGCACCGCCATGACGGCTAGAACAGCGGCCAGCGTGGAGGCGGCGGCCACCGGAAAATTGAACGAACCGGCAGTCGCACAGCCGACGACACACACCGCGGAGAAGGCCACGACGGCCGTAAAGGCGCTGAACAGTATGATGCCGAAATCGGAAGCACGCTCGCCGGGCGTGGCCACCACGGTGGCGGAAGCGGGGGCAGGGACGCGCTCGCACGAGGGCGCGGCAGCCGCGGGTCGTACCGCCCTAGCCGGAGGGTTTCGCCACATGCTAGGCCCCCTTCTCCGCCGCAACTCCCTCGCCCTCGGGGAACAGCACAATCACATTGGAGTCGGGGCGACGCGCGGGAGCGGCCTCCTTCATCTTCAGGCGGGCGGCGCGAACGTGCATGCGCGACACCGTCTCATCGTAGCTGAGCCCCAGGTTGCGGCAGGCGTGCAGGCACTCGTCCATCAGCGCCTCGGCCTCGTCAGCCGGCTCGTCGTTCTGCTGCGTGGCCAGATCGGTGACGAAGGCTCCCTTGCCCCGCACCGACTTCACCAGTCCGTCGGTCTGCAGGCTTAAGTACGCCTTGTTCACCGTATTGAAGTTGATGGAAAGATCAGCCGCCAGCTCGCGAATCTTCGGCAGCTGGTCGCCCGGCTTGAAGAAGCCCGAGCTGATAAGGTAGGCGATGCGCTTGCGCAGCTGCACCCACAAAGGCAGGTTGGAGGCCTCGTCGGCCTCGAACGTGATCTGCTTCTCCCTTTGGATCATGGACCTTCCTTCTCCTTGGAACCGCTAGAAACCCAGCACCGGGTGCGCCCCGGCCATCATAACGCTTATGCGCAGCGAGAACGTGCCCACAAGAGCGCAGGCGCACGCCGTAAGCGCGAAGCTGCGCGCCATGCGCCGGTCGAGCAGACGACGACGCCCCACCAGATCGAAGAACGCGGAGCCGACAACGCCCACCGCCACGAAGCCTCCCCACCAGATGAAGGAGTCGCACCCGAAGAGCAAGTCGGCAGCCGACGTGGCGGCCGCAGCAGCCGATCCCTCATCGGGAACGCTCAGCGCCGCGAGCGCGAAGGCGCAGGCGCTTACGGCCTCTACCGCGAGAAATACCAGCGAGAACACCTTAGCTCGCCGCATCGCGGCGGGAAAGAGCCCGTCGATGCGGGCGGCGAAGGCCATGGCGACAAACAGGGCACAGGCCGCCGCAAGCGATGAGCCCACGAACAGCGACACGAGCCACCACGAATGCCACAGCGGCACAGCCCGAATACCCGCCAGATACAGGGCCGAATAAGCCGTTACGGCCAATCCCAGCGCGAAAGCCACCCCAAGGGCCGCGCAAAGAAGCTTGTTGTGGCGCACGCGGCGGCCGTAGAGCCAGAACAAAGCGAGCGCGGCGCATGCAACGCCGAGCGCCACGAGCAGCCATGCGCCCACCGTGAGGATGTTCGCCCGCGGCGAGGCGAACAGCGCCCCTATCGCCTCGGGCCGAGCGGTGTCGGCCAGAAGGCACAGCGCCGAAGCGGCGACGAGCAGCGCCGCAGCGAGCAGCGGAACCCCTACAAGCCGGCGATGATCGGCGCCAATGCGATCGCAGACCTCCGATGCCGGGACGCAGAGCGCAGCCCAGCTGGCAACAGCCGCCAGGCCCCCGGCCAAGCCCCCGAGAAAGAGGTAGCAGCCTATGGCGAATCCGAACAACGGCGCTCCTTCGGTCGGTCGTGGTTTTCCCTATTTTAGCAAATTAATCCTAGGACTGAGAGTATAATCGCATTCAAGGCAAGCGAACCCGGAGTGCCGCACAGCCCCTCCTCCGCAACTGCCCCAAGCAGGCACCGGAGCCGGCATCGCCGCCTCGCATCCACATGCCCTGCCTTGCCCGCACCTCTCCCGACAGGAGCGCCATGACCGTCAACGACATCGCCTGCACCCGCCCCACCCTGGCCGCGTGGCTGGCCGAGTACGAGGCCATTGCGGCCGACTACGTTGAATCGCTGCGCGCCGCCGGTATCGATTTCGCTCCGAAGCACGTCGACGCCGCCGAGCGAGCGGCGCTCAAAGAGCGGCTGGCTCGCAAGGGGGCCCGCTTCCGCAACGGCGACGCGAGCATTTCCACCGGCCCGCTTTCCACGGCCTGCGAGGCCTGCGCCACCGACGACGGCAGTCGCACGTTCTACCTCTCGCTGGCCTGCAACCGCAACTGCTACTTCTGCTTCAACGCGAACCAAGCGGACTACGAGGAGGGGCGCCGCCTGAAGGAAAACTGGCGCTGCGAACTGGACGCGTTTCTAGAGGGCGATGTGCCGGTGACCCACGTGGCGCTGACCGGCGGCGAGCCTCTGCTGCACCCCGATGAGGCCGTAGCGTTCCTCGCGCGCGCCCACGCCAGGGCACCTCAGGCCCACCTGCGCCTGTACACCGACGGCGACTTTCTCACCGAAGCGCTGCTCGCACGCCTGCGCGACGCGGGACTTACCGAGCTGCGCCTGTCGGTGAAGCCGGACGAGGAAGATGCCGCCGAAGAGGCCCTACGCCGCATGACGCTGACGAAGCGTTACATTCCCCAGGTCATGGTGGAGATGCCCGTCATCCCCGGCACTCTGAACGAGATGAAGAAGCTGCTACAGGCCATGGACGATCTGGGGGTTTTCGGCATCAACCTGCTGGAATTCGGCTATCCCATGGGCAACTGGGAGCCTTTTGCGGATCGCGGTTTCCGCATCGCGAACCCACCCTTCGCCATCCCCTACAACTACCGCTACGCGGGCGGTCTGCCCGTAGCCAGCAGCGAGCTGGCCTGCCTTAAGCTGGTGGAGTTCGCCCTTGACGAGGGCCTTTCCCTCGGCGTGCACTACTGCTCGCTGGAAAACAAGAATCGCACCCAGATATTCCAGCAGAACAGCGCCGTGGCGCTGGACGACGCGCTATGGGAGTTCGACCGCGACGACTTCTTTTGGAAGACCGCGAAGGTGTTCGACGGCGACATGACCGTAGCCGAGCCCCTGCTGCGCGAGGCCGGAGCGCCCTGGGCGCGCGACCCCGACGAGCCTTCCATTCAGTTCCATCCGCGCCACCTGCCGCTTCTGGCCGGCACCCCCGTGATGCCCGCGCTGTCGGTGAACGTCGTCGAACAGCACGGAGGCGCCCCCGCCGTACGTGAACTGGCGCTGACGCTTGTCGCGGACTGACCTTCGCGAGATCCTTCGACTCGCTTCCGGCTAGCCGATCTTCTATGTATTTGCATCAATTGACGCGCATTCCGTCGCACACAGATCAAGCGTCGGCCTTCTCGCTTCCGGCATCCCGCTTCTAACAGGGGCGGCGACATCGGCCGGAGCGACAGCCACTGTCGATGCAAATCTTTACTCGCACTGCAGACACCTTTAGATACTTAAAATTGGATACAGAGCTAAGATTCGCTCCATGTACAGGACGCCAACTCGTCCGACATAGCCGTAAAACCCTTTCGATTCATTTCCCAATCGCCAGAAAAACTCAGGTATCCAGCGCTCGACATGACCCTGCTCGAATTCGCGTATAATCGCTTGTACCTCCGCGAGTCTTTTGCAGTCGCCACTCTGCATGCATTCTGAAGCGCACGTATACATTTTCCCCAAAAAGGCCAACTCCAACGTAATGCAATCGGCAGGTACCGAGTTTTCCCGCACCACTCCAAAGCCACCTTCTCGATAGGCAGCCTCTGCGCTAACAGCAGCTTTATTGACAAATCTTAGTGGTCCCTCCTTGGCAGGAACGCCGGGATGATCGCAGGAGAAAAGGAAGAGTTCCTCGTAGTAGGGCACTTGAGGAAGAACGGGGTGATCGAACAATCTTGTATGCTCACGACGAAGTTCGTTTTTTAAAGCGCCTGGGTTCGCGTGCGAATGGTCTGCGAATGAGCTGGCTGTCTCCCTCATCACCTTTGCATCGCAGCCCAGCTCCAACCCGATGGAAAACACGTCGGCCTGCACGCTTCCACCGTTCAAGCCCTCTGCCAGCTCAATAGTGGGATATTGCAGAAACAAGGTCAGCAAGGCGCAAGCATCGCTGCATGCCAGGCTCGTCGTGAAAGCTTTTTCTTTAGCGGCAACATTACTTGCGCCCATACTGTCCCCCTGACCCACTTGTCCTTCTGCTACTTCAGGTAGAAGCAACGAGGCTCCGTTCCGTCCTCCGTTTTCAGCTGCTCATAGTCTCGCCGGGCAATTAGCTTGCTCACCGTGCTATCGGGGTCGTCGAAATCACCCCAGAAGCGGGCTCGACCAGGGCAAAGTTCCATGCACGCCGGCTCCTTACCACGATCGAGCCTATGAGCACAGAAGTCGCATTTGACAACAGTACCTCCTACATGAGTCGGGGCATCGGCGTCTCCTAGCGGAAAGTCCACGGCATAGGCTACTTCATCGTCAAGCAACGTTCGGACATCATAAGGGCATGCCTTCATACAGGTCTGACACCCCGTGCACAAATCATGGTCGATAGCCACCACGCCATCTTCGCGCACGTAGGAAGCGGCAGTGGGACACACTTCCACGCATACCGGCGAACCGCAGTGCTGGCAGCTCACGGGATAGTAGGCGCGGTACAGGTTGTTGGGATATTCCCCTCGAGCCGTGTCCATATAATCGCCGCCATCAGTGACTACGCGATTGAACCACACATTGTTGGGTAAGTTGTTGTTAGACTTGCACGCCACACTGCAGGCATGGCATGCCACGCAGTTCTTCAGATCGATAACCATTCCATAGCGAGTCATCTGAGTCTCCTCCCTCACCAAAGCTCAACTTCGACAAGTGTGTCAAACGGATGCGGCGCCGGCTTGAATTGCTCGGTCACGCAGCTCGTAAGCGCCGTGTAATTACCATCCAGATACTGATTGTCTGCCCAGGTGTGCTCAGTGAGCACAATGCCCGGACGAAGACCTGCATCCATATGCGCCTTCAACTTGCAGGCACCACGGTCGTTACGTACACGCACGTAATCGTCTTCCTTAATGCCACGAAGCTCAGCGTCTACAGGGCTGATGCGCAAGGTGGGTTCAGGTTGGAGCTCCAAGAACCACGGATGCGGCGCAAATGTCGTGTGTACCTTGAATTTATCGCGTTGCGACATGAGCGTAAGCGGATACTTGTTTGCGAGCTCGTACTTCGGGAATTCGTCGCATCCCTCGGCCCAGGCTTCATCGGGCAACTGGAAAGAGGGCAGGGCAAGGGTTGCCGCGTCGAGAGACTGGCCGTGATCGAAGCGCGGTTTCACGTCCTCAATATAGAACTGTCCGCGACCAGTGGCCGTAAGGAAAGGGTTCTCCCGATTACCATACACATACGCTTCGGGAGCATGACGCAGGTGTTTCTGTTCTTTAATGCTCTCCCAAGTGAGTCCCGCCTCACGGCACAAATCGCTATCCAACGCAATCTTGTGAAATGCCTCAGTGTCAAGATCCATGGCATCCTTGTAGCCAAGAGCTACTCCCAGAAGCGCAGCAATATCGATATCCGACTTGCACTCGCACTGCGGAGGGATGCACATCTCCTGAAAATCGGCATAGGGCGTCGGGCATGCGTTGATGGTCTCGATTTCAAACCAGTGAGCTGCGGGTAGCACAATATCACTGTAGTTTGCCGTATCGGTCATGAGCCAATCAACGCAAATTACTAGGTCAAGAGCATCGAAGGTTTTCTTGATTCGCTCACGATCGGGCGAGCACGCCACGGGGTTTCCTGTAGTCACAAGAAGCGATTTAACGACAACTTCCCGATCGCCGTACTTCCCTTCATCAACGATTTGATGGAAATCGGCAAGGGAGGTGGAGATACCCGTGAAGGGCGCCCCTTCCGGATAGTACATCCCCAAAAAGTTCGCACCAGGAATGCCATTGGTGCTATTGCCCTGGACACCGCCAATGCCGCCGCCAGCAAGACCGTACTGGCCAGCCACCATAGCGAGCGTGAGCTGGCAATGGGTCACTGACGCTCCGTTACCCCAATGGTCGTTGCCAAAACCAATTTCTATCAACGATGGGCCATCCACATACAAGTTGGCAAGCTCCGCGATCTTCTCAGCAGGCACGTCGCACACACTGGCCGCACGCTCTAAAGACCACTCGGAGACGCGCGCCACAAGCATCTCGTAGGCAGTGTTCACTTTGATACCGTCGATATCGAAGCTGCCGCGAATCAGAGGGTCGGCTATTGTGTTCACGGCAACCGCTGTCTGACCATCTGATGACATCACGGCCGGAGGATCTATCACCGTTGGCTGACCGGTCATTGGGTTAATCGGGCCCTCTTCGGGCTCAACCCCCAACTCGCTCATGCGAAGATATTTTCCATCAGATTCTTTCACGAGAAGAGGGGCAACGGTGCAGTCTCGCAAATACTCATCGTCGGCAAGACCGTTGGCAATAATGTAGTTGGTCATTGCCAGAGCTAGGGCACCATCAGTTGCCGGACGAATAGGAATCCACAGATCGGCATGAGCCGCCGTAGGCGTATATACTGGATCGATGACGATGCGCTTTGTCCCGTTCGCCACAGCGGTATTGATGTAGGACTGATTGGGCAGGCCCGCAACAGTAGAATTACGAGCCCAGGTGAAAATGTTCTTCGAGTTGAGCACGTCCTGCACGTCATTACCCGCAAGGTAAGGCGCTGTAAAACTGGCGGTCATCGCGTCAGCCATTTCCAAGCCGGCCATGTCGTAGCCAGTCTCAATGGTTACGGCGCCAATCATGTTCGCCAAGCGCGTGTAGATATACTGGTTGTACGAATAGGTGCCTGCTCCACCGCGGGCAACGCCGATGGATGTTCCGCCATACTCCGCAATATAGTCTTGCCATTTTGTGGCAATTTCCTCGATTGCTTCATCCCAGCTAATACGCTCCCACTCTCCACCGCCGCGAGGTGTGCCGTCGACGCGACGCAAGGGATATTGAACTCTTTCCGGCGCATAGACTCTCTGCGCATGAGAAAGTCCCTTCTGGCAAATGCGCGTATCAAGCTCATCATCGGCATCGATTTTGGACGTTTTGACAATTTTCCCGCCACGAACATGCACGTTCATGCGGCAACCGCCTCCGCAGTTTCCTCGACAAACGCCCTGGAAGATTTCATCCTCTTCATCAACAGGCTCAGAGGTGTCGGGCAGCGACTCGATCTCCTCACGCGGCGCACACCCAGCACTTCCTAGAGCCGCAATCCCCAAAGTGGCGGCACTGCCCTGTAAGAATGCACGACGCCCCAACTCAAAGCGATCACTTTTCTCCACTGCTCTGCTCATAACTCCCTCCATTTCCTCGGAAGAACACGCAGCATCTTTAGCTGCTTCTTCATTGTGAAGGGGTAATTGTCTAAGTTGCAACGAGCGAAGTGATGCATCTATGCCAAAATATGCGCCTTATTACGAGAATAGTGGCACTCCGTGTCACACAAGGAAAAGCTGCTGAAAAAGGGCGGGGGTATCGTTACTCCTCCCCGCTGACAATAATGCGATCAGTCCATACCGAAAAATCAATATCCAGACGGTCGCGCCAAAAAACCAGCAGCCAATCTCCGAAAAGCTCAGCCATTTCTGACGGGTCAGAGCTCATGCCCTCTGAAATCCATTGCACGATAACACCGCAAAACCCGCTCACGAAAAACCGACGCATGTACTTTTCGCGATTGCTGTCGATACCGGCTTTGGATATACCGTCGAACAGGAAGGTCGAGAACCCGTCTATCAGCAACTTTTCGAGAGGGAATCGGCTTTGCGCAGTACAGAGGGCGCTCCAAAACGGAGCGTCTTTCTTCAATCCGAAAAAGACCGCCCTCATCACGATTCTATTGGGTTCGCCTTCCACCAGTGGAGGAAGTGATGCGACGAGACTCTTTACCGGGTCGACAACGCCTTTTTGCAACACGAAAGCGGCGACGTCTTCCTTGCCAACAAAATAGCGATAAAACGTACGCTTAGAAACGTGGGAAGAACAGCAAATGGCGTCGACGGTGACCGATTGGTATCCCAAAGTGACAACTAGCTCTTTGAACGCGGCGGCAATACCCTCCGGCGTAGCGACCATTGTCCCTCCTCCATCAACAATCGTACGCGAATTATCATAGCATACCGCCGCATTTGGGAAGACTGCCCAAGCGTCCTACAACGCCCCTATCCGATCTTCACGATGGGAGCGTAGTCCTTCAGCAGCTTCTTCGTCTGGCCGGTCTTGGCGAACTTAATGTGCAGGGTGTCGCCATCTACCTTCACCACGGTGCCGCGGCCGAAAGTCTTGTGATCCACCGTATCTCCCGCGGCGAAGGTCGCGCGCGCCGCCGCTTTCTTGCCCGCGTTCGGGTTCGCCCCGGCACGCACGCGTCCGGCACCGTCGGTCGCCGACGACGCAGCCCCCCGCCCACCGCGGCCCAAGCCGCCGCCGGCGCGGAACTCCTCGAAGCTGCGACCACGCGAGCCGCTGGCGCTGGAACGACCGAACACGCGACCCTCCCCCGCCTCGGTGCCCGAGCCGGCAATGCCCCGGCGGCTTCCCCGCTTCTCCCAGCCGGTGCCGGAAAAGCCCGCCGAGCCCAAGCCCGTCGTCTGGCGCAACTCGCTGGGAATCTCGCCGATGAAACGCGACACGGGATTCGCGTGGGTCTGGCCGAAAATCTGGCGCTGCTGGGCACAGGTGAGATACAGCTTCTTGCGGGCGCGCGTGATGGCCACGTAGGCCAGCCGCCGCTCCTCCTCCACGGCCGCCGCGTCCCCCACCGAGTTCATGTGCGGGAACAGCGTCTCCTCCATGCCGGCCACCCACACGCAGTCGTACTCCAGGCCCTTCGACGAGTGCACGGTCATCAGCGTCACGGCCTGGCCGTCTTCGCTCACCGTGTCCAGGTCGGTGCGCAAGCGCACCCACTCGATGAAGTCGGCCAGGGAATCGCCCCGCAGCACGCGCACCGGCTCGGCGGCCGGGTCGTCGCCCACCGTGGGCGCGGCGTAGTCGGCGTCGTCCTCGTCGTGGGTTTCCACGAACTCGTCCACGACGCCCAGAAACTCCTGGATGTTCTCGATGCGCCCGCGCGCCTCGTCGGTGGCCTCGTCCTCCAAGGCGCGGATGAGTCCCGCCTTGTCGATGATCATCTCGATCACCTTCCGCAAATTGCCGCTGTAGCCGGCGGCGTCTTTGATCGTCTGCACAAACTCGCCCACCGACCGCCGCGTGGCCGGGCGGATATCAGGATCCACGATGGCCAGCTCGCATGCCGTGAGAAACGGCATGTTCATCTCCAGCCCGAACTGGTCGATGCGCTCGATGGTGGCCTTGCCGATGCCGCGGCGCGGCACGTTGATCACGCGTTTGGCGGCGATGTCGTCGGCGGGGTTCACCACCAGGGTCAGGTACGCCATCACGTCGCGAATCTCGGCGCGGTCAAAGAACTTCGTGCCGCCCACGATGCGATAGGGCACCCCGGCCCGCAGCAGCATATCTTCCAGCATGCGCGACTGGGCGTTGGTGCGGTAGAACACGGCCATGTTATTGTAGGAGAGCCCGTCAGCGCGGCGCTTCTCTATCTCGCCGGCAATCCAGCGGCCCTCGTCGCGCTCGTCGCTCGCCAGGTACACGGAAATCTTGTCGCCGTCGCCCGAAGCCGTGAACAGGCGCTTCTGCTTGCGATGGCGATTGTTGGCGATCACGGCATTGGCCGCGTTCAGAATGTTGCCCACGCTGCGGTAGTTCTGCTCCAGCTTCACCACCCGCGCCTCGGGGTAGTCGCTCTCAAATTCCAGGATGTTGCGCAGATCGGCCCCGCGCCACGAGTAAATGGACTGATCGTCGTCGCCCACCACCATGATGTTGCGGTGTCCCGCGGCCAGAAGCTGCGTGATGGCGTACTGGGCGCGGTTAGTGTCCTGGTACTCGTCCACCATGATGTAGCGGAAGCGCTCCTGGTAGGCGCGGCGTACGTCTTCGTGGTGCTTCAGCAGCAGGTAGCCGTACAGCAGCATGTCGTCGAAGTCCATGGCGTTGGCAGCCTTCAGGCGTTCCTGCAGGCGCGTGTACACCCGCGCGGCCACCTTCCCCACCGGGTCGGTCGCCTGGGCCTCGAAATCGGCCGGCACCACCAAGTCGTTCTTCGCCTGGGAGATGCGGTTCATCAGCGCGTTCACGGGGAAGCGCTTCGGGTCGATGTTCAGGCCGGCCATAATGTCCTTGTACAGGCGCTTCAAGTCATCGGTGTCGTAGATGGTGAAGCCTCGCGTGAACCCCAGCCGCTCGGCATCGGCGCGCAAAATGCGGCCGCACATAGAATGGAAGGTGGACACCCACATGGCCCGGGCGCGACCGCCCACCAGCTGCCCCAAGCGCTCGCGCATCTCGGCGGCGGCCTTGTTGGTGAAGGTGATGGCCAGCACCTCCCAGGGCGCCGCCAGGTCCTGCTCCAGAATGTTGGCGATGCGGTAGGTGAGCACGCGCGTCTTGCCGGAACCAGCGCCGGCCAGCACCAGAAGCGGGCCCTCGGTGGTAGTGACCGCTTCGCGTTGCGGGTCATTCAAGGTGTCGATGTCGATGGACATGGTGCGCTCCTTCGCATACCGGCCGGAGGGGCCGCCCGGCACGTTTTCTTTCGCTTCTCCGACAGACAGCAAAGCGGTTGGCGACAATGCGCCAACCGCGTCGTTTCGGGATCGTTCGTTGGGTCACCATAGGATACAACACCTGCCATCCAGAGAGGACAGCGCTATGACAACGCGCGAAAAGAACAACGAGAACGGCCGCGAGCGCCGCAGCCACGCGAAACACGGGGAAACCTTCGCCGAGCGCGACCCCTTGGCCGCCGAGGAGCCAACCGTGCTCGAGTCGTCGGCAAGCGACCCGGTGCTGCCGGCCATGCAGGAGTTCGAGGTGGATGAGGGCGGCCCGAAGGGCTCCCAGGCCAAGCATCCCGGTGTGCTGTGGGGCATCATCGCCGTGGTGGCGGTGCTCATCCTGTGCTTCGCCTTCGCCATCGCCGGCGACTGGATGGCCCCCAGCCAAGCCGAGCGCACCGCCCAAACCGAGTTCGCAGAGCAAACCGTCCCCGAAGACCTGGGCGCCAACGAAAACCCCGAAGCCACCACAACGAACGATTAGCGAAATGTTCTAATCAAAAGATGACAACCAGCTAAGATAAGCAACCTTTCAGTCAGATTGCACCTGACGAGAGCGCCACGCCCGATATTCGTTTACATCTGATTGCACCAAGGCCAAACATGCAGCCACCACTTAGAATCAGCGTATTCAGTAAGAACGCCGGGTCCATGGACTCCCGGCAAGCCAGTAAGCAGCGGCTCCCGTCATGTAGGCGAGAAGATCGAGGGGATCGGCAGTACTGGCTTTGACGAAGAGCGGGGCAGCGTATTCCCAGAAGATACCGCAGAGAAACAGGTAGACGACACTCGTAGTCAGCCGGCGGATGCGCATGTCAGGACGTACCAAATCGAGAAGCATATTGGTGTAGGCAAGAAACGCCGCACCACCCAGGAAATCGTTCAGGTGACACTGCACAAGATAAGCCACCGGACTATCGGGAAAAACCGCGGCCGCAAACGGCTTCAGAGCGTACTCGTTGCCGCAGAATCCCACGAAACAGAAGGCCAACACGGCCAAGTCGAATATCAACGCTCCGCGCGCTCGACCAGCGTTGTACGCCAACTCACGCGCAACCGATCGCACAAAACCACAAGGGCAGCGTGCGTCATCGGGCGCGCAGGCTGCCACGGGCTCGGCCCGCACGCCTTCCGCAACCGACGCCTCGGAAGTCGCATCACGCAGTGCGTCAGAAGCTGCCGGCGCACGCTGCCCCACCACCGCATCATCCCCAGATACGTCGCCCATCGCTATCCGCAGAACGAGAATAGAAAGAGACCGAAGGCGATACCTACGCCAATAACGAAAACCCACCAGCAGCATCCATGGTTGTTGTTCATAGCCAGTCCTCACTTCTCAAAATCCACCGGCCAGTATAGCAAAACCCACCAACCTCCACCCAAACGCCGCTGAGCACGTCACAGCCATCACCGCGCCCAATCGCATTACCTTCCCACTAGTAATCTGCCTATCCCCTCCGGTAGCCCACATTGCCATCGGGGGAGGCTACGTCTGCGTCAGCTGTGCAAATGACAGAAGACACTATGGATATTTTCGCCACTTTTTAGTCGGAGTTTTTGGCATTCTTGCCACTTTTTAGTCGGAGTTTTTGGCATTCTTGCCACTTTTTAGTCGCAGACTGTTTTAATATGATCTGCGAAACCCTCTTATTCCCATCTGCGGAAGGAATGCCATGGAACGCTTTGCGATGAAAGACTTGGCAGGTTGGAAGAGCTCACCTCGCCGACGTCCCCTGCTCATACAGGGAGCACGCCAAGTGGGGAAAACATGGCTCATCAAGAATTTCGGGCGCATGAACTACAACGCCACTGCCTATATCAACTTCCTCGATGACGAGGCAATGGTAAGGCAGTTCGACGGAGAACTCTCGCCCTCCCGCCTTCTCGACGCAGTAACATTCTATACCGGCGTTGACGCCAAAGATCCTGCCACACTCGTAGTGTTCGATGAAATCCAAGAATGCCCACGCGCCATCACATCCCTTAAGGCCTTCGCTGAGCGTCGCCCAGAAACTCACCTGATCGCAGCGGGCTCCTTGTTGGGCGTCGCGCTGCATCAAGGCACCTCATTTCCCGTCGGCAAAGTTGACCACCTGTTCATCTACCCCATGACCTTTGACGAGTTTCTTATCGCCACGGGAAACGAGATCATGAGGAACACGCTACACGAGGGCGACTTCTCCCTCGTGAATTCGTTCACCGAGCGATACATCGAGCAGTTGCGGCGGTACTATTTCATCGGCGGCATGCCCGACGCCGTGCAGACCTACCTGGACAGCAATGATCTGAGAGAAGTGCGCGCCGTCCACAATCGCCTCCTGTTCGACTACGAGCATGATTTCTCGAAGTACGCGCCCGCCGCTCTTGCCGAAAAGATTCGGCTCGTCTGGAACTCTATCCCCGGCCAGCTCGCCCGCGAAAACAAGAAGTTCATCTATGCCGCCGTGCGAACCGGTGCCCGCGCGCGGGGCTACGAGGAAGCCATCCAATGGCTCGTCGATGCCGGCCTGATCATCCGCGTCAATCGCATCAGCAAGCCAGGCCTGCCCCTTGCGTCCTACGCGGAAAAAGAGGCCTTTAAAACATACTTCCTCGATGTCGGACTTTTGGGAGCAGCCAACCGTCTTGGCCCTTCAGTTCTCGTTGAAGGAAGCGAGCTCTTCTCAGAGTTCAAAGGCTCCTTGACTGAAAATTATGTATGCCAGGAGCTGGTCGCTACGGGCAAAGTCATCCCCTATTACTGGTCGGCGGAAAACTCGTCGGGGGAAATCGACTTTGTGTACGACTACGATAGTCAGATCGTGCCCATTGAGGTTAAAGCATCGACCAACCTTCAAGCAAAAAGCCTTCGCCTATTCGTGGAAAAGAACCATCTCGAACGTGGACTCAGGCTTTCGCTCGACGGGTTCAAAGAACAGGACTGGGTAGTGAATCTGCCTCTATATGGTACAGGCCTCCTTCCTGATTGGTTTTATGATCTCGAAGGCCAATCAAAGCAACCAAATGTCCAGTGAGTCCAACGACTCCAAGATTCAACGCAAAAGGAAGTTCCCATGGAAACTTGGTACGATATGCATTGCCATTTGGGGTTTGCTCCTGATCCGACCGTGACGGCGGCGGCTGCGGAAGGCGCGGGCGTTCGCGCGTTCTCGTGCACGGCGGAGCCGGCGGAATACGAACGCCTGCAAGCGGCTTTGGCCGACGCCCGCAACGTCGCCGTGGGCCTGGGGGCTCATCCCTGGTGGATCGCCGACGGCCGCGTGGGCGATACCGAGCTGGAGCGGTTCTGCGCGCTCGCTCCCGCGACCCGCTATATCGGCGAAATCGGACTCGACTTCGCCGGACCGCGCGACACCGAGGAGAGCCGCGCCCGGCAGACGGACGCCTTCGCCCAGCTGCTCGCCGCCTGCGACCAGCCTGCGGCGGCGCCTTCACCGGTCCATACGGAAGGCCGTGCGGCGGGCGACGGACACGACGGCACTCGTGCTGCGGTTGCGAGCGACGACCAGAACCGCCCCGGCAGCAGCACCCTCACTCCCGACATTCCCGCGATGCCCCCAAAGCTCATCTCGATCCATGCCGTGAATGCCGCCGGCGTCGCGCTGGACTTGCTCGAGCAGGCCGGTACCCTCTCGCGACACCAGGTAATCCTCCATTGGTTCTCCGGCACTTCCGACGACCTGATTCGCGCCGTGCGCGCCGGATGCTTCTTTTCCGTGGGACCCCGTATGTTGGCATCGCGACGCGGCCGCGAGTACGTGCGGCAAATACCGCTCGACCGTCTGCTGCTGGAAACCGACATGCCTTCCCGCGCAGGCGACACGCTGGCTGCCGAGGTGTGGCACGCCGAGTTGGGCAACGCCTTGGCCGGCATCGCCCAACTCAAGCAGCTGCCCCGCAAGGAAGCGCTGGCAGCCGTCAACCAAACCAGTGCTCGGCTGCTCGCGGTATAATGCCCCCATGACCAAGAAGCCGAAGAAAATGCGCCTGGACGACCTGCTCGTAGAGCGGGGCGATTTTCCCGACCGCGACACCGTGCTGCGGGCCGTCATGGCCCGTGAAGTGCGCGTGAACGACGTGTACGTCACGAGCGCCGCCATAGCCGTGACGCCCGATGCCGACATCTTCCTCAAAGGACGCAAGCAATTCGTCTCGCGCGGCGGAAAGAAGCTGCAGGGCGCCCTGGATGCCTTCGCGCAGGATGTATCGGGCATGAACTGCCTGGACATCGGCTCGTCCACCGGAGGCTTCACCGACTGCCTCTTGCAGGCCGGCGCTGCGCGCGTGGCGGCCCTCGACGTGAACTACGGGCAGCTCGCATGGAAGATCCGCCAGGACGCGCGCGTGACCGTCTTCGAGCGCACCAACATCAAGGACGCCGACCCCACCGCCCTCGGCGCCCCCTTCGACCTCATCGTCATCGATGTGTCGTTCATCGGACTGGCAGCGCTGGCTCCGGTTTTCCCCCGCCTCAGCCACCCGGGCACCGTGTTCATCGGCCTGGTGAAGCCCCAATTCGAATCGGCCCACGATGAGACCGACCGCGGTGTGGTGCGCGACGCGGCCGTGCGCCTGCGCACCGTGGAAGAGGTGAAAGCGGCGCTGGCTGCCGAGGGTTTCACCGTAACGGGCGTGGTGGAGTCCCCCATCACCGGCCCCGAAGGCAACGTGGAATACCTCGTCCGCGCCGTGTATCGCGACGATTCGAGGGATTGACGGCCGGCTCGGTCGACGAGCCCCTCGATTTCTGCACGAGATCGCGATTTATGAGCGTCTCGACTATCGCACCGAGGCCGCAATCTGGGAAGATCTTCGAAAAACACCAGCTCAGGACATTGGGCAAACCGGTAGTCTTTCACGATCGAGCGCAAATCGCCTTCCGAGACGCTCATAAATCGCGATCTCGTGCAGAAAAGGCCCCTTTCGAGTACCGAACGAAACGTTACCGGCCATTGCCAACGCAAAGCCCAAGGCTACCGCCAAAAAAAGGCGGCCCGCAGGCCGCCTCGCGAGGTCGGAGTCGAACCAGCCGCCCTACGGCAGCAGCAGCTGGGCGATCTGCACGGCGTTCAGGGCCGCGCCCTTGCGAATCTGGTCGGCCACATTCCAGAAGGCAATGCCGTGGGGCACGGTGGGATCCTTGCGCAGACGGCCCACGAAGGTGCCGTCGGTGCCCGCAAGCAGACCCGGCATGGGGTACACCTTGTTCTCGGTGTCGTCCATCACCTGGATGCCCGGCGCCGCCTCCAGGGCCGCGCGGGCCGCATCCACCGTCACCTCGTCGGCGAACTCCACGTTCAGCGACTCGCCGTGGCAGCGCAACACCGGCACGCGCACGCAGGTGGCGGCCACCTCGATGTTCGGGTCGCCCATGATCTTCTTGGTCTCGACGACCATCTTCCACTCCTCCTTGGTGGAGCCGTCGTCCAAAAACACGTCGATATGCGGAATGGTGTTGAAGGCGATGCGATGGGCGAAGGCCTTCACCTCCAGCTCCTCGTCGGGCGTGCCGTCCAGGTAGGCGCGCGTCTGGTCGTACAGCTCGGCCATGGCCGGCGCACCGGCACCCGAGGCGGCCTGGTAGGTTGACACCACCACGCGCTTGATGGGCGACAGGTCGTAGAGCGGCTTCAGCGCGGCCACCATCTGGATGGTGGAGCAGTTCGGGTTCGCGATAACGCCGGAATGCCACGCCACATCCTGCGGGTTCACCTCGGGCACCACGAGCGGCACATCCTCGTCCATGCGGAAGGCACTGGAGTTGTCGATCATCACGGCACCGGCAGCGGTGACGGCCTCGCGCATCTGCTTGGACACGCCCGCACCAGCCGAGAACAGCGCAATGTCCACGCCTTCAAAGGACTCGGGCGTCATCTCCTGCACCGTAAGCTCGCCGGCAGGCACCTGCCCGCAGCCATCAAAGGCCACCTTCTTGCCGGCGGAGCGAGCGCTCGCCAACGCGCGCACCTCACTGGCGGGAAAATCCAGGTCGTGCAGCACGCGCAGGAACTCCTGCCCCACCGCACCGGTCGCCCCGGCCACCGCCACCACGGGGTTCGCAGGCATCTCTTTCGTCCAGGCCATTTTTGTATCCTTTCGTTTGATACCGAGCAGCGCCGCACCCCGAGAGGGGGCGTTGCGAAGTTCTCTGAACACCAATCCTGTTTGCGCCCAACGGGCGCATCATAAAAACATGAGGGAGCGCAGCGCCTGAGCCGAAGGCGAACAGCGAAGCGGGTACTTCGCAACGCCCCCTCTCGGGGTGCGGCGCGAACAACTCGTTAGCGACCTTTCTTCATCTTCGCGGCGATCTCCTCGGCCGACAGCTGGGTCTCCACGAACAGATCGTCGGAATCGAGGCCGAAGGCGGTGTGCAGGCACTGCACGGCCTGAGTGGCCTGAGCCGCGTCCACGATGACCGACAGACGAATGGGCGACGTGGAGATGGCCACGATGTTGATGTTGTTGTCGCCAAGGGTCTGGAAGGCGCGCGACGCCACACCGGGCGACGACTTCATGCCGGTGCCCACCAGGCTCACCTTCGCGATGTCCTCGTCCACGATGAACTCGCGCGCACCGATCTGGGGGACGATGCGCTCCAGCGTGTCCTTCGCGCGGCCCAGATCGGCCCCCGGGGTGGTAAAGGAGATGTCGGTGACGCCGCCCTCGGACACGTTCTGAATGATCATGTCCAGGTTCACGTTGTTCGCGGCCAGGGCGGAGAACATCTTGGCGGCCACGGCGGGCGTGTCGGGAAGCCCGCGCACGGTGACCTTCACCTCGGACGTGTCGCTGGCGATGCCGGTGATGACGGCTTCTTCCATTTCGTACTCCTCCTTGATATAGGTGCCTTCCGCATCGGAAAATGCCGAGCGGGAATGGATGACCACCTTCCATTTGCGGGCGAACTCCACCGCGCGGCTCTGCAGCACGCCCGATCCGGCGCTGGAAAGCTCAAGCATGTCGTCGTAGCAGACCGAATCGAGCTTCTTCGCGCGGGGAGCCACACGCGGGTCGGTGGTGTAGACGCCGTCCACGTCTGAGTAGATCTCGCACACGTCGGCGTTGATGCCCCAGGCGATGGCCACGGCCGTGGTGTCCGAGCCGCCGCGGCCCAACGTGGTGATGTCGTCGTTGGCGTCGATACCCTGGAAGCCCGCGACCACGGGAATGACCCCGGCCTCCAGCGCGTCCAAGATGCGCTCGTTGTGCACCTTCACGATCTTCGCCTTGTTGTGGGTACCGTCGGTCTGGATGCCCGCCTGGCGGCCCGTGAAGCTCATGGCCTTGTAGCCCAGCGCCTCCACGGCCATGGCCAGAAGCGTCATGGACACCTGCTCGCCCGTGGACAGCAGCCGATCGAGCTCGCGAGCGGGAGGCGCGCCGGTTACCGCGCTGGCCAGGCCCATCAGCTCGTCGGTGGTCTTGCCCATGGCCGACACCACGGCCACCACCTCGTTGCCCTGCTGGCGCATGCGCACCAGCCGCTTGGCGACGTTCTTGATGCGCTCCGGCGACGCCACCGAGGTGCCGCCGAACTTCGCAACGATCAAAGACATGGTGCCCACTCCTTTTCAGAATGCGGGGAACTTGCACCCGGATACACTGAGCCATCACTATACCAAGAAATCGAAGAAGCGGCTGCATGTGTCGGTTTTCCGACGGTGGACGGGCGCAGGCCGCTTGCGGACACGGCATTGTCTATGATGAGGGCGTTGCGTAATATGGGCACTTCGCCCCGGAGTCCTCGGCTCCGGCGGCGCCCTGCCACCCACCCGTTCGGAGGAGCCTGTATGCCGGCCATCATCACCCACGACCTGTTCGCCAAGGACATCTACAACGAGGTGTTCGAATCCGTGGGCGGCTCGCGCGACGAGGCCGAGGCGTTCCTGCTGGGAAACCAAGGCCCCGACCCCCTGTTCTACGCAGCTGCCGACCCGCGCTACCTGGCCTACGCGAAGCTCGGCACCACCATTCACGAGGCACGGCCCACCGAGCTCATCGTGGCGCTGAAGGCCGCTGTGCCGCTGCTGCCGTCCCACCAGCGCTCGTGGGCGCGCGCCTACGTGCTGGGCTTCCTGTGCCACTACGAGCTGGACCGCACCGTGCATCCCCTGGTGTACAGCCAGGTGAACGCCTTATGCACCGCCGGCGTGGAAGGTCTGGGTGACGAGGCGCGCTCGGAAGTGCACGCCGTTATCGAGACGGACCTGGACGAGCTTGCGCTCACCCGCAAGCGCGGCGAGACCGTGGCCAGCTTCAACCCGGCCACGGCGGTGCTGAAGGGCTCGCCGGCTATGCTCGGCGCCGTATCGACCTTGTACGCGCGCGCTGTGAAAGACGCCTTCGACCTGGACATTCCCCAGAACCTGTTCGCAGCTTCGGTGCGCGCCCAGCGTGCGGCCCAACGCGTGCTGTACTCTCCGAAGGGATGGAAGCGCGGTGCCCTGGGCGCGATGGAGCGCCTAGTGCGGCCCCATTCGCTGCTGGCCGCCCTCAGCCATCGCGGCGAGGAGCGCAACCATAGCCCCTACGCCAACACCGACCACCAGGTTTGGGAAAACCCCTTCACCGGCCAGGCGAGCACGACCGATTTCTGGGATCTGTACGATCAGGCCCGCGCCGGCGCCCTGCGCGCCATCGCCGCTGTGGATGGCGACGGCTTCTCGCTGGAAGACGCCCGCGTTCTCACCGGCGATCTGAATTTCCGCGGCGAGCCCGTGGTGGCGACGGTCATGGCCGTGGAAGACGTGTCCGCTCCTGCAGCCGCGGGCGCCCCGTCCGATCCCGCGCGCTAGGACGGCTGCCGTGACTCTGGAAACCGCCTTCACCCTCCCCTTCTGGTTCGAGTTCGCCGCCACCGTCACCGGCGGACTGTCCGGCGGCATGTCCGCCGTACGCGCCCGCTACGACATCTTCGGCACCGTGGCCATCGCCTGTATGACCGGCATGGGCGGCGGCATCATCCGCGACGTGCTGCTGCAGGGCTACGGCGAATACGGCCTGTACGCCTTCCAAAGCCCATGGTTCCTGCTGTCCTGCGCCTGCGCCGGCGTGGTGGTGTTCTACTTCGGCAAGCTGGCCACCTACCTGGACCCCATCGTGGATCTGCTCGACAACATCTCGGTAGCCCTGTGGGCCATCATCGGCGCCTCGAAGAGCCTGTCGGCAGGGCTCGGCGTCATCCCCTCGGTCGTGCTGGGCACCATTACCGCTATCGGCGGCGGCATCTCGCGCGACGTGCTGATGAACCGGTCGCCCGTGGCCTTCCAAGCCGGCCCCATCTACGGGTCGGCGGCTCTCATCGGCTGCGCGGTGTACTGCCCCCTGAAGGCCAACGGCATCCTGCCCGACTCGGCGGGCTTCCTCTGCGCGGCGCTCATCATGGCCCTGCGCTACCTGTCGCTCATCCTGGGCTGGCGCACCAAACCCCCGCGCGACTATTCCGACCGCGTGGTGGAAAGCGTGGTGCGTCCGGCGCGCTTCATCGCGCGCAAGGTGCACGTGCCCATGGGCAAAACGGCCCGCGAGCGCCAGGGCAGCACGCGCGTCGATCGGCTGAAGCGCCACGGCAAGCGCCTCTACGACCGCCTCAGCGGACACTGGATGGATCAAACCGGCGAGGAATTCGAGCCCACCGTGCTGATGGATAAGCTGGAAGTGCCCATTGTGGAAGCGCAGAAGGTGGGCGGCGCCCGCGAGAAGGCGGCCGAGGCAACCCCCGAACCCGACCCCTCTGACCGCCTGTTCGTCGACCGCGACGAGCTGTACCGCATCATCGGCCTGGATCCCGACCCGGAACCGAACGAAGCCCCCGACCCCTTCGCCCCCCAAACGCCCGAGCCTGTGCGCCACCGCTCCAAAAGCGAGATGAAGCGCGGCAACCCCCGTAAGCGCAAGGAAGCCGCGAACAGCGCCGGGGCGACGGCGGATTCCGAGGAAGAGAAGACGACGCCCCCGGAATCCGAGGACGTCGAGAAAAGCTCCGATCAGACTGAGGAGAAACCCGGAGAGGTCGAAGCCTAGGCCCAAAGCCCCAGGCGCACTGGGGCGCCAAGGTGCCGGGGCGCCGGTGCACCTCAAGAGCGCCGCGACGCGCAGCCCCCGCATCGCGACGGCGGCGCCCTTGCGCCCGACGAGCGCCCTACATGTTCTTCAGCAGAATGGTGCTCATAAGGTCGGCAGTGTGCTCGCAGGCGTCGCAGCAGCTCTCCATGAACGCGTACAGGCGCGACCACTTCAGCACGTGCATGGGCTCGTCGGCATGGTTCACGTGCAGGTTGCGAATCACCTCCACGTACAGCCCGTCGGCCTCCTCCTCGTTGTCCGACACCTGGATGACCAGCTGCTTGAAGTTCTTCGACTTCTTGAAGTTGCGGAAGTCCTCCATGGCGGCGTCCACAGCCTTGCACGACTTGCGGATGAGCTTGGCGAAGCGCAGGGCGTCGTCGGGAATCTGATGCACGTCGAACATGTAGAAGTACTGCAGCACGTCCTCTATCTCGTCGAGGATGTTGTCGAGCGAGCCGGCCAAGGCCACAATATCCTCGCGATCGAACGGCGGCATGAAGTCGCCCCCGACGTTCTTGTAGATGTCGTGGTTAATGGTGTCGCCGGCATGTTCCAGCTCGTGCGCCTCGTCGAGCACCGCGCGCAGCGAGGCCGCGTCGGTGAAGTTCTCCATGGCGCGGACGAGCACGCTGGCCTCTTGGACAGCCAGATCGGACAGCTCCTCATAGGCGGCAAAGTAGTCGTACTTGTGCTTCTTACCCACAGTGGTCTCCTTCTCGCGTTACAGGATCATAAGGAACAACTTCGCGCAGGCAAAGCCCAGAATGCCGCACCCGGGAAAGGTGAGCACCCAGGTCTTCACCATATCGATGGCAATAGACCATTTCACGTCCTTGGGGTTCTTGGCGGCCCCCACCCCCATGATGGCCGTGGTGTTGGTATGGGTCGTGGAAACCGGCAGGCCCCCGAAGGTGGCCAGAAACAAGCTCGCGAAGGTAGACAGGCTGGCAGCGAAGCCCTGGAACGACTCTAGCTTCACCATGTCCATGCCCACCGATTTGATGATGCGCTCGCCACCCACTGCCGTGCCCAGGCCCATATTCAGGGCGCAGAACAGCATGAGCCACAGGGGCATGGCCACACCCGTCAGGTCCATGCCCATACCCGCCGTCATCATGATGGCCAGCATGAAAATGGACATGAACTTCTGGCCGTCTTGGGCGCCGTGCATGAAGGCCACGCCGGCCCCCGAGCCTATCTGGGCCCATTTGAAGAAACGGTTCGCGCGCTGGCGGTTGACGCCGCGGCACAGGCGCCCGATCACCTTGTAGTTGATCCAGCCCAGACCGAAGCCCAGCAGCGTTGACAGCAGAATGCCGTAGACCACTTTCATCCACTCGGCTCCGTTGATGGCGTCCAGACCGCCCTGCACGGCGATGGCCGCGCCGGTCAGGCCGGCGATAAGCGAATGGGACTGGGACGTGGGAATGCCGAACCACCAGGCCGCCACCCCCCACACGATGATGGCCACCATGGCCGCCATCAGCGCCGTGAGCGCCTGGTGCGCATCGCCGCCGAAATCCACCATCGAGAACACGGTATGGGCCACGGCAGTGGACACCAGCGACACCAGCAAAAGCCCGAGGAAGTTGAACACCGCCGCCATAATGATGGCATGGCGGGGTTTCATGGCCCGCGTGGAAACAGCCGTGGCGATGGCGTTGGGAGCATCGGTGGCCCCATTCACCACAATCACGCCGATATTGAGCAGCGTCACCACCAGCAGGATGGGATTCTGCACAAGCTCGGAGAGGAAAAAGGTCCACTCGATGGTCACGAAGTTCCTTCCAACTGATTAATCGGCGCAAAACGCGTGCCGTTTAAGTCTACCCCATGACGGTTCGTCAACGGGACAGACCCCCGTGTTTTTTTGATAGTGTGAAAGAGCCGTAACGGACAGCCAAAAATTGGTCCCCGAATTCCGGCGCGTGCGAAAAACTGCCTCGATTTCCCGATTTCCACCTTTTTGGGCTTGCTTCGAGGTGAAAAACGGGAAATCGGGGCAGTTTCGGGGGCA
>NZ_JAYMFF010000021.1:0-2570 GCF_035989245.1 Adlercreutzia wanghongyangiae | reverse complement strand
CTTGCGGGGCCGTCCGGCTAACTGGGAAAACCCTGCCGTCGCTCAGGCGTTCGGCTGGCTCTGCAATTCAACCAGGCAATGAGGGCGGTAAGGGCGGCTAATCTGCAGTCTGATTCGCGAGGCTACCCACGTCGCGTTCCCTCCTAGCCAGCGCCCGTAAATCTTACGGGCGCTGTTTTTCGCCTCCATAGAATGATCCTCGTCCTCAGCGATTGCCACATCGAGAGAGACAGGGGCGGCATCCCGCCGCCCCGGCACCTTGACAACGGCATAGCAGGGCGGGGATCAGCCCGCCCGCAACTGACAAGCAAAACTAAGAAAGGATTACACCATGGAAAAACTGATGAGCGAAACCGATTACCTGAACGCGATGCTGAACGGCGCCGGCACCGCCACCCCCGACCAGCAAGCCATTCTGGAGCATCCCCGCAAGGGGGCGCGCAGCACCCTGGTGCGCATCAAGGGCGAGGCGGGCACCGGCAAGACCTTCTGCCTGCTGGCCAAGCTGCTGGGCGAGGCCGGCCGCTACCCCCGCGATCCGCGCGAGCGCTGGGCGCGCCAGCCCGTGCTGTTCGTGTGCTTCAACCGTGAGATGGCCAATTACGCGCGGCACCTGATCCATCCCTTTCCGCAGGCGCCCCTCATTCACGTGACCACCTTCGACAGCCTGGTGGTGGGCCTGATGCTGAAGCACCTGGAGAAGAACCCGCGGCCCGGCACCTCGGATGGCCCGGCCCCGTCGGTGGCCTACTCGTTCGAGCTGGTGCGCGCGGCGATGCAGGAGGTGGCGCGGCGCCACCCCGAAGAGCGCTCCAAGTATTACCTAGATGCCGCCAACAAGCGCTACGTGCATTTCAGCCGCGCTCGCCGCGAGCTGTACATGTTCCTGAACGACACCACTCCCGGCTGGCTGCAAACCACCTACCCCGACCTGCTGTAGGCGCAGCACGCGACCTGTGCGAGCCCCAGCCAAAAAGCGGGCGGGCTAAAGCCCGCCCCTACAGAGCGGATCGAAGCTGGCTTCGGCCCACCCCTCCGGATTGCGGGCGGGCTAAAGCCCGCCCCTACGGGATCGCCCCCCACGGCGTGCGGATATTGTCGGGACGGCGCCGCGTAGGGGCGGCCTTCAGGCCGCCCGCCGGGTTGAGCACGGCCACCTTCCGGGGTGGGGTGCGGGCGGCGTTAGCCGAGGGCCAGCAACGAGTCGTCCATGAGAAAGTCGTAAAGCCTCAAGTGCCGCACTCCATTGATGTCCTGGGTGATCGGGTCCATGGAGATAACGTATTTCGGATATGCGTCCCGCACGTGGTCGAACGCTCCAAATTCCCGTTCAACAGTGCTCTCGTCTTGCATCAGGTAGGCGACTTGAATGTAGCAGCGTTTTTCCCCATGCGTTACAACGAAGTCGATTTCCCCCCGCAACGTTTTCCCCACATAAACACGAAGGCCGCGAGAGACAAGCTCGTTGTAGACGACTGTTTCCGCGATGTGGGAAAACTCGTTCTTCGAGGGGTTCTTCTTTGCATGAAAAAGCCCGAGGTCGCAAACGAAGCCCTTCTTTTCGTACTTAAGGGGGGTCTTACCCGATATGTCGTATTTTTCCACGAGGGAAACAATGAATGCGTCCTGGATGAACTGGAGGTATTCGTACACTTTGGTGGCGGAGATTCTCTGGTTGCTGCTTGTAAGGGTGTCGGCGATCTTTTTGCCGCTGACGAAATTGGAGGAATTGGCGATCAGGTAATTGAGCACGTTCTGAAGCGGCTCTCCCTTGGCCACGTTGTTCCTGTCCATTATGTCGCGCAGGACGATCGACGTGTAGAGGTCGTCAATAACAACAGAGCGGGCATCGTCGTCCGATTGCGCGCAAACAAGGGGAAACCCTCCCCAGCGCAGATAGTCTTGCAAGAGGCTTTCCGGGGAGGGGGCGTAGTTGAAGGGGAAGTCGTGAGAGTAATCGAGCCCGTCCGTGCTCTGCCGGCGGTATTGCACATACTCCCGAAAATTGAAGGGCATCACCTGGAAGGAAACGTACCGGCCGCTGAGAAGGGTCGCAAGTTCGCCGGCAAGGAGTCGAGAGTTCGAGCCGGTTACAAAGATGCTCGACTCTCCCTCTGCGTGGAGCGAGTTCACCACGTCCTCGAAGCCTTCGACGAGCTGAATCTCGTCAAGAAGGAAGTAGGCTTTCCCGTGCGGAACGATGCGTTCTTTGAGGTATCGGTAAAGCCGATCTGCATCTCGGAGACCTTTGTGCTCGAAAGACTCAAAGTTGATCAAGGTGATATCGGATGCTGATATGCCCGAGGAAACGAGGTCGTCGCAAATCTGTCTGAGCAGAACCGACTTTCCGCATCTGCGGACGCCGACGATCACCTTGATGAGGTTCTGGTGGTAAAAGGGCCGGATTCTTTCCAGATACGATTCGCGGATGACCACATGTCCTCCTTGGGTGCGAGGTCGACAAGACTTCTGATTGTACGATATGTTCCATAAAAATGAAACATTTTTAGTATATGGGATATTTTTCCGTAAAAATGAAACTTATTTGACGCTATGCGGGTGCTCGTAAA
>NZ_JAYMFF010000020.1:0-97610 GCF_035989245.1 Adlercreutzia wanghongyangiae | reverse complement strand
ACAAGACTTCTGATTGTACGATATGTTCCATAAAAATGAAACATTTTTAGTATATGGGATATTTTTCCGTAAAAATGAAACTTATTTGACGCTATGCGGGTGCTCGTAAATCTTGCGGGTGCTGTTTTCGCTCCCCTAGAATGATCCTCGCCTCTACGGCAACCGGCGGGGCTCGGGGGGGGGGTGCCTTCGAGGTGCCGGTCCCGCACCCCGGGCGAGCTAAAGCCCGCCCCTACGGTGGACTGCCCCTGCGGCGGATCGCCCCCGCAGTGGACTGCTTCTGCGGTGGGTCGCTCTTGCGGCGCGCGGATATTGCCGGGATGGCACCGCGTAGGGGCGGCCTTCAGGCCGCCCGCCGGGTTGAGCGCGGCCACCTTCTCTGTCGCCCGTAGGGCAAGGGCTCTGCCCTTGCCGCCTTAATGCGGCCATTTTCATTGCCATACTTCTACTTGTCATGCGTCACGTGACATGCTACATTGTTTGAAGGAGGTGGGAGATGATAAAGACGTTCGCCGATTCAGATACGCGGGAGCTGTTCGAGACGGGCGAGAGCAGGAAGCTTCCTGCCGATATCGTCCGCAGGGCGCTTCGCAAGCTGGAGTCTGTCGACAACGCGGTGCTCGTGACCGACCTTCGGCTCCCGCCCGGCAATCGGCTGCACGCTTTGAAGGGAGATCGTGCCGGGCGGTTCTCCATTTCTATCAACGATCAATGGCGCATCTGCTTCAGGTTCGAGCTCGATGGTGTCTACGATGTCGAGATCTGCGATTACCACTGAGGCTGCTAGTAAGGGAGATGCTATGAACGACGATATGATTCTGATCTCGCGCGAGCCCGTCCATCCGGGGGAGTTTCTGCGCGAGGACTACATGCCCGAGCTGGGGTTCACGGTGGCGACGTTGGCGAAGCGCCTTGGCGTGTCGCGCCAGACGGTCAACGACATCGTGCGCGAGAAGCGGGGCTTAAGCCCGGAGATGTGCCTGCGCCTGGGGCGCCTGTTCGGCACGACGCCGCAGTTCTGGATGAACATGCAGTCGAAGGTGGACATCTGGGACTCCATGGCCCTGCACGAGGACGAGGTCATGGCCATCGAGCCCATCGAGGTAGCTGCCATCGCGTAAGCGGCTGCTGCGCCTTCGGCCGCTGCCGAAAATATGGTGCGCTCTGGGTGCGCTCTGGCGTGGGGCGCTCTCTCGGCCTATAATGAATCAATTAACCGTTCAGGGCACCGATTTGAAAGAAGGAGCGCAGCCGTGGCCTACTATTTCGAGGAACCGTCCCGTACATTCAACGAGTACCTGCTGGTGCCGGGCCACACGCCCGCCGACTGCGTGCCTGCGGCGGTCAGCCTGAAAACGCCCCTGGTGAAGTACCGCAAGGGCGAGGAGGAGTGCCCGCTCACCCTTTCCGTGCCCATGGTGTCTGCCATCATGGCCGCCGTGTCCGATGACAAGATGGCCGTGGCGCTGGCCACCGAGGGCGGTCTGTCGTTCATCTACGGCAACCAGTCCATCGAAGACGAGGCCGCTATGGTGGCCCGCGTGAAGGACTACAAGGCAGGCTTCGTCACCTCCGACGCGAACCTGTCGCCCAACATGACCCTCGAGCAGGTGGTCGACCTGAAGGAGCAGTACGGCCACTCCACCATGCCCGTCACCGAGGACGGCACCGCCCACGGCAAGCTGTTGGGCATCGTCACCGAGCGCGACTACCGCCTGTCCCGCATGTCTATGGACGAGAAGGTGGCCGATTTCATGACTCCGCGCGAGAAGCTCGTGGTGGCCCCGGCCGACACTTCGCTCAAGGAGGCCAACGACATCATCTGGGATCACAAGCTGAATTCCCTGCCCATCGTGGACGCCGACGACCACCTGGTCGCGCTGGTGTTCCGCAAGGACTACGATTCCCACAAGAGCAACCCCGACGAGATGCTGGATGCCCACAAGCGCTACATGGTGGGCGCGGGCATCAACTCCCGTGACTACGCCGAGCGCATTCCCGCCCTGGTGGAGGCTGGTGCCGACGTGCTGTGCATCGACTCGTCTGAGGGCTACTCCGACTGGCAGAAGTTCACCATCGAGTGGGTGCGCGAGCACTACGGCGACTCGGTGAAGATCGGCGCGGGCAACGTGGTTGACGCCGAGGGCTTCCGCTTTTTGGCCGACGCGGGCGCCGACTTCATCAAGATCGGCATCGGCGGCGGCTCCATCTGCATCACCCGCGAGACCAAGGGCATCGGTCGCGGCCAGGCCACGGCGACCATCGAGGTGGCGCGCGCCCGCGACGAGTACTTCCGCGAGACGGGCGTGTACATTCCTATCTGCTCCGACGGCGGCATCGTGTACGACCATCACATCTCGCTGGCCCTGGCCATGGGCGCCGATTTCGTCATGCTGGGCCGCTACTTCGCCCGCTTCGACGAGAGCCCGTCTGCCAAGGTGATGGTGAACGGCACCTACATGAAGGAGTACTGGGGCGAGGGTTCCGCCCGCGCTCGCAATTGGCAGCGCTACGATTTGGGCGGCAAGAAGAAGAACCTCTCCTTCGAGGAGGGTGTGGATTCCTACGTGCCCTACGCCGGCAGCCTGAAGGACAACATGGCCATCACGCTGCTGAAGCTGAAGAGCACCATGTGCAACTGCGGCGCGCTGACCATCCCCGAGTTCCAGGACAAGGCCAAGCTCACGCTGGTGAGCGCCACCTCCATCGTGGAGGGCGGCGCCCACGACGTGCTGCTGAAGGACAAGGCTCCCTACGCCAGCAACACGCGCTAGGCGCGGCGGCATACCAAGAACGAGAGGCGGCTTGCGGGCCGCCTCTTTTGTGCGCGGAAAGAACAGGGTGGGTGAAGGGCCGGAGTGGTTTGAGCGGGCGGCTTGAAGGCCGCCCCTACAGGCCTGGGGCTTCGAATACGGGCGGACGCTTGCGGCTTGCGGAGATGGGCGGCCTGAAGGCCGCCCCTACGGGGTGCTGCGAGAGGGTGTTTCCGGGTTGCGGAGGCGGGCGGCCTGAAGACCGCCCCTACGGTCCTGGGGCTTCGAGTACGGGCGGACGCTTGTGGCTTGCGGAGGTGGGCGGCCTAAAGCCCCCCCCTACGGGGTGCTGCGAGAGGGTGTTTCCGGGTTGCGGAGGCGGGCGGCCTGAAGGCCGCCCCTACGGAGGGGTTGCGGTGGTCTGTGGGGCCGAAAACCGCTGGTTGTGTCTAAAATTACAAGAAATTCGCGCGTGTTGTTCCCGAGCCGTTGACCGATGCTATACTGGCCATTTAATGGATTAGAGTGTCAATTTCGGTCGAGAGGCGAAAGAACATGGGAGATATGACGATCGGCATAGCACTATTTGTGCTGATCATCGTTATAGGTCTGGTGATAGGCCTGCGCCTCAGCTCCACGACTGCTCAGCGCCGTGCGGTGGTGGTCGCCTTCGGTTCTATGGCGGCCATTGCGGTGCTGTTCTATGTGTTCGCCATGCAGGCCGCCCAGTTGTGGGCGGCTCCGGTGTTCGCCATCGCGTGCATTGTAGTGCCCATCGGCGCCTACACCTTGATGATGCGTGGCGTGCAGCCCGACAAGGTGGTGTCGCGCCGGAGCGCCAACGAGGCTCCGAAGCCCATCCGCTCCGACCGTGCCAACCGCACCACCCGTCCTGCTACGGCTCTGGATGCCGCGGTTATGCCCATGACTCCCAACCATCCGGTGAATGAATATCTGTCCCTGCAGCCTGAGGATGTCGAGCTTGCCGAGGATATGGACGCCGAAGCTACTTCCGACGAGGCGATGGCCGAGCCGGCCGCAGCGGGCGTTGCGGCTGCCGACGAGGTGCCGATCGCCGAGGCCGATGTGACTGCCGAGCTGTCGTCGGACGAGCTGGCCGGTGCCGCCGAGGCGCAGCATGGCGAAGATGCCGCCGATGCCGAGGCGACCGACGATGAGACTGCCGCCGAGGGCGACCGGGCGCAGGATGCCGAGACCCATCCCACCGCCACTGAGGCCTTCATCGAGGAGTACCTGGTGGAGCAGAACGAGGACGAGGGCGGCTTGTTCGAGCCCGAGGCCTCGCCGTCGCTGCAGACGGAGAAGCCCGGCGCGGCCGTAACTTCCACGTCCACCATGATGGTGACCATTCCCTTCTCTGAAGGCGATGAGCGGTTCCTGGTGGTGTCGGAGAGCACGTCGGTGCCGAATCCCATTCTGGCTTACAAGCGCACCACTTCGTCGCATCTGGTACCCATGGGCTCTGCCAAGCATGGTCCGCGCGAGAAGACCCCGCTGCATGCCGACCTGTCGGCCCCGGTGCCGCTGCGCGAGAAGCCCGCTGCCCCGGCTGCGCCCGAGCAGCCCGTGTTCGAACAGCCCACGCTGACGTGGGACGACGCGCGCGCAGAAGAAGCTTCCCCGGCCGCCGCCTCGGCCCCGGCCGAGCAGTCGGCCGCAGCGCCCGCCCCCGCCGCTCCCGTGGCGGCCGTTGCCGCATCAGCTGCTGTTGCGGCTGCGCCCGCGCCCACGCCCACGCCTGCTGTCGAGTCGGTGGCGGCTCCCGCCCCCGTGCCCTCTGCTTCTGCAGCTCCTGTTTCGGTTGCCGAGTCGGCCGCTCCTGCTGAGGCCGAGTCTCGACCTGCGGTTGAGCCGGCGGCTCCTGAGCCCGCTGCAGTGCGCCAGGAGGCCCCTGTTCCCGCGTCCGCCGCGGCCCCGGCCCCCGTAGGGGCGGCCTTCAGGCCGCCCGCAGCAGCCGAGCCCCAGCCTGCCCCTGCCCCCGCTGCTCCCGAACCTGCGGCCAAGCCGGCCGCCCCGGCGCCCGCAGTGGTGTCCGAGGAGCGCTTCCAAGAGATCATGGACAAGGCCCAGAGCCTGCGCGAGCGTGGCATGCATCCTGTGGCCGCGCGCCTGTACGCTCAAGCGGCCGAGTCTGCGCCGCGCGGCGATGCCCAGCGCCAGGCCCGTTTCGAGGAAATCGCGTGCTACGTGAAGGCCGGTCAGAACGACAAGGCCCGCGCCTTGGCGGCCCAGCTGCGTACGTCCAACGTGCTGACGCGCGTCGAGCGTATCAAGCTCGACGCCATCGAGAGAATGGGGTAGGTCATGGCCGCCCACGCCCGTCCTCCTCGTCGATCGCCTGCGCAGCCCACGCCGCGCACGGCAGCACGCGCTTCCGGCCCGCGCCGGCTGCACATGCCCGCCACATCGCCCATCGTGCTGCCGTTGGTGGCTCTGTGCTCGGTGGCGCTGTCGGCGTGCATGGCCTTCGGCAGCCCCGTGCTGTGGACGAGTGCCGCCCAGCAGCTGGCCGACGATGTGGCGGACGCCCCCGCGCCCACGACGCCTGAGGAAGAGGAAGAGCCCGCGCCGAACGATCCCAATGCTCCCGAGCAGGTGGTCATCGGTGACTACCAGGCTATTTCCCAAAGCAACGATCCCGGTCGCCGCGAGAACATTCGCCTGGCCGCCGAGGCGGTTGACGGCACCGTTATCCAACCGGGCGAGGAGTTCTCATTCAACGAGGTGGTGGGCAATACCTCGCTGGAGCGCGGCTTCCAAGAGGCCTCCGTTATCCGCAACGGCGAGGTGGCCCTGGGCGCCGGCGGCGGCGTATGCCAGGTTTCCACCGCCATCTACATCGCGGCGGTGAAGGCCAATCTGGAAATTGTGGAGCGCCATCCCCACTCGGTGCCGTCCGACTACGCTCCCATCGGTTTGGACGCCACCATCGTGCACGACCAGTTCGACCTGCGCATCAAGAACAACACCGCCCATCCCATCACCATCAACGCGAAGGCGCTCGGTCAGACGGTTGAGGTGTCCATTGTGGGCGATCCGCTGCCCGACGGGCTTTCAGTGGACGCCACCTCCCACGTGACGAGTCAGTACGAGCGCGAAGACGATCAGGGCAAAATGCGCCAGTATTACGTGACCGAGTCGTTCAAGGTGTACTACGAGTACGGCCAGCGTACCACGCGTGACTTGCTGTCCAGCGACATTTACCTCATTACCGAGGATTCCGAAGTGGTTTTGGCCGAAGGCAGCGTCGAGCCGAACAAATAATACGCGAAAGCCGTGGGAGAGTGGTTGTTTTCGCTGGCGAACGCTAACGTTTCGTTTACAATGAGCCTACCTGCAAGACCGAGCACCGCCTGCGCTCAGACGGTTCGCTCCCCCGAGAAAGAGATACCATGGAAACCAATGAGTCCATTCTCGTTCGCGATGTTGTCGGTCTGGACGATCGTCGCGTCATCGGCAAGATGCGCGAGCTGCGTGTCGACTGCGACAGCCTGGCCGTCAGCCATTACGTGGTGGCCAGCGCCACCACCACGTCTCCGCTGGTGCTTCCCTTCGACCGTGCGCTGTCGGTGGGCGACACCTTCGTGACGGTGCAGACGCGTGAGAACTTCCTGCCCGCTTCGTCCGCCGAGGCCCAGGCGCTTATCGCCGGTGGTTTCAAGCTGGTGGGCGTGGACGCCTACAGCCGCACCGGTAACAAGCTGGGCACGGTGGCCTCCTACGAGTTCGATCCGGTGTACGGCACCGTGACCAGCCTGAAGCTGGCCGACGGCTCGGTGTACCCCGCTGACACCTTCGTGTTCTTCGCACCCGAGTTCGTGTTCGTCGACAACGGCGCCAAGACTGCTGCCGAGCTGCGTGCGACCGGCACGACGGCTGCTGCCGAGATTGTCGCCGACGAGGTGGCGGAAGAGGCCGTGGCCGAGGTCGAGCTGGAGGAAGCCGTGGCCGAGGTCGCGCTGGAGGAAGCCGCCGAGGAAGAGGCTGCCGAAGAGGTCGAGGAGGCTGCTGAGGAGGCCGTCGAAGAGGCCGAGGAGGAGCTTGAGGCCCCCGAGCTGTCCGACGAGGATGCCCAGCTGGTGGAGCTGCTGGTGGGCGCTTCGCTCGTCGACGACGTGACCAGCGAGGACGGTGCCTTCACTGCTGAGAAGGGCACGGTGCTCACCCGCGCGATGGTGTACGACGCCATCTCCCACGATGCGCTGTTGCTGCTCACCCTGGGTGCCGACATCTAAGGTTCCACTGCATGCGCAGGCAACCACAACGCGGGCGCTCCTTGCGGGGCGCCCTTTTCTATGCCATAGGATGTGCGAGGCCTTGGTAGAGCGCCTGCAGGTCGGCCTCGAAAATGCTGTTCGGCAGGCGCACGAACGAGATGTCGTGGGTGATGGGCTCGCCTGGCAGCTCGATGATGCGCAAGGCACCCTCCTGCACCTCGCGTTGTACGGCCGCCTCGTACACAAAGGAGATGCCCAGGTTCCCGGCAACGAATATCTTGATGATGTCGAGGCTTTCCACCACGCACACATCGGCGAAGGCCGACGGGCTCAGATTGCGCTTTGCCAGAATATGGGCGAGCACGTCGCGGCTGCCCGAACCCGGCTCGCGCAGAATAAGGCGTTCGCCGAGCAAATCCTCGAAGGTGGCGGGGGTGCTGGCGAAGCGATGGTCGGCCGCGCAGATGGCCACCAGCTTCTCGGTGCGGAAGGTGTTCGCGGTATAGGAGCTCTTGTCGAACAGGCCTTCCACGAACGCGCAGTCGATAGCGCCGGCGTCCATGAGGGACAGCAGGTGCTGGGTGCCCCCCGATCGCACAGTAACCTGCACCGACGGGTGGTCGGACAGGTAGCGCACTAGGGGGGCGGCCACCACGTATTCGCCGGCCGTCAGCGTCATGCCGATGCGCAGCTGCACGGCGGCTCCATGGGCCACCTCGGCGATACGCTCGTGCAGCAGCGCGTCATCGTGGGCCATGGTGGACAGGGCGTCACGCAGCACGCGGCCAGCTCGGGTCAGCTCCAGTTTCTTGCGGTGATAGGTGAACAGCTTCGCGCCGTATTCCTTCTCAAGGTAGGCGATGTGCTGCGATACGGCGGGCTGGGTGAGCGCCAGTTCCTCGGCGGCGCGGGTGTAGTTGAGCGTCTGGCACACGGTGAGGAAGGTTTTCACGCGAAAGTCCTGCATAGGCCCTCCCGGACAACGGCAAAAGTCGAATAAGCCCCTGCATTTTATCAATAATAGTATCTTATGGCAGCATAAAAATAGATAAGTTTTCTTTTGGTAAGAATGAGCGCATAATAGCGGGCATCGCGTTCCTGCGGATCGTCGCGAAGCCGTCCGGCGATCCGTGGTCGAACCCCTCCCTCCTATGGATCAATGAGCCCCAACCGAAAGGTAACCCATGCGCGACGTTATCAAGAAAGTACCGATTCCCACTGCGGGCGTGGCCTTGGGCCTGGCTGCTTTGGGCAACCTCCTGCAGCCTTACACCGAGATCGCCCATGTCGTATGCGGGTGCTTGTCCCTCTTCCTGGTGAGCATGCTCATCGCGAAGGTGGTCATGTTCCCGTCCATGATTCGCGACGACCTGCAGAATTCCATTCTGGCCAGCGTGTCCGCCACCTTCTTCATGACCCTCATGCAGCTGGCCGGCTACCTGGCACCCGTGGCCATCGTGCCCGCTTTCGGGCTGTGGTGCGCGGCCATCGTGGGCCACTTCACGCTGATGGCGTGGTTCACCGCCCATTACATTCGCAACTTCAAGCTCGCCGAGGTGTTCCCCACCTACTTCATCTGCTACGTGGGCATTATCGTGGCGTCGGTCACCTCGCCGACCTTCGGGATGCAGGCCTTCGGCCAGGGCATCTTCTGGTTCGGCTTCGCCTGCTTCGCGGTGTTGCTGGCCGTGGTGGCCGTCCGCTACATCAAGCACGAGATTCCCGAGCCCGCTCGTCCGCTGTTCTGCATCTTCGCGGCTCCCATGGGGCTGTCGCTGGTGGGCTATCTGGCCGTTATGCCCGATCCGAACCCGGTGTTCGTGGCCGTGCTGATGGGTCTCGGCCAGGTTATGCTGGTGGGCGTGGCCACGCAGCTGCCGAAGTTCGTGGCTCTGAAGTTCTACCCCAGCTACGCGGCTATGACGTTCCCCTTCGTCATCTCCGCCATGGCGCTGGGTAAGGGCATTCAGGCCCTGTACGCTGCCGGCATCGCCATTCCGATGCTGCCGATGGTGGAGGCGCTCATCGCGCTGGAGACCGTGTTCGCCGCCGTGATGGTCACCTACGTGTTCACCCACTACATGAAGTTCTTCTTCGGTACGCCGAAGGGCGCTCCGGTGGCGGCTCCTGCGGTGGAGGCCCCGGTGGTGCTCTCCGCCGAGACGGCCGAGTAACGACATCAACTCACAGCCTCGGGTAACCGACGGCCCCTCCTCTCTCCCCGAACGCTCCGGTTCCCTCCCGGGGCGTTCCCCTTTTTGCGGAGAGTTCTATTCCTCGATAGCGCGGGCGATCAGGGTGCGCAGCTCGTCGATGCCGTCTCCCTTTTCCGACGACGTGACCACCATGGGCGTGCCCTTCGGCAGGTCGAGCGCCTTTTTGATGGCGGCGCGCTGCTTCTGCTGCTGTTGCTTCGACAGCTTGTCGGCCTTGGTGAGCACAATGGCGAAGGGCAGCTCGGCGTCTTGCAGGAAGCGCACCATGTTGCGGTCGAGCGCCGAGGGGTCATGGCGAATGTCGATGAGCGACACCACGAGCGCGAAGTTGCGGTCCTGGTTGTAGTAGCCCTCGATGAGGTCGCTCCAGCGGTCCTTCTCCGACTTCGACACCTTCGCGAAGCCGTAACCGGGCAGGTCCACCAAGTCGTGGCCGTCCACCTCGTAGAAGTTGATGGTGGCCGTCTTGCCCGGCGTGGCCGACACCTTCGCGAGCCCTTTACGGTACATCAGCTTGTTCAGAAGCGACGATTTGCCCACGTTCGAGCGTCCCGCGAAGGACACCTCGGGACCGGTTGAGGCCGGCAGTTGGGCCGACGTGCCGTAGGCGGCCTTAAACGATGCGTTGTGGAAGTTCATGGGTGCTCCTTACATGGCGGTGCGCTTATTTGGCTTGAAAAGCACAGTTTTGGAACATCAGCAGCTTTCCGCGTGGCCTTCGGTAATGCGCCACGTGGGGAAATGCTGCGCAGGTAATACAACCGACGCTACTTTTCCCTCAATTCGGCTGCAACAGGTTGCAAAAGCGTGCTTTTCAAGCCAAAACAGAGAATCGGCGGTGATCAGTCTTTGGCTGCTTGCAGGTGGTATGGTACCCGAAAGCAATGGTTGGCGCAGGGAAGGAGCGCGAAATGACTGAAAAGGGGAGAAGCGACAAGCTGGAAGTGGCGCGCATCACGGGCGTGCAGGGCATCCGCGCCGCCATGGGCGTGCTGGCGCGCGAGGCTGGGGGCGACCGGGAAGCGACCAGTCGACCAGAGGGCGGCATGGCGGCTGTCGGGGACGCGGGGAAGGACGCCGACACGTCGCTGCCCACCACCGAGGTGGATGCTCCGCATCCGGTGAAGACCTGCGCCGTCTGCGCCGCCGACAACGACGGCGCTCGCGAGGTGTGCTGGAACTGCGGCGCCTCGCTCCGCCGCGTGCGGTAGGAACGCGGCGCCCTCCAACGACGGAGGAGTCCCCCTGACGAGACGGCTCCATAACGCAGGAACGCCCCCGGAGGGAGGGCGTTCCTAGAATCAACGCGAGGTAGTCGCGGAGGGGAGGGCGAGGCGCCTACCTCGCGTGGCGCAAGACGCCTAGAAGTGGGCGAGGCTCTCGCGGGCGTTGTCGCGCCCGATGAGGTTGTGCTCGAAGCGCCAGGCGGCCTTCAGGTTGTAATCGTCCTCCAGCTGGTGCGGGAGCTCCGGAATCTCATCGTCGGGACGCTTAACCAGCTTGCGGGCCTTTTGCGGGCAGACGTAGGCGCACTGGCCGCAGCGCTGGCAGAGATAGTCGGTCACTTGCGGGGATCCGCCCATGCCGTCCATGGTGATGGCTCCCATGGGGCAGCGGCCAGCGCAGGTTCCGCAGGTAATGCACTTGGTGAGGTCGACTTCCAGCTCATAGTGGGAGCGATGGTTGAAGGCGACGGACTGCTCCTGCAGCTCTTCCCAGCCGCCGAGGGTCGCCGCTCCGGCCTCCCACTGCGCGGTGATGCCGCAGACCTTCGGGTTGCACATGCAGGCCCAAGCGTGCTCCTTGCCGTAGAGGCAGTGCAGGATGAAGCCCGCATCGCGCGCCCGCTGCACAATCTCCAGCGCCTCTTCCTGAGTAATGCGGCGTCCGAGGCCCAGCGACACCAGGTACTCGGCATCGTCGCCCAGGGCAAGGCACGTCTCGATGCAGTCGCCGTTGTTGTCGCGGTAGTCGGTGAACTCGCCCGTGGCAAAATCCTTGAAGGTGGGGAAGGACTCGCCCTTCTCGTGGCATTCGAACACGTAGGTCTCGTAGCGGCAGGAGCAGGGCTGCACGGCGATGTAGTCGTGGTCGCGGATAACCTGGTCGAAGTCGTCGTAGGCCAGAAGCTCGCTTTCCTCCGAGACCACGTCCTTGTTCAGGGGCACCGACATGAACACTGGCGTGCCGGACAGCGCATGGTCCTCGGCCAGGCCCATGCTGCCGAGCAGGGGCCACACGAAGTTCTCCGGATCGGCGTAGTACTCGTCGCAGTAGGTGTAGGTGTTCACGCCCTCGGCGAAGCCGGGAATGTTGTAGGTGCGGCCCTCGTTGCGCGTGCGGAAGGGCAGGTAGGTCTTCTCGCTGAAGAATTCGCACAGCTCCTTGCACTCCTCGTAGGTGCGCTCGATGCCCTCCTTGCGGCACTTGTGGTAGTACTCGTTCACGGTGAACTCGACGCCCCAGGGCATATCCAGGTAGGCTTCCACCTGCTCCTCGGTGAAGGTGTCCATCATGCGCTCGAACATGGCGTCGTTCAGGCCCTCGCCGCAGCCGAAGCCGTGGGTGTGAATGAGCGCGCGCATCTTCACGTAGGCGGCGGGCACCACGGTGCCGTCCTCCTTCACCCACTCGGTCTGCGCGTCGACGTACTCCTTACGGCGGCGGTTCAGCTCCTCGAGCGGCATGGTGGAGCCGCCCAGGGCCGCGATCTCCGGCGGGGTGCCGCGCCACACGGTGCCGTCGCTCAGCACCACCTCGCCCTCCTGGGCCGCATAGGCCACGCCCGTGTCGGGGAGTTCCGGCGCGTTGAGCACCTTGGGAGCGCAGCCGGTCATCGTACCCATGGCGCCGGCAGCGCCGAGGGCGCCCATGGCACCGATCGCGCTTAGAAAGTTTCTACGAGAAATGTTCCCCATCATGGCAGATCCTCCGTCTCTTGCGTCTGTCCGGCAGAGGACGGTTTTCGGGCCGCCGTCGGACATCTCGGGCGTCTCCTCCTTGGAGACGCCCTCATTCTAGACGCTGAGCGAAAGGGTTAGGATATCGTCCCGTTGGGATTTTCCGCAGTGCGGATTCGCGAAACGCAAACGGAAGATTCGCAAAAGCAAAAAGCCTATTGATCTGCGGAAACGGGAAAGTAAAGCTCACTTACGAGATCAAGGTACTCGCGCTGGAGGGGATTAAGCGAGCTGGGGCGGTACAGCAGGTAGGCGTCGGCGATGAGCTCGCCTTCGAACCGGGCGCAGGGGTAGTCGGGAAGGTCGAAGTCGCCGGGGGCGCCCTCCATGGGCTCGAGCCAGAAAACGTACTCGTCATCGAGGTGCTTGAGGAAGGCCTCGGAATTGCGCAAGATGCGCTTGTAGAGAACCTGGATCGATATGCGGTGCTCCGCCAGCTTCTCCGCCACGCCCTCCATGATGATGGACGAGACGGGGTTGAGCGCCGCGATGACCGTCGCCCGGTCGAGCTCTGCCGCGCTTAGCGTGCTCTTTCCGGCGGTGGGATGCTGGGGCGTGCGGGCGAAGACGCAGTGGTACGAGCCGATGCGCGCCCAGGCGATGCTGGCGGGCACGGTGCTCTCGATGCGGCGGCTGGCGCCTCGCACGAGGAAGAGGATCGAGACGTCGCTCAGCCCGTCTTCGAGAACCTCCAGGGGGTCTTCGAAATCGTACTCGTTGGAGCTGAGGATGACCTTGGTGCCCGGATGCTTTGCGAGGAAGGCTTCGCGGGCTGCCGCGATGGGCGGTTCCAGGATATCGAATTCCGGAAAGCTCAGGCGCAGGGCGGCATCGCCGCCAACCGCGCAGTCGCGCAGAAGCTCGTTGTACTCGAACATGATTTTCTGGGCGTGCTCGAGGGCGGTTTCGCCCTCTCGGGTCAGGGCGAAACCGCCCTCTCGCGAGAACAGCTCGCAGCCGATTTCGCGCTCGATGGCAGCCAGGTGCTGGCTGAGCGTAGAGGGCGACATATGCAGCGCCCGGGCTGCGGCGGTCAGCTTCGTGTAGCTTGCCAGCGTGACGAATTCCCTCAAGTAGGAAAGCCTCATAGATACCCCCGCGTCTCCATGGTGCATTGCTCCCGCGCCGCCGGCGGCCGGACGATCGGACATCTGTGATGGATGGCCGGACCTCTGCGGTGCGGACAGGACTAGATATATCATGCACGGTGTCAACAGGCAAGGGGTTTCGATGACGAGGGACCCTGCTCGCGCCCCCTGCTTCGAGGCCCGCTTTGTGCGCGCGGTATGCCAGGAGGCGGGTTGGGGGAAAGGGCTCTCGATGGCGGGCGAATCCCTAAGCCACCGCGCTGTCGGCGAAGCGGGCGACGATAATCTGGTCGAGGGTGAACTCCATGCCGGAGTGCAGGCGGTAGCTGCGATGGGCACCGCAGGCGGGGCAGGTCCAGGTGGAGGAGTCGCGCACGTTCAGCGGAAATACGTGACCGCACTCGTTGCAGCGCACCGTGTAGGGAACGTGCGTGATGACGAGCTTCGCGTTTTCGGCCACCGTGCCACGGGCCAGGAAGGTAAACAGGCCCTGCATGTAATCCTCGATGACGTCGCGGCCGTCGCCGATGGTCAGGTGGACGGCGGACACTTCGGCGGCGCCGGCGCTCGCGGCGTATTCGAGCACGGTGTCGACGATTGGGTGAACTAACGCCATCTCGTGCATAGCGACTCCTCTCACCAATGACGCTCGCGCGCCGAATCCCCTGTTCGGTCGGGGCCTTGTTTGCAGTATAGCCCTGCGCTCATCTATGGGCGCTTGCGACTCGTTCGCTTTTGCCGAAGCCCCGGTTCGGCGTTTCGGAATGGCATGTTTCCCAGCGGCATGAGGGGGCGCATGACTTTACCGCGCGCGGCAATCGTGATTCTGGGACAAAAACCGCGATTCTCAGAACCTTGGCAGCGCGTCGGTGTCCATTTTCTCTGAAGAGCGAGGGGTTTTCCCAGGTCGGCGTTGCGGGCTCCTCCCTTTTGAAGGTCTGCGCCTCTTTCTAAAGTTCTGAAAAACGCGATTTTTGTCTTGCCAGAGGTGTTTTAAGTGTTTTACTCGATGGCGCATGGGAGAAGCGGGCGCTCGGGGCGCTTGCAAAGGGGCGCGATGTCCCCCCCCGGATAGCTCCGTCCGTCGTAATCGGAAGCGCGGTTTGGGAGCGAGGGGTTTTCTCGGGCTTTCCATGGTTATAATGGGGAAATCAACTCGCGGCCGCGGGAATACGCGCGGTCGAAAGCCACGTTTTCCGAGGGAGTGCCATGAAAGCCTACAACCCCCATGAGATCGAGCCCCGCCTGCAGTTGGCCTGGGAGGAGGCCGGCCTGTACACGGTGCCGGAGAATTCCGATCGTCCGAAGAAGTACGTGTTGGAGATGTTCCCGTACCCCTCGGGCGACATGCACATGGGGCACGCGAGCAACTACACCTACGGCGATGTGGCCGCCCGCTACGCCAAGATGCGCGGCTTCGACGTGCTGCATCCCATGGGCTGGGACGCCTTCGGCCTGCCCGCCGAGAACGCCGCGGTGAAGCACCACAGCCACCCGGCTCTGTGGACCTACGAGAACATCGAGACCCAGAAGAAGAGTTTCTCGCGCATGGGCTTTTCCTACGACTGGGACCGCAAGGTGGTGGCGTGCGACCCCGAGTATTACCGCTGGGGCCAGTGGATCTTCCTGAAGTTCTGGGAGCGAGGGCTTGTGGAGCGCCGCAACTCGCCGGTGAACTGGTGCCCGAGCTGCGCTACCGTGCTCGCCAACGAGCAGGTCATCGAGGGCCGCTGCTGGCGCTGCGACTCCGAGGTTGAAAAGCGCGATCTCACCCAGTGGTACTACAAGATCACGGACTACGCCCAGGAGCTGCTGGACGACCTGGACCAGCTTGAGGGCTGGCCCGAGCGCGTGAAGCAGCAGCAGGCCAACTGGATCGGCCGCTCCGAGGGCGCGAACGTGGACTTCATCCTGTGCGACGCCGAGGGGAACGTGCCCGCCGAGCCCACTGACGACGACATCATCACCGTGTTCACCACCCGCGCCGACACGCTCTTCGGCTGCAGCTTCTTCCTGCTGGCGCCCGAGAGCAAGCTCTTGCACGGCCTGGTGGCGGGCACGGAATACGAGGCGCCCGTCATGGAGCTGGTGGAAGCCGCCAAGAAGGTGACCGCGGTGCAGCGTGTTCAGGGTGACCACGAGAAGCACGGCGCGTTCACCGGCCGCTACGTGGTGAACCCCATCAACGGCGAGAAAGTGCCCGTGTGGGTGGGCGACTACATCGTGGCCGACTACGGCACCGGCGCCGTCATGGCCGTGCCCTGCGGGGACGCGCGCGACTTCGAGTTCGCCCGCAAGTACGATCTGCCCATCATCCCCATCATCCTGCCCGAGGACGATGAGCTGTACCCGTCGTTGAAAGACGAGCAGGGCCGCGTGGTCACCTCGGTCGACTGGCCCGAGGCCTACGCTGCCGAGGGCATCCTCGTGCAGTCGGGCCCCTACACGGGCATGCGCGGCGGCAAGCACTCCGAGGGCGAGGCCGCCGTGGTGGCCGCGCTCGAGGAGATGGGCCGCGGGCGCCGCACCGTGGAGTTCCGCCTGCGCGACTGGCTCATCAGCCGCCAGCGCTACTGGGGCAACCCCATCCCGGCCATCCACTGCGATACGTGCGGCGTGGTGCCGGTGCCCGAGGAGGACCTGCCGGTGCGCCTGCCCGAGGACATCGATCTGGCCGCCGGCGAGACGCTGGCCACCCATGCCGGCTTCGCCGAGTGCACCTGCCCGGTGTGCGGCGCCCCGGCCCGGCGCGAGACCGACACCATGGACACCTTCACATGCTCCAGCTGGTACTACATGCGCTATACCGACCCGCACAACATCCACGCGCCCTTCGACCCGGCAAAGGCCAACGGTTGGATGCCCGTGGACCAGTACATCGGCGGCATCGAGCACGCCATCCTGCACCTTTTGTACAGCCGCTTCTTCACGAAGGTGATGCGCGACATGGGCCTGCTCGACTTCGACGAGCCCTTCACGAACCTGCTGTGCCAGGGCATGGTGCTGGACGCCCACGGCGATGTGATGAGCAAGTCGAAGGGCAACGTGGTCTCGCCCGAGGCGGTCATCGCCGAGTACGGCGCCGATGCCGTGCGCGCCTACATCCTGTTTCTGGGGCCGCCCGAGAAGGAGAAGCTGTGGAACGACGACGGCCTGCCGGGCATGTACAAGTTCCTGAACCGCGTGTGGCGCCAGGTGCACGACCTTATGGGCAATGCCGGCGATGAGACGCTGTTCGCCCAGAAGCCGGCCGGCGAGGCAGCCGAGGCCGCGGCGAAGAAGCTTGCGCGCGAGCGCCATCGCGTGGTGCAGAAGGTGAGCGCCGACATCGAGCGCAACAACTTCAACACCGCGCTCGCCGCCATCATGGAGCTGTCGAATGCCGCCGGCGAGTACCTGCGCGCCTTTGGCCCCGAGGATCGCGCGGCCTGCGAGGATAAGCGCGCGCTGGACGCGGAAGTGGCCGAGGTGCTGGTGAAGCTGCTGGCGCCCTTCACGCCGCACCTATCCGACGAGCTGTGGCGGCAGGCGCTCGGGCGCGAGGGCTTTGTGTACGACGAGCCGTGGCCTACATTCGACCCCGAGCAGGCCAAGGCCGACGAGGTGGAGCTGGCCGTGCAGATCTGCGGCAAGGTGAAGGCCCGCATCACGGTGGCCGCCGATGCTCCCGAGGCCGATGTGCTGGCCTGCGCCCGCGAGGCCGTGGCCGACCTGGTAGCCGGCAAGCAGGTGAAGAAGGAAGTGTACGTCCCCGGCCGTTTGGTGAACATCGTGGCCGTGTAGTTGACGCCGTTTGAAGCAGAGCGAGCGTTCGACTTGAGGCCAGGTGATCGCTGTAAAGATTCCGTAGGGGGCGACTTTAGTCGCCCCTTGCTGCCAGGGGCGCCAATTCCGCTCGATAGGGCGGACTGAAGTCCGCCCCTACGAAGGGCGTCTGGCTACGGAGGGCGGAGAAAAACGAGGCGCCCCGGCATCGCCAACGATGTCGGGGCGCTTTTGGTGTTGCCCGGAGCGGAAGGGAGGGGGCCGCCCCGGGCGAAAGGTGCGGCACGGGGCCGCTTTGAGATGGTGCGGTTAGGCGTCCAGCTCGCCGGAGGCCAGCTCCTGGCCCAGCACGTAGGGGAGCGTGATGCAGCAGGCGCCGTAGTTCATGCCCTCCATGGCGAAGGTGTAGGTGGCGCTGTAGAAGTTGCCGATCATGCATCCGGCGTTGTACAGGCCCTCGATGGGCTGGTCGTCTTTGTCAAGCACGCGCAGGTGCACATCGGTGCGTAGGCCGCCGAGCGAGGTGAGAAAGCCCGGCGTGAAGGCAGCTCCATAGAAGGGGCCGTCGCCCTCGCCCACGGGAATCAGCTTGTCGGCCGTCTTGTAGAAATCGGTGTCGGCGCCTGCGGCGCACATGCCGTTGTAGCGCTCGATGGTGTCGATAGTCTCGGCGGGCAGACCCAGCTGGGCGATAACCTCCTCGCGGGTGTCGGCCTTCACGATGTTGAAGCCGTCGGTGTCGTTGTCCCAGCGCTCGATAACCTCTTCCGTGGTGAAGTACTCGCCGTGGGCGTAGTTGATGGCGCCCCAGGGGCCGCCGGCCTCGGCGCGGTTCTGGCCCCAGATGCAGTAGGCGGTTTTCTCGGGCAGATGCATGATGGTGGCGCAGGCGAAGCCGCCCAGCACGTCCTCGTTCATGAAGCGGCGGCCGGTGTTGTCCACCATGAGGCCCGTGTGGCTGGTGTAGGGCTGATCGCCCGGCAGGTTGGGGCGGCCCAGCATGATGTTGTTCGGCTCCTTCTGCCACGCACCGCCGATCCACAGCTCCATCTTGTGGCCGTCGCCGGGCATAAGGCCGCCCATCCAAATGCCCTGGTCGTAGTTCACCTCGGTGGTGAAGTCGCACAGCTCAACGGCCTGCGGGCAGTACTTCTCCATCATGTCCCTGTCGTGGGAGAAGTCGCCGGTGGCCATGACCACGGCCTTGGTGCCCACGTACTTGGTGTAGGCGTTGCCGTCGGTGGCAATGACGGCGTCTACGCGGCCCGATGTACCGTTGGCCGCGCCGCCGCGCACCAGCTGCTCGGCCTTCACGTCCCAGCGCACGTCCACGCCCAGATCCTCGGCGATGTAGCGGCCCATTTCGGCAGCGATGTATCCCTCGCCGTTGCCGATGGCGCCGTGCAGCTCCTCGTCATCCACGTAGAAAGCGTGGGCGGCGGTGGGGGTGTACATGGGGTCGCCCTCTTTGTAGGCCGGGCCCGACTCGATGGTGGTCTTGATGCCAGCGTTAGCGGCGATGTCGATGATCCAGTTGATGGCCTCCTCGGAGTGGTTGTAGAACTTGTACCACAGCTCGGGGCGGAAGTTGCCGCCGTTGGCCGCGTACTGCATGCGGTAGAACCAGGTGGGATCCATGCGCTCGATGCCCATCGACTCCATCACCTTGGAGTACACGCCGTTGTTCGAACCGCCGCGAGAAACGGGGGCCGACGAGGCGCTGATGAGGATGACCTTCAGGCCGTTCTCGGCGCACGAGGCCGCGGTGACCATGCCGGCCATGCCGCCGCCCACCACGACCACGTCGGCCTCCTCGGTGGCGGTAATCTGGTCGTCGGCGATGGGCTCGGGGGCGATTTCGAAGGCCCAGGGCTGGTCGGCGGCGTTCACGCCCGCGCTTGAGGTGTCGGCCAGATTGCCTTCGGCAGCGTCGGTTGTCGTCTGGGCGGCCGGGCTGGTGCAAGCGGCCAGCGCACCGGTGGCCACCAAGCCGGCGGCGCCCAGGGCCGCGCCCTTCATGAAGCCGCGACGATCCATAGATGCTCTCATGTGATTTCCTTCCCTCCAGGATGAACAATGGGCACCGGCGCCGTTTTCCCGTCGGTGCCGACCTCCCTTGAAATCCTAGCGTTTGCGCAGGCTGCGGGCCTCATCCAGTTTGGGTGGTTTCTTTCCCAGAGGGGTGCCGGAACGCCGGCGGGCGCCTATCTGCCCGTATTCAAGGCGAGGCGGCCGATATAATAGATGCGGTTTCGCGTTCTTGCCGCAGTGGCCTTGAAGGGCTGGCGCAGGCGAAGCGGGGAGGGAAGGAAGCTGATGATGCAGAGTGCGACGAGCGACGCGGCGCGACTGGCGGTGGCCGCCGGCTCTTATGGGCTCTTTTTGGCGTGCACGAGCATCGTGCTGTGGGGCGGCTACACCGTGCTGCTGCCAGGCAGCGCTGCCTCCTACGATGCGCGTGCCGTGGAGTACTTCGTGCGCTGCGGTGCTTTCCCCCTGTCGCTGTTCGCCGCGGCCGCTGTTGCCTATCGGCGTCCGAAGAGCGCGGTGTGGCGGCATCCGCTGGTGGCATTGTCGCTGTTTCTGATGGTGCCCGCCATTGTGGGCGCGCATATGGCGGGGCTGATCGGCTTGCACGGGGCGCTGGTGCTGTGCGCGGCGTGCCTGGGGTGCGGTAGCGGTTTCATGTTCTGCTTTCTGCAGGAAATGGTGGCCTCGCTGAAGGTGTACGATGCCGGCATCGTGGTATTCGCGGCCGCTGGCATCTCGGCGGCGGTGTGCATCGCCATCGGGCAGCTGCCCCGCGCGACTATGATGTGGTTGGGATTCCTGGTGCTGGTGCCTGCCATGGCCGCGGCCGTGCTGGGCGCCCGTCGCTTCGTCGGCCAGGTGCATCCGGCATTTGACACCATTCCGGCCCAGCAGGTGGACCGTTGCCGTCGGGCGGCGCGGGAGTCGTGGCCGTCGCTCATCTGCATCGCCTTCTCGGCCTTCGTGGTGGGCCTCATTCGCGTGGAGGCCATTAACAACGCCGAGGTATCCCAGGCCTTCGACAACGCGAATATGGTGGGGTTGCTCATCACGTCGGTGGTGCTGCTGGCCACGTGGAAGACCGTGTACGAGCGGGTGGGCCTTGCACGGCTGTACCAGATCGTGTTCCCGCTGACGGCGACGATCTATCTGCTGCTGCCCTTGCTCGACAGCACGTTTCACCAGTGGCTCGTGCTGCTGGTGTTCGCTGTGTTCTCGGTCACCTCGTCGCTGATGGTGGTGTCGTGCTCGCGTGTGGCACGCAATCAGTGCGTGCAGCCGGTGCTGGTGTACGGGGTGTTCGCGGGCACGGTGTACGCGGCCATGGAGCTGGGGCTTTTGCTGGGCTGCATTCTGGACAACACCGCGGGCATCGGCTTTGCGGGTCTGTCGGTGGTGGCGCTGGTGGCCATCTACTGCATGTCTATGATGATGAACGCCAAGCGACAGCAGGGCGTGACGGCGCCGGCGCCTTCCCCCGAGGATGCGCCGGCCGAGGATGCGTCTCAACCGGCTGCCCCCTCTGCAAGCCCCTGCGATCAGGTGGTGGTCCAGTACGGCCTTTCGGCGCGCGAGGCCGATGTGCTGGGCCTGCTGGCCCGCGGTCGCGATGCGGCCTACATTGCCGAGGAGCTGGTCATCTCGAAGAACACCGTGCGCACCCATATGAAGAACATCTTCGCGAAAACGGGCGTGCATTCGCGGCAGGAGCTGATCGACCTGCTGGAGACCGTCGAGCGTTAGGGCGCGGCGGCTTTTAGGCGAGAACGGTGTCGAGGGCTTCGAAGAGCTTGCTGATCTCGATGGGCTTCGTGAGGTGCCCGTTCATGCCGCAGCGCAGGGCTTTCTGGCGATCTTCCTCGAAAGCGTCGGCAGTCATGGCCAGGATGGGAATGCGCGCCAAGCGCTCGTCGTCAAGGTTGCGAATGGCTCGGGTGGCCTCGTAGCCGTTCATGACGGGCATCTGCACGTCCATCAGCACCAGCTGGAAGTGGTCGGCACCCGAGGCGCGCAGCTTGTCGACAGCCTCTTGGCCATCGACGGCGTACTCCACGGCGAAGCCCTCGTCTTCCAAAAGGGTGATGGCGATCTCGCGGTTCAGGTCGTTGTCGTCCACCAGCAGGATGCGGCTGCCGTGCACCGCGTGCGGATGGGCGTGGGCGGCTTTCTCGGCACGCACGCGGGCCGCGCCTTCCCCCCGCGCGTCCAGGGCCAGCGTCAGCTCGATGGTGAACAGGCTGCCGACGCCCTTCTTGCTTTCCACGGCAATCGTGCCGTGCATCATGTCCACCAGGTTCTTGGTGATGGACATGCCCAGGCCCGTGCCCTGGATGCCGCTGATGGTGCTGGTGCGCTCGCGCTCGAAGGGATCGAAGATGTGGTCGACGAATTCCGGGCTCATGCCGATGCCCGTGTCCGACACCGTGAAGCGGTAGCGGCCGTAGCCCTCGGGTGCTCCGGGCACCTCTTCGACGTTCACCTTGATGAAACCGCCCGGCTTCGTGAACTTCAGGGAGTTGCCCAGCAGGTTCAGCAGAATCTGGTTGATGCGCAGCTTGTCGCAGCGCACGTTGGGATGCGCGAGACCGCTCGTGTTCACGGTGAGATACAGCTGCCGTGCGCTGGCTTCGGCCTGCACGATGCTGTACAGGTCGTCCAGCAGGTCGACGAGGCTGCAGGGCTGCTCGTCGAGGGCCACCTTGCCGCTTTCGATGCGGCTCATGTCCAGGATGTCGTTGATGAGGCTGAGCAGGTGGGTGGACGACGACTGGATTTTGTCCAGGTACTCGCGCACCTTCTCGGGCTGATCGATGCGGCTGCCGGCCAGGGTGGTGAAGCCCACGATGGCGTTCATGGGGGTGCGGATGTCGTGGGACATGTTCGACAAGAAGGCGCTCTTGGCGGCGCTGGCCTTGTTCGCCTGGTCGAGCGCCTCTTCCAGCAGGGCGCGGCGCTTCATCTCGTCGCGCGTCTGCGCATCGACGCTGCGGAAGCCCAGGACGATGTCGTGGCCCTCGGCCCAGTCACCCGTGCGCACCGCCGTGGCCTGGCAGTACTCCACGTCGCCGTCGCGCTCGGTGCGATAGTTCACGTGGATGCGCGTGGTCTCGGCCAGCGCACGTCGCAGGTTCTGGGCGCTCAGGGCCTCGCCCAGGGTGGCGCGGTCGTCCTCGTGCACGGCGCTGGCCAGGTACTCGTCGATGCAGCGTTCCAGCATCAGCGTGCCGCAGAACAGGTCGTCCAGGTGGCGCGTCTCGTCGCCGCTGACGCGCAGGGGCACGCCCTCGCCCGTGTCCAGGTTGAAGGAGCATACGATAAGGTAGTCCTCCGACAGGGCGTGGATGAGCTCCTTTTGGTGGCGTTCCTTCTGCACTTCGGCCAGCTTGCGGTCGGTGTAGTCCAGCAGGAAGCGCTGGTACATGGGCTCGCCGTCGTTTTCGATCAGCTTCACGTTGCCCAGCACATGCAGGATGTCGCCGTTGTCGTGGCGCACGCGGTACTCGGTGCTCACGGAATCGCCGACGTTCTTCAGGGTGGCGATAGCGGCGCGCAGGCGGTCGGCGTCCTCGGGCAGCACTGAGTGGGCCACCATGTCGAAGCCGCCGGCCACCAGGTCTTCCTCCGACTCGTAGCCCAGGATGTTCAGGGCCGCCTGGTTCACGCCCACCACGCGCGAGCCGTCTTGGGAGTGGGTAATGACGCCGCATTCCATGGTAGTGAAGATGGTCTCCAGCGTGCGGTTCTTCTCGACGATCTCGCCCTCGTAGGCGCGTTCCTGGGTGACGTCGATGGCTACGCCCACGGTGCCCATGACCGAGCCGTCTACATTGTAGAGGGGCGACTTGTAGGTGGTGAGCAGGCGCGTTCCATCGCCTGTCTGCACCACTTCCTCCGACACGATGGTGGATTTCGACTCCATCACCTGCCGTTCCGACTCGATGCACGCCGGGTCGTCGGCCTCCACGTCCCAGATGTAGGCATGGCCGCGGCCCTGCACGTCGTCTTTCTCTTTGTTCACGGTGGCGCAGAACGCGTCGTTCACCTTGTGGTGGATGCCGTCTTTCGACTTGTACCACACCAGGCAGGGAATGGAGTTGATGGTGGCCTCCAGGAACTGCTCGGTTTCCCAGGCGTCGGCGTCGCGGCGGCACAGGTGCTGCCAATGGGTATAGCGGTAGGTGAATTCCTGGGTCGACAGCGGCGCGATCCAGATGTCGGCAATGGCGTCGAAGAAGGCGGCCAGCTCGGGAACCTGTTCGTGGTGCGCGATGACGACCAACTTCGCCCAGTGCTTCTTGTGCTCCAGCACGGCGCCGACGAGCGCGGCCGCATCGCGATCGGTCACGTCGATGAACAGCGCCTCGGCCCGCGCCACCTCGGCGGCGTTCGGATCGTCGGTGCGGAATACCTGATGGGAAAACGGGTGCAACGGCTCTGTGGTTGCCACGATGTGGGCGCACTCGTCGGCGACGCCGACGAGGCAGATGTTAACCGGGCAGTGGTACATGCGCGCGTCCTTCGGAGGATACCGGGTTAGTTACAGTAACGTTACAGAAAGGCAACGTTTTATCTTTCGTAGTATACCAACTTTAATGCCAAGTTTATCTGGGCATTTCATCGAATGCCCGTGGGTTGTGCTAAATTTGCTATAGTGGACGCTCTTATTTGTCCCGTTGCCAGGGGGAGGTGCTCGTGTCTCGCGGTGAAACGCGCCGTCCATCGTGTTTGGGCCGCTGCCTGAAGGCGGTTTTGGCCGTGCTGGTCGCCCTGGCGGCGGTGGTGATCGCGGCGAACGCGATCACGGTGCTTTCCACCCGGGGGCAGGTGCATACGGTGGCCCAGCTGGCCGACGAGTTCGCGGACCGTCCCGCCGATGCGGTGGTGGTGCTGGGGGCCAGCGTGTACGCCGATGGACGCCCGAGCGACATTCTGGCCGATCGTCTGGAAGTGGCGGTGGACCTGTACAAGGCCGGCGCAGCCCGGGCCATCATCTGCAGCGGCGACAACCGGTCGTCCCATTACGACGAGTCGGACGCCATGAAGGCCTACTGCGTGTCCCTCGGCGTTCCCAGCCAGGACGTGTACGTTGACCACGGCGGTATCACCACCTACGATTCCATGTACCGGGCGCGTTACGTGTTCGGGGCCGAGCGCATCATCGTGGCCACCCAGGCCTACCATCTGTACCGGGCTATGTTCACCGCCGATGCGCTGGGCATGGAAGCGTGGGGCGTGGCCACCGACAAAGGCGCCTACCACAACCAGATGCAGTACAGCCTGCGCGAGGTGGTGGCGCGCACCAAGGACTTCTTCGCGGCATTGCTGCAGCTGCCCGTGGACACGGGCGGCGAGACGGTGTCGCTTTCCGAATCCGGCGACTTGACCTAAGGAGGCGACGTGCAGAGTCTTTCGACGGGGTTGAGCGCGCTGGTGGCCGACTTGGGGCCCGAGGCCGCCCAAGCCCTGAAGCGGGCGCGCAACAAGGAACGTTATCGGGCGGCGGTGGAACGTACCTGGCGCGCGCGGCCTGAGGTGGCCCGGTTCGTGCTGGAACATACCAACGGCATCTACATCGCCCGTGACGATCGGCCGCGCAAGGGGCCTGCCAAGGACCGCGACTGGTGGGTGTTCGGCATGTACCTGGACGATCCGGCGGCGCGCACCGAGGTGGACGCGTGGCAGTCGGTGCTGCTGCAGGCACTGCGTGCCGAGGGCATTACCGTCGACGAGCTGCGTTTCCTGCCGGCGAAGTGGGACATGCGCAAGCGCAAGCTGTTTCCCGTTGAAGAGGAAACGGGTGCCCACGCCGCCCGCGCAACCACGGCGGACAGTGCACGGACGGTCTGGCGCGAGGAGGACGAGTCGCGCGGGCTGGACATCGTGAAAACGGCCGCCTGCCTGGTCTTTGGAGACGTTGAGCAGGCCTGGGCCTTTCTGGAGCAGGTGCGTGGCGCGGTTTTGGATGAGGTGCTGCTGCGCGAGCCGAACGAGGCCGGATCGCGACGCGACGGCAAGGTGCAGGGCGAGAAGTGGTACTGGCTGGTGCTATACGTGGACGACGTGCAGGGCATGCAGCGCATCGTGGATGCCTATGGGGACGCCCTGCGCAGCCAGGCGCGCCGTTTGGGGCTGCGCATTCGGAAGGTGGCCGTGCGCGAGGCGCCGCCCGCCTTGGCCGGGTGCCGCAGCTTCCGGCGCCAGGGCCGCTCGGTGCCCCTGCGCAGCCTGGGGGCAGAGATGCCCTCGCTTTCCCCGGCTTCCCGATCTTAGCCGAACTGGGCGAGAGAGCTGCAGGCCTTGCGAGATATGCGCACTTCCCAGCCGTGCACGAGATCGTACACGTAGAACAGCGTGTCGTCGCGGGCGCCCAGCACGCGGCCGATGGACGCCTCGGCCGCCGAGTAGATCTTGCGGCAGCGGGCCGACAGATGGTCGTGGCCGCGGAACAGCTCGGGGTCCTCGAAGCGGCAGCTGCCGTAGCTGAAGAAGTAGTTGTGCGTGGCGTCCCAATCGAAATGCCGCGTGATCTCCCGATGCAGGTCGGCGAGCGATGCGTCGGGCTGCACGGCGATGGCGTGGGTGCGGGCGCGGGAGGGATCGGGGTCGACAAGTTCCACGACGAGCGCGATGTTCGCGTCGCCCTCGGAGCTCCGAGCGGTTCCCTGCGCGGCTGCGCGGCAATCGGCGGGAAACGGTATGATCTTCGCTGCCATGGCCCGTGCCTTTCACCTGGGTCGGGAATGGTTCGCTGCGCATTGTAGCAATTCTTTTCCCGAGTTGATGCCAAGTGGTTGAAAATGCGGCAAAAGGCGGTTTTTATCAGGGATTATAGACTGTTTACATTGAGTTAATAGGTCATGAAATTGGGGAATTGGTGACGGTTGCGGTTCGCGATGGGGCGCGGCGGGCGCGCGGTATAATCTCCCCAGCAGTTCATGATCTGACGGAGGATGGGCGTGACGCAGCGGAAAACGAGGACGACCAAGGCCGATGCCACCCGGCGCCAGCTGCTGGACGCCGCGTTGGCCGTCATCGCCGAGCGCGGGTACGCCGAGGCCACGGTGGATCGCATCGTGGAGGTGGCGGGCGTGTCGAAGGGCGTGGCCTACTACCATTTCCCCAGCAAGGCCGCCATTGCCGAGAGCATTCTGGTAGACGGCATCGGCGATCTTATCGTGTCGTTCGAGCGCGTGGCCGCCGAGGCAGTTTCGGCCACCGCCGCGCTCACGGCCATGATCGAGCTGTTTGCGGCGGTCATCTTCGAGAACGCCGCCTTCGGCCGGTTCTTCGTGGCCGAGCTGTGGCGCCCGGGGCGTGCCTGGTCGGCGGTGATGCGCGGTTACGAGCAGCGGCTTTTGGCCCTGTTGCAGGCGCAGCTCGTGCGCGGCCAGCGCGAGGGCACCGTGCGTCCCGAACTGGATGCCGCCTTTGAGTCGGTGGCGCTGGTGGGCATGGTGTTGACCACCACGCTGTACTACATCGGCGAGGAGGGGGAGGCCCACGGCACGTTGGACGAGCGCCGTCAGCTGTTCATCGCCCGTATCGTCGATTTCGTGCACCACGCTAACGCTTCCGCAGGTATGCGGGCGGGCTAAAGCCCGCCCCTACGAAATCGCGCCCGAGTGCCGGCTTCTCCGGCTTGCGACGCGCCCTTCCGGTTTGCGATGGCGGCCCTCCGTAGGGGCGGCCTTCAGGCCGCCCGGCCCGTGCCGGCGACGCGCCCTGTTTTGCGCCGGCGACCCCCTCCTCCGTAGGGGCGGCCTTCAGGCCGCCCGCCAGCCGCGCCCGACGCATAACGGTGGCGGCATCGCGGCCGTATAATCGCCATCCCCGTGCGCATTTGACCCGCAGGGGCGGCGCTTCTCGCGTGCGGGCGTGCTTTCGCGGTATGCTGGGGCGGTATCTGACCCTGGCTTTGCAGGAGAGAAGGAGCGCCCCCGTGTACAAGATCCACTGCCTGAACAACATTTCCCCCGTCGGCCTGGCCGTGCTGTCCGACGAGTACGAGCTGACCGACAACGTGGAGGAGGCCGACGCCATCCTGGTGCGCTCCGCCGACATGCACGACATGCCCATCCCCGCCAACTTGAAGGCCGTGGCCCGTGCCGGCGCCGGCGTGAACAACATCCCGCTCGACAAGTTCGCCGAGGCCGGCATCGCCGTGTTCAACACGCCGGGCGCCAACGCCAATGCCGTGAAGGAGCTGGTGCTGGCCGGCATGCTGCTGGCGAGCCGCGACATCATCGGCGGCGTGGCCTGGGTGCGCGACAACGCCGACGACGAGAACGTGGGCAAGGCCGCCGAGAAGGCCAAGAAGCAGTTCGCCGGTGGCGAGATCGCGGGCAAGACTCTGGGTGTTATCGGCCTGGGGGCCATCGGCCGCAAGGTGGCCCAAGCCGCCGAGGCCCTGGGCATGAAGGTGGTGGGCTACGACCCGGCGCTCGACGGCATCACCGTGCACGAGCAGATCTCGCCCACGGTGGAGTTCACCGACGATCTGGCCAAACTGTACCCGGCCTGCGATTACATCACCATCCACGTGCCGGCGCTGCCCGCCACGAAGATGATGATCAACGAGGACGCCATCGCGAGCATGAAGGACGGCGTGGTGTTCCTGAACTTCTCGCGCGACGTGCTGGTGGACGACGCCGCCATGACCGCCGCCCTGGATTCCGGCAAGGTGGCCGCCTACGTGACCGACTTCGCGAACCCGGCCGTGGTGAAGATGGATCGCGCCATCGTCATCCCGCACCTGGGCGCCTCCACCGCCGAGGCCGAGGACAACTGCGCTGTGATGGCCGTGGAAGAGGTCATGGCCTACCTGGAGCGCGGCGAGAAGATCCACTGCGTGAACATGTAGCAATCCGATAATGCGGGCGGCGCCTCTTGTGGAGGACGCTCTCCGTCGCCGTTCTGGCCGCAGTTGCTCGCCGATTCTGCTGGATTATGTTCTCTGTGGGGCGGTCTTTAGGCCGCCCTTTTCGCTATCCCGTCGCTTATAATAGGCGGAAAACTTCTTGGAAGGAGAAGCCGATGAGCGTTGAGCGGCCTTGCGTGTTGGTGGGCGTGACTGGATGCATTGCGGCCTATAAGGCGTGCGAGATCGTGCGTGGGCTGCAGAAGGCCGGCGCGCGCGTGAAGGTGGTCATGACCGAGCACGGCACGCATTTCGTCGATCCCGTGACCTTCCGCGCGCTCACCCACGAAAAGGTGGCTGTGGATCTGTTCGACGACCCGACCGACCCCATCCACCACATCTCGCTCGCCCAGGAATGCGACGTGTTCCTCGTCGCACCCTGCACGGCCAATGTGATGGCGAAGGTGGCTTGCGGCATTGCCGACGACTTGCTGTCCACTACCGCGCTGGCCACCACGGCTACGCTGGCCATTGCGCCGGCGGCCAACGTGCACATGTACGAGGCTGCGGCCACCCAGGAGAACATGGCCACGCTGCGCCGTCGCGGCGTGCGCTTTATCGAAGGCGATGCGGGCTACCTGGCCTGCGGCGATGTGGGGCGTGGCCGCTTGGCCGACCCGGCCGTAATCGTGCGCGAGACGCTGGCGCTGCTCGCCGACCGCGTGGGGCTGGACGCCCTGCGCGCGGCCTGCGAGGCCTACGGCGAGGTGCCGTTCGCCTCGGTGATGGACCAGATCGGCGCCGCTTGCGCGTCGACCCCTGCGGCCTCGCCCGATAGCGCCCTCGAAAGCGCATCAGCCGCCGTTTCCCCGTGTCATCCTGAGCGGAGCGCCGAAGGCGCGGAGCCGAGGGATCTCCCGATCTCTGCCGCCCCCGCGGCCTCCGCTCCCGCCGACGTTCCCCAGCCCGGGGCAGTGGCCGATGGCGCGGCTGCCATGCCCGCAGGTGCGCTCGCGGGCCGTACGGTGCTCGTGACGGCGGGCCCCACCGTGGAGCCCATCGACGCGGTGCGCTACATTTCCAACTACTCCTCGGGCAAGATGGGCTATTCCATAGCCGAGGCCGCCGCGGCGGCCGGGGCGCGCGTGGTGCTGGTGTCGGGCCCCGTGTCCCTTCCCGCGCCGGCGGGCGTTCAGGTGGTGCCCGTGAAGACGGCCCGCGACATGTTGGCCGCCGCCTCCGAGGTGTTCCCCGTGGCCGATGCCGCCATCTTCTCGGCCGCCGTGGCCGACCTGCGCCCGGCAAACCCGGCCGACCGCAAGCTGAAGAAGGGCCGCGACGATGCGGCGCTCGCCAACGTGCCCCTCACGGAGAACCCCGACATTTTGGCCACGCTGGCCGCCACCAAACGGCCTGGCCAGTACGTGGTGGGCTTCGCCGCCGAGACCAACGACGTGCTCATGAACGCCCACGCCAAACTCGTGAAGAAGAACGCCGACATGATCGTGGCGAACCAGGTGGGCGACGGGCTCGCCTTCGGTACCGACAACAACGAGGTATGGCTCGTCACCGAGGGCGACGATGTGCTGCTGCCCCTCATGAGCAAGCGCGATGTGGCCCAGCGCCTCGTAGAGGTGGTGGCCGCGCATCTGGGCTGACGCTCGATGCGAAGCGCGGTATTGGAGCCAAGTGCCGAGATCGTCTTGAGGTCCGATGACCTTTCTTGTCGAGTCGACGTTCAATTTTGCCGTCGAAAATGCGTTTGTTAGCAATGGGCTGCGAGGCGAGCGCTGTTTTCAGGTGCTCGAACGCTTAGGTGTGCAGCGTTTTGCCAGTATAGGGTTGCGACGGCGGTTGATTGGCCTTTGCGCAATCGGACGGATTGCTAACAAACGCAATTTTCGGGACATATTTCGGTGCCGTCTCGTCAAAATACAACCATCGCAGGTCATTACGCTTCCGTAAGCCGCGGTGGGAATTTCCCGAAAGCGCTCCCTGGTCGGGGCGCTTTCGCTATTATGGTGCCCGAAGGAAACGCGCGAAGCGGAAGGAGCGGCCATGCGCGTACTGTTAGTGGAGGACGACGGCGCCATCGTGCGCACGCTGACCGATCTTCTGGTGGGCGAGGGGTTCTCGGTTACGGCCGAGGCGACCCAGCCAGCAGCCCAGCAGCGCCTGGCCGCCGAGCGCTTCGACATCGCGCTTCTGGATGTGACCCTGGCCGAGGGCAACGGGTTCGCCGTCTGTGCCGCGGCCCGCGAGGTCGCGCCCGATATGCCCGTCATCTTCCTGACGGCCTCCGACGACGAGTACTCCACCGTGGCGGGGCTCGACATGGGCGCCGCCGACTACATCGCCAAGCCCTTCCGCGCCCGCGAACTGGTCTCGCGCATGCGCGGGGCGCTGCGGCGCACAAGCCCTGCCGAGAACGTGCTGGCCGTGGGCGACGTGCGCCTCGATGTGACCTCGGGTGCGGTGACGCGGGACGGGGCCGAGGTGTTCCTCTCGGCGCTGGAGTACCGGCTTCTGCTGTACTTTTTGCAGCATAAGGGCAAGCTCGTCACCCGCGAGATGCTGCGCGACGCCGTGTGGGACAGCGCTGGGGAGTACGTGTCGGACAACGCCCTGAACGTGTACATCAAGCGCCTGCGCGAGAAAGTGGAGGCCGATCCGTCCGACCCGCGCGTCATCGTGACCGTGCGCGGGCTCGGCTATAAGGTGGGGGAGTAGGGGCGATGGTGCGCATTCGGCGGTCGGAAACAGTGCGGCCGATGGAGCGCGCCGCCGTGGCGCGAGGGGGCGAGTAACGTGGGCTCCGCATCGACCCTGCTGCGCCAGTGCGCGGCCATGGCGGCAGTGGTGGCCGTGCTTATCTGGGCGGCGCCGACGGATGCGAAGCTGTGGGTGGCGGCCACGGGCGCGGTGCTGATCGCGTTGTTTCTGGGCATCTCGCTGTACCGACACCGGCAGATCCGCCGCCTCGCCGCGGAAATCGACGAGGTGCTGCACGCGGGCCGCGCCGTGGGGTTCTCCAACTGCCGCGAGGGCGACGTGGCGGTGCTCGCCAACGAGCTGGGGAAGGTGGTGGCGCGTCTGTCCCGCATGAGCGAGATGCTGGCGAGTGAGAGCCGCGCCTTGGCCGATGCCCTGGCCGATGTGTCCCACCAGATTCGCACGCCGCTTACAGCCATCGCGCTCATGTTGCCGGTGGTGGAACGCGCCGACGATGCTCGCGAGCGCAAGCGCGCCGTGCGCGAGCTGGAGGCCATGATCGAGCGGGTGTCGTGGCTGGTGACCACGCTGCTGAAGATCGCGAAGGTGGATGCCGGCGCCATGCACGTGGAACGCCGCGAGGTGAGCGCCGCCGATGTGGTGCGCCGGGCGGTGGCGCCCCTGGCCACGGCCATGGACCTGCGCGACGTGAACCTGGTGCTTCAGCTTGACGAGGCTGCCACCTTCCAGGGCGATGCGCCGTGGACCGCCGAGGCCGTGGAGAACATCGCGAAGAACTGCATGGAGCACACGCCGGCCGGCGGCACGGTGACGGTGGCCGTGCGCGAGGACGCTCTGGCCACCACCATCGTTGTCTCCGACACGGGCCCCGGCATCGCGCAGGAGGATCTGCCCCACATCTTCGAGCGCTTCTATCGGGGAAGGAGCGCGGGCGCGGTGGCGCTGGCGCCTGAGGAGACGGCCGAGGGGGTGGCGATGCAGATTGCTGCTGAGGGGGCCAGTCAGGTTGCCGTTGCCGCCAGCGCGGATGCGGCCGGTGACGTGCGCCAGCCGGCCGGTTTCGGCATCGGGCTCTCGCTGGCTCAGGCGTTGGTGTCGGCCCAAGGCGGCACCCTGCGCGCCGCCAACAATCCCGAGGGCGGCGCCCGCTTCGAGATATCCTTCCCCAAGCTGGTGGTATAGGGCGTCGTGTTCGCTAATGTTCGAAATTTAGAGCATTAAGTCCGTTAATGCTCCAAATTTCGAACATTAAGCTTTTTAATTACAGCATCGTAATGGGCGCGTTAGGGGTGCGCAAGAAGGCGTGCCCATACTTGTTCCGTAGATTGGGAGACCAGGAGAAGAAAGGCATCTGGCATGGACATCTTGACGGTCAGCCACTTGACGAAGATCTACGGAGAGGGCGGTACGGCCACGCGCGCTTTGGACGACGTGTCGTTTTCCGTGGCCGAGGGCGAGTTCGTGGCCATTGTGGGCTCGTCGGGCTCGGGCAAATCGACGCTTCTGCACCTCATCGGCGGGGTGGACCGCCCCACGTCGGGGCACGTGTTGTTGAACGGCGCCGACGTGTACGCGCGAAGCGATGAGGAGCTGGCGGTGTTCCGCCGCCGCGAGGTGGGGCTGGTGTATCAGTTCTACAACCTGGTGCCGGTGCTGAACGTGGTGGAGAACATGACGCTGCCCGTGGCCTTGGACGGCCGCGTGGTGAACGAGGACCGCCTTGCGAGCTTGGTGGGACGCCTGGGGCTTTCCGGTCGCGAGGGGCATCTGCCGAGCCAGCTTTCCGGCGGCCAGCAGCAGCGCGTGGCCATCGGGCGCGCGCTCATGAACGCGCCGGCGGTGGTGCTGGCCGACGAGCCCACGGGCAACCTGGATACGCGCAACAGCGGCGAGATCATGCAGCTTCTGCGCGATTCCAACCGCGCGTTCGGCCAGACCATGATCGTCATCACCCACGACGAGGAGATTGCGCTGGCGGCCGATCGCATCATCGCCGTGGAGGACGGCCGCATCGTGCGCGACGAGAGGATCCGCCGATGAACGCCATGGCCAACTTCACGGTGAAATCACTGCGCGCCAACCGGGTGCGCACGCTGGTGACCATCGCGGGCGTGGCCTTGGCCGCCGCCCTGCTCACGGCGGTGCTCACCACCTACGCCTCGCTGAACGACTTCCTCTACCGCATGGAGGCCGAGCAGTCGGGCACGTGGATGGCCTGCGTGGAAGCGCCGGGTGGTGCCGCCACGCAGGAGCGGATCGATGCCGCGGCGGTCGACCCGTCGGTAGCGGCCGTAGCCACGCTGCGCGATGTGGGCTTCGGGCACCTGACGCCCGAGCAGCAAAACGTGCTGGGCGCCTACGTGCCCGTGCGCGCGGCGACCGGCGACGTGGGCGCCATCTGCGGCATCCGGCCGAGCGAGGGGCGGCTGCCCGAGAACGAAAACGAGGTCATGTTGTTCGCCACGTGGCAGAGCTATGAGAACCTGGAGCTGGGCGACGAGGTCACCCTGGACGTGGGCCGGCGCGTGGCACGGCTTGCCCCCGGCGAGGAGGGCGAGCAGGTCCACGGCGAGAAGGAGCTCGGCTGGGGCGTGAACGACGGTGAGGGCGTGGAGAGCGTCATCGAGGACGGCACGCCGCTCGACTCGTCCATGGGCGTCTTCGACGCGGCCGCGGACGGCGGCAAGTTCAACGAGGAGCTGGTGGATGCCGAGAAGCGCACCTTCACGGTGGTGGGCTTCTACGACAGGGCCGGCTATGCGCTGTCCACCGGTGCGGGCATGACGGCGCTCATCGGCCCCGGGGCCGCCGGCGCGGATGCCTTCACCGATGTGTACCTCACGCTGAACGATGTCGCGAGCGCCCAGGACGTGTCCGCGCAGGCCGAGGCGCTGTTTTCCGACGACCATATCGTGCTGCACACCTCCATGCTGCGCTACATGGGCATCTCCGACGGCGCGTCGCTGTGGTCCACGTTCTACGGCATCGTGGCGGTGCTGGCGGGCGTCATCGTGGTGGCGTGCGTATCGCTCATCTTCAACGCCTTCAACATCTCGGTGGCCGAGCGCATCAAGCAGTTCGGGCTGCTGTCGTCGGTGGGTGCCTCACGCCGGCAGCTGCGCCGCGCGGTGGTGCTGGAAGGGGCCCTGGTGGCGCTCGTGGGCATTCCGCTGGGGCTGCTCATCGGCCTGGGCGGCTGCGCGGTCACCTTCGCGTTCATCGGCCCCATGATCGCCACGCTCTCGGGCGCCGAGGACGTGCCCTTCACCCTGGCGGTGAACGGGGTGGTGCTGGCCCTGGCGGCGGCGCTCACCTTCGTGACGGTGCTCGTGTCGGTGTGGATTCCCGCGAAGCGCGCGAGCCGCACGAACATCATCGACTCGCTGCGGGCCCAGGGCGCAACCCGCGTCTCGAAACGCGGTGAGAAGGCGGCGGCGCGGGCGGCGGCCGGATGCCGGCTGTGGCAGTCGCGCGGGGTGTCCGGGCGCCTGTACGGCATCGGCGGCACGCTTGCCCGCATCAACCGCAAGCGGGGCACGGGGAAGGGCCGGGCGGCATCGGTGTCGCTGGCGCTGGCCATCGTGCTGCTTATGACGGCGGGTTCCCTGAACGTGTTTCTGGGCACGCTGGCCGATGTGGTGAGCGGGGGCGCCGAGGCAGCCGGCCAGGTGTCGGTGACGACCCAGCTCATGGCCGTGACCCCCGGCGAGGCCGACGGGGTTGCGGAAGGCTCCGCGGGCGAGGGCGCGGTCGAAGGCGACGACGGGACCGCGGCCGATGGGAATGCCGCCGCGGCGCCGGGCGCGGAAGGTGCTGCGACAGGCGCGGCGGGTGCGGAAGGCGCTGCTGCCGGGGTCGATGCGACGGCCGACGATGCGGCGCCCATCACGCCCGAGGCCCTGCTGGCCGAGGACAACGCGCGCCTTGCCGACGAGGCCGCCGTGTTCGCGGAGGCCTTCGACGCTCTGGGTGCGCTTCCGAACGCGAGTGCCGTGGGCTGGAAGCTCTCAGGCGATGCGAACGTGGTGCTTCCCGCCTCCATGGTGGGAGAGGCCTTCATGAGCGAGGACGGTCTGGCGGGCGGCGTGATGGCCGACGGGCGCTACGGCACCGTGGCCTCCCTGGTCTATTTGGACGATGCCTCCTTCGACGCCTACGCGCGCGAGGCGGGGCTTAATCCCGCCGACTTCCGCGACCCCGCGCACCTGCGCGCCATCGCGCTCGGCCAGGGCTACGGCAACAACGGCTCCCTCTACCAGCTGCTCGACGTGCTGCGCGAGCCGGGTACGGTGGACGTTATCGCGTCGGCCACCTACCAGGGTAGGCCCGTGGCCGGCATCGGCATGAGCGTGGAGCTCGGCGCCGATGGCGCGCTGCAGTTCGCCTTCGTGCCCTACGCGCCCATGGGTTCGGATGACACCCTCTCGAGCCTGACCATGGCCGACGTGGAGGTGCAGACGGTCTCGCTCGAGGTGGCCGCCGTGGTGGACGAGACGCCCCCGGTGGTGGGCGGACCCGGAGCCGGCCTGCAGCTCATCGTGCCCATGTCTGTGGCCGCCTACCAGGGGTTCGGCAACACCGATCCGGTGTTCTACGGCTACTTCGACCCGACCGATGGCGATCATGCCGCCCTGGCCGAGGAGTTGTCGAGCGCGGGCGGCGAGTACTTCCACGATGTGGAGGGCTACGAGCCCACGTTCTACTCGTACAACGATTTCATCGCCGAGCAGGACTCCACCCAGATGCTCGCGATGGTGGTGAACGTGTTCTGCCTGCTGTTTACCGTCATCCTGGCGCTCATTGCCATGGCGAACGTGTTCAACACGGTGACGAACAGCCTCATCCTGCGCCGGCGCGAGTTCGCGGTCATGCGCTCGGTGGGCCTTTCGAACCGCCAGTTCCGCCGCATGATCGCCGAGGAGTGCATGAGCTTCGGCATTGCCGGCCTGGTGCCGGGGCTGCTCATCTCGGCGCTGGTGGCGTGGCTTCTGTGGGCCGTGGTGACCCAGTCGATGAGCGGTTTGGGCTTCACACTGCCCTGGGGCTACGTGGCGCTGGCTGTGGGGCTCACGGCGGCGGCCATGGGCATCTCGGTGGCCTACGGCATGCACCGCTGCCGCGCCGACAGCGTGGTGGAGGCCCTGCGCGCCGACGCCGTGTAGGGCCTGTGGCTGCTGCACAGTGCCGCGCAACAGCCGCACCGGTCGCTGAAACGTGGGGTGTCTGGAACCGGGAAGGCTCCAGGCACCCCTTCTGCCATCGGGGCTGTGCTGTCTTTCTGGGCGTCGCCTAAGAGGTCGATAGCCTCTCGAGAAGAGTCGGGTCCAAGGTGAAAACCATGGCGTTGCCGCGATAGCTCTGCCGCAGGTACCCTTTTTCCACGAGGCCGAGGTAGTCGGCCCGGGCGGTTGCGTAGGCGATGCGGTGATTGGTCTGATGGTAGCGGATGGTCATCTCCGCTTCGGGATTGCGGAGCGCATAGTTGACAATGGTGCACTGACGTCGATTGAGCTGTCTGCCCTCGAAGAGGCTGCTGGAAAGCGAAGCGAGCTCATTTTCCTCACGCTCGACTTCTTCCTTGAGCTGGATGAGGGTCGCTTCGGCCAACTCAAGGGAGGCTTCGAGGAACAAGGTGATATCGGCGTTGGCGACATCGGTCTCGCATCCCGGCTCCTCCGCTTCAAAGAAAAGGTGGCGCAAGGTGCGTGGATTGGCATCGATCCAGGCGACGACGGTCTGGGTGAAGGGGGCAATCGCCAAGGCGGTGAGGTGGTTTTTAAGGGCGAAGAGACTGAAGATGAAGCGCGTCAGCGTGGTGCCGAAGGGTTTATCGTGAAAATACCCGGAGAGGAGCGTGCGCAGCGTGAGGGCCTTCACGACGGGGTCTTCGGCCGCCTCGCCCGTTGCGTTGTTGGCATAGGCCCACAGGTTGTTTCCTTCGAGGCGAAAGCGCCGGAACAGCTGCCGCTGCTCGGCGGGGTCTTCGAGGTGGGAGAGGTCTGTTTGGCAACTGCGCAGCAGGGTTGGGTCTACCTTGTAGGTGATTCGCCGGTGGAACTCATCTGCCAGATCATCGGAAAACGGCTGCTCCTCATAGTCTTCGAGAGAGTCCATGAGAAGGGCGATGTTGCCGATTACCCGCTCCTCAACAGATCGCGGCTTCTTCTTGAGGATGACGATGTCGTAGGCCCGGTCGGGGCTGAGCGTGAAGCCGTCTTGAGCTGCGGTGGCCAGAATCTCGGAGCGTTGGCACTGACTGCGATGGTGTGCGCCTTTGGGACTGCGGAGCAGGCGCGAGAGCGGGGAATCGTCCCCGGAGCGAGCGTTGATATTCCGGGCCATGGACGAAATGCGCAACGTCGGCGTGTACCAGGGTCCCGGCTGCCGCCCGTGGGCGGAAGGAATGTGTACGGCGCCACAGTGGCGGACGTCGCAGAGCGCGAGCCAGACCTGCTCGGGCGTGTAGCCTTCCGGAATGGGCTGACGGAGAAACTCGTCCCAGGAGAGGGCCTGTTTCGTCGAGCAGTGGACAAGGGACCGGAACCGCTCGTCCAGCCAAAGCCTCGATGCCGTTTCTCCTGCTGCTCCCATAGCGCCTCCTCTCCCGCTGAGGATATTTTACCCGCTTCGCCAAGACAGGGGAGGTGTCGGTTTTCGCGAGATCAACTGTCGTCTATCAGTTTCCGATAGGTTTGAGAAAAAGTATCGAAAACTTAGATATTGATAGGTTTTTCCTCTCTCCCTATGCTTAATGCATCGGCCCAACCGATAGACCTTTTGGAGAGAAGGAGGAATCATGTCAGAATTGGGACACGACCGCGCGAGCTCGGTTGCTCAGATCAGCCGCCGCGGTTTTCTCGGTGCGACAGCAGCGGCTACGGCGGCCCTTGCCTTGTCGGGCTGCAGCCCGACCGATAGCGAGAACACGCTTGAGCTGGGAGAGACGGGCTCTCTGGAGGAAGGCGAGTGGGTGGCGCTTCCGTGCAATTGCGGCGTCTGCTGCAACATAGGATATGTGGTCGACAACATGGTGGTGCGCCAGAAGACCGACGATACCGGCGAGGACACCGATGAGAACCCCCAGAATCGCTGCTGCGTGCGCGGGCGCATGTCGCGCCAGCGCTATATGGGCGCCGATCGACTGAAGTACCCCATGAAGCGCAAGAACTGGCAGCCCGGCGGCGTCGATTTCCACGGCGAGCTGCGCGGACGTGATGAGTGGGAGCGCATTTCCTGGGACGAGGCCCTCGATCTGGTGGCCGGCGAGGTCAAACGCATCATGGATAACCATGGCCCCAAGTCGTTTTTCTGCGGCGTGAGTGGCGACGGCCATGGCGGCGGCGCGGCTGGCGGTCAGGTCACGCGCTTGCTCAACGCCATGGGCGGTTGCGTGTACGTGTGGGGCACCCAGTCCTATGGCGGCATTCCCGTGGTGTCGACGTTCATGGAAGGCGACCCGTGGTCGTACGGCATGATGGAGACCCAGGACGTGTTCACGGCCTGCAAGGCCGATACGGCCATCATTTTCGGCCTGGCTGCGGGCTCGCTCGCTAATTCTTGGTATCGCGCCATGAAGCATGCGGGCGTGCGCTTCATCGTCATCGACCCGTGGTTCTCGGGGCAGACCGAGCAGGTGGCGGATATGTGGGTGCCGGTGCGCCCGGGCACCGACGGCGCGCTTCTTCTTGGCATGGCGTACCACATGATCGAGAACAACCTGCACGATCAGGAGTTCCTCGACGCCTACACCGTCGGCTTCGACGCGGATCACATGCCCGAGGACGCCACGACGAACGAGAACTTCAAGGACTACGTTCTGGGTGCCTACGACGAGACGCCCAAGACGCCCGAGTGGGCGAGCGAGATCTGCGGCGTGTCGCCCGATAAGATTCGCGAGCTGGCGGAGATAGCCACGTCGGCAAGCCCCCTCATCTGGCGTTCGACCCAGGCTCCGGCCCGTACGGAGAACGGCCAGAACTACACTCAGCTGTTCTACGCGGTCGGCTGGATGACGGGCAACGTGGGCTTCGAAGGCGCCGAGGTGGCCATGGCCAATCCCCAATCGGTGGGCATGGGCAGCTCCATGATCCTGCCTGGCTCTCCCGGCATCGAGATTGTGACCAATCCCATTTGCGAGGGGCCGGCCGAGGTGTCCATGCTCGACAAGGGCGGCTACGACCCGGAGAAGTTCTACGGACTGCCCTACGGCGGGGCATGGGAGGCCATCGTCTCGGGGAAGTATACTGATTTCGTCCATGGCGAGCAGCCCATCGACATTCGCTGCATTTGGAAGATCAACTCGTGCTCGCCGCTCAACCAGTTCTCGGGGGCCAGCAAGGGTATCGAGGCGTTCCGCAAGGTGGAGTTCGTCGTCACATCCGACTTGTTCATGACCTCCGACTGCGAGTATTCCGATATCGTGCTGCCCGCCGCTTCCTTCTGGGAGACGCCGTGGAGCAATGCGGGACAGGTCATGCCCCTCAATCCCCGCGCCCTCTTCTTCGGCGGCAAGCAGGTGATCGAGCCGCTGTTCGAGGCAAAAGACGATGTGTGGATGGAAGAGGAGTTGGCCAAGCGTCTCGATATTGATCCGAAGCTCATTCGCAACATCAGCTGGGAGCAGGCTTCGTACAATGTTCTCGCGACGACTCAGGTTATGAAGGACGACTTCTCCGGCATGGAGCCCCTGGCGGCCATCACCCAGGAGGATATCGACGAGTTTGGTGTCGAGGGAACTCCGCAAGAGGGACGCGTTCCCATCAAGGAATTGCTCGAGCAGGGCTACTATGCCGCCCAGCGCTCGCCAGATGATCCTTACGCGATTACTCCCAAGCGTGCTGATTATCGCAACGATCCGGTGGCAAATCCCCGAAACACCCCCTCTGGCAAGTACGAGATTTACAGCCAGTCGCTTACGAATTACATGGAGATTTACGGGACGACGCCCGTCGTGGAGCCCCTGCCGAAGTACCGGCCGGCTGATGAGGGCTACGAGCAGACGTTTGCCAATTGGGAGACCAAGGAGAAGGGCGAGTATCCCTTCCAGGTTATCTCGACCCACTCCGCCCGCTCGGTGCACTCCTCGTTCCACAATGTGCGTCAGCTGAACGAGGTGCACGCCAACAATCTCATGATAAACGCGAACGACGCTGCGGCCCTCGGCCTCGAGCAGGACGAGACAGTGCTCGTTACCAGCAAGCATGGCAAGATCCTGCGTCGGGTGAACATCACGCCGCGAATTATGCCCGGCGTGCTCATGATCGGCGAGGGCAACTGGATCAACCTCAACGAGGAGGGCATCGACGAGGGCGGCAGCGCCAACATTCTCGCCGGGGGCCACGTGGTCGGCCATGGGCATCAGCCTTGGAACACCTGCCTCGTCAAGGTCGAGAAGTGGGACGGCGAGCCGCTTCTGCCTGACTGCCAGCGCCCGTACCGCACCTTTGACTTCGAATAGGAGGGATTTCCGTGGCTAACCAACTCGGCTTCTACTACAACATCGATGACTGCATCGGCTGCAAGACGTGCATTATGGCCTGCAAAGACACTCACGACTTGCCGGTGGGCACGAAGTACCGCAGGGTAATCGAGTACGCGGGCGGCACCTGGAGCGACAAGGATGGAGTGCCTACGCTTGAGGGCTTCTTCGCCTACCATATTCCCACGGCGTGCAATCATTGCGAGCGCCCGCTGTGCGTGGCCAACTGCCCGACCGGGGCCATGACGAAGCGTGACGAGGACGGAGTGGTGTATTCCGACCCGGAGACGTGCATCGGTTGCGGAACCTGCGTGGAGTCGTGTCCCTACGATGTTCCCCAGGTGCGCGAGGAGACGGGCGTCTGCGGCAAGTGCGACTTCTGCAAGGATCTCATGGAGCAGGGCGAGGATCCGGCGTGCGTCGCCTCCTGCCTTGGCCGCTGCATCAAGTTCGGCGACATCGACGAGCTGCGGGCCCAGTACGGCGACAACGCCGATATCAAGCCGCTGGCCTCGTCGTCCGAGACCGGGCCTTGCATGGTGATCAACCGGCACCGTTTGAACCCCGATGATGTCGAAGGCACCATCGTGAGCCCCGTCGAGGAACTGTAACTAGACGATTATCCCGCTTATCGGCCCCGCTCTCCGTTCCCTCCCAGGAAAGCGGGGCCTTGTGTATGGAGGAGACCTTATGTTCGATCAGGAATACGAGATGAGAGAGGCGGCGCGGACCTATCTGTACCTGCTGTTCCAGCGTCTTTTCCGGCGCGAGCCCGATCAGAGGCTCATCGCCGTGCTGTGCGGGCCGGTGACCGAAGACTCCCTGGCGCTGTGCCTGGGCGGCGACTCCGAGGCGCTGCGCGATTTCCAGCCGGTGCTGGAGAGTCTGCGCGCACGCATGGAGAGCGAGCCCGACGAGGTGGTTGACGCTCTGCGCGACGAGTACACCCGCCTGCTGCTAGGCCCCCATGCGCTGCCGGCCCCGCCGTGGGAGTCGGTGTATGTCATGAAGGACCGGACGCTGTTCCAGGCGTGCACCCTCGAGGTCAGGAAAGTGTATGCCAGCTACGGGCTGCTCTCGTCGGGGCATCCTCATGTGGCAGACGATCATCTGGCGCTCGAGCTCGACTTCATGCATATGCTCTGCGAGCGCATGACGGAGGCTGGCCAGAAGGGCAATCGGGAGGGGTTTGCTGCTTACTGCGACGAGCAGCGTCGATTCCTGGACGGCCACCTTCTGCGCTGGACGGGCTCCTTCGCACGAGACATCGGCAAGGTGGGAGGCGCTCTGCTCTATCCCCAGGCTGCGCAGGTGCTGGGCGCCTTCCTTCAAAGCGATCGCGCCCTTCTCGACGATGAGTCCTTCGCTGCCGAGCAGGTGTCGGCGTGACGGCTGAAGGGCCCCGTGCCGCAGAGGGCGTGTGGCTGATCACCGGTGCGGCAAAGGGCATAGGGAGGGCCCTGACCGAGGAGGCGCTTGCTCGCGGTGCGAGGGTCGCCGCTATCACCCGGCGAGATGGGGACCTCGATTTGTCCGAACGATATAGGGGCCGTTTCCTTCACCTGAAGCATGATGTGGCTGCGGCTGACGAGCGCGCCTGCGACAGGATGGCGACGACGGTGGCCGAGCATTTCGGTCGCATAGACGTGCTGGTGAACAACGCCGGGCACGGCAGGATAACCAATTTCGAGGAAACGAGCGAGGCGGGCATACGCGAGCTGTTCGAGTTGAACTTCTTCGGCCTCATGCGAGTGACACGGGCGGTCTTGCCCTTCATGAGACATCAGCGCGAGGGGCACATCGTCAACATCGCTTCGGCTGCAGGGTACGGCGCGGGGCCGGCCATCTACCACTCCTCGAAATTCGCCGTGACGGGATTCTCCACATGTCTCGCCTTCGAGCTCGAGCCCTTCGGCATTTCGGTCACCAATGTCGCCCCGGGGCTGTTCCGCACGAACTTCTACGACGCCGGCGCCCTGTGCATCGAGCCGGATACTCCCATTGCCGACTACGATGCTTTCCGCTGGCAAGAGGACTTCATGCGCGAGAGCGGCACCGGTCAGCCGGGAGATCCGCAGCAGCTGGCCCGGCTGGTCTGCGATGTGGTCGAATCGGACGCGCCGCCCCTGCATCTTCCCGTGGGTTTAGATGCCGTCGAAACCGTTGAAGCGCAGATCGCCAAGATGCAGGCCGATGTGGACGCATGGCGGTATCGCACGACGCGTACCGACTTCCGGGATTAAGCCGCCGGGGGCACGTTCGCCTTCAACTTGGCCTGGGCCTTGGGGCTCAGGCCGCGCTTGCGGTAGCCGTAGCGGCCCGCAAGCGCGATCATGAACGTGGCGGCCTTATCGCCCTTCCCTCCAAACATAGGCCGTTGCGCGGCCCGTGCCGATCTTCTCGATCTTTTCGGCCTTGAGCAGCGCTGCCAACGTGCGTTCGATCGTTGTCTCACTGATATCGGGGAGGGCCTGGGCGATTTCGGATTTGCGCACCTTCCCAAGGTGGTCGCGCAGGTACGCCTCGATACGGTCCGGCTTCGACGCCTTGGCCCGAGACGCCAGTGCTAGCCGGCTCTCGAAGTCGCGGTAGGACGCAAGGATGACGCCCAGCATGTAGCGCACAAAGGGGCCCGGATCGTTTGCGTTCTCGCCCCAGCCTTCCGAGCTCTTTGCGAGAGCATCGTAGTAAGCGTCCTTCGTTCGCTCGATTTCCTTTTCGATCGAAATGTACTTGCCGACGTAATAGCCTGCTTTGTACATGAGCAGCAGCGTGAGCAGCCGGCTCATGCGGCCGTTGCCGTCGTTGAAGGGGTGCACGCACGTAAAATCGAAAACGAAGAGAAGGGATGCCAGAAGCGCATCCATGGTTTCGGTTTCAATGGCGCAGGCGAAAGCGTTGCAAAGCTCCTCGACTGTCTGAGGCGTGGAGACGGCAGGAGTGGGCCTGAACCGAACGTACTCCGTGCCGTCTTCCGTTATGCCGCGAATCTCGTTGTCTCCGATTTTGAAGTGTCCTCCGAGAGAGGAGGGGGTGTGCCGGTAGAGGTCGCGATGCAGTTGGAGCAGGATGCCCGGTGTCACCTCAATGGAATCGTAGCCTTCGTGGATAAGCTCGAGAACATCGCGGTAGCCGGCGATTTCCTCTTCGTCGCGCGATTTCGGATGGGTCTCAGCTGCCACGATTTCCCGCATGCGCTTGCCGCTTGTGCGTATGCCCTCGATACGGTTGGACGACTCGGTCGATTGCACCTTTGCGACGGCGGCAAGCGCGTCGACTACATCGGCCTTAACGGACAGGTTCAGCTCTTGGCGTCCTTTGGACTCGTGGACGGCCGCGAGAAGGTTCATAGTCTCGTTGGTGAGAAGCCCGTCGGGGATCGTGCGGTAGCTGAATGATCGCATAGTGCTCCGTATCTGCCTCATAGATTGGTTATCTGCATCAAAGTATACCAAAATGATGCAGATATTTTAGTCGCGAGCCAAAAGCACCTCTCGGCACCCCTGCTCTTCGCGACCTTATGCCGCGGCGGCTTCGGTCACCTCTCGGCTTACGCCTTCGCCTCCAACTTGGCCTGGGCCTTGGGGCTCAGACCGCGCTTGCGGTAGCCGTAGCGGCCCGACAGCGCGATCATGAACGTGGCGGCCACCAGGCACGTGAGGGCGTCGCCCACGGTCACCGACAGCCAGATGCCGTCGATGCCGAAGATCATCGGCAGTACGATGACGGCCGCCACCTGGAATACTAGCGTGCGCAGGAACGAGATGAGCGCCGAGACGAGGCCGTTATTCAGCGCTGTGAAGAACGCCGAAGCGTAAATGGCGAATCCCATGAACAGGAAGCACAGCGCGTACAGGCGGTAGGCCTTGGTGGTCAGCTCCAGCAGGTCGGCGTCGTAGCTGACGAAGATAGCCGACAGGGGGCCGGCCAGTTCCTGTCCCAAAAGGAACATCACCACGCTGGCAATGGCGATCATCCCCAGGCTCTTCCACAAAAGCGAGCGCATCTCGGTGTGGTTGCCCGCGCCGTACTGGAAGCTCAGCAGCGGCGACGAACCGATGGAGTAGCCCATGAACACCGCTGCGAACACCATGGCCGTGTACATGATGACGCCGTAGGCCGCCACGCCGTCCTCGCCGATGAAGCGCAGCAGCTGCCAGTTGTACAGGATGCCCACCAGGCTCATGGCGATGTTGGTGACCATCTCCGATGAGCCGTTCGCGCAGGCCTTCCCGATGACGGGCCACCGCAGGTGCGGCCGCACGAAGTACAGGGGCGTGGAACGCTTGCGCGCGAAGTACACGAGCGGGATGCCGCCGCCGATGAGCTCGCCGATATTGGTGGCGAGCGCCGCACCCGGCAGCCCCCAGCCGAACAGGCCCACGAACAGGAAGTCCAGCAGGATGTTCGTCACGCCCGCCACCACGATGACCATGAAGCCGTACTTCGGCCTGCCCGCGGTGACGAAGAAGCTCTGGAAAGCGTACTGCAAAATGAAGAACGGCATGGAGATCATCATCATACGGCCGTAGAGCGTGGCGTCCTTCGCCATCTGTCCGGTGGCGCCAAGCACGGCCGCGGTGGGTTCCATGAAGAACCAGCCGCCGATGGCCAACACGCTGCCCAGTACGAAGGCGAAGATAACGAGCAACGAGAAGTGGCGCCGGGCGCGGGCCTCGTTACCCTCGCCGAGGGTCTTGGCCACCAGCGCGCTGCCGCCGGTGCCGATCATCATGCCGAAGGAGGCGAGCATCATCACGGGCGGCAGGATGAGGTTCACGGCAGCGAGTGCTGTTTTGCCGGCGTAGTTCGACACGAAGAAGCCGTCCACGATGGTGTAGCACGACGTGAAGATCATCATGGCGATGGTGGGCAGGGTAAAGCGCAGAAGAGCGCTCGTGGAGAAATGCTTGGACATATCGACTGGCATGGGAAAACCTTTCGGGTGGTGCTGGGGGTGCTGGGGGGGGGTTGGGCGATGCGGCTGTGCGGGCGCGTCGGGGTTGGCTGACGCGGGTCGCACCCTCTGCGGCCTGAGCAGCCGGGTGCTCTGAGCGCGGGCGATGCGCCCGGTTCCGTGCGGCGCCCTCGGTTCCTTTCGGGCCGGCGGGTACGCGGGGTGCGGGCGATGCGGCCTTATGCCGCGCGGTGCCGCTAACGGAAGGTGAGGGCCGACAGGCGCGCGTCCAGGGCGTCGATGTAGCGCGCCATGGCCTCGGTGAGCTGGCGCTGCTCCTCGTCGGTGAAGATGTCCACGGCCTGCACCTCGGCGTCCAGCACGGCGCGGATGTGCCCCTCGTATTCGTCGCGCCCGCGATCGGTGAGGTAGGCGCGCATGGTGCGGGGGCTGTCGCCGCGCAGGGCGATGAGGCCCTTGGCCTGCAGGCGCTTCACCGAGGAGTGCACCGTCTGCTTCGAGGAGAACCCGCGCTCGCAGAGCTGCTTCTGGGTGAGACCGTCCTCGTCGACGAGTGCGTACAGGATGTCGAAGGCGCAGTCGGCGAGCCCCATGCGCCAGGCGGTCTGGCGGTACAGCTCGTCGGTGCGCCGGTAGAAGTCGTCGATGGCCCGGATGGTTTCCAGGGTGCAGTTGCGTTTGGCGGTGCCGTTGGCGACGGCGGGTGCGGTGGCGCCCGCGGGTGCGTCGCTGCAATGGGTGACTGCGGAGGCGCGGACAACATCCGGGGCAGTGCGGATGACGTTTGGTGCGGTGCTCATAGGTTTCCTCGAATAAATGGTCTGATTTCGGACTAACGAGTACGCTAGTATAGTCCGAAATCAGACTAAGGCAAGAGATTCACAAGGTTTCCAGGGCCTCGTCTCTGTCTAGAGCTTTGTGGTGTTGGTGGATGGCGGTCTTTTGTGCAGGATTTTGCGTTTAGAAGAGTCGCGAGAGCCGATGCTTGCCGTTGAGACTCTTCATAACGAAATATTCTGCACAAAATGGGAAAGCAAACTCTACTAAACGGAAAATCCTGCACATTTGGCGTCAAATTGGGAGCTGCGCGCAAAAATATGTTGTGCGCAGCTCAACGAGGCTGAGCAATCCAGCAAATTGAAAAGGGAGGGGCTAGAACTCGCGCTTCTCGTAGAGCTTGGTGGCGATGAGGGCGCTTGCCCCGTAGACGAGGGCGACGACGGCCACCAGGGCAGCGGCGAGGAAGAGGTAGTTATTACCGGTGTCGAGCCACAGCATAAGATTGGAGAAGAAGCCGCCGGAGGTGAAGCTGATGTTGGCATCGAAGAAGCCGATGCCCGCGGCGAGGGCGATCACCACAATGACGGGCACGAAACGGGTGGCGCGCGTCATGCCGAAGCGGAAGACGAGCGGCAGCGCGATGGCCATGCCAAGGGTGATGACGCCTACGGCCCCCACGACGCTTCCGACAAGAGCAGCCGGCGGGTTCTCGGCCGGCGTCAGCCCTTCGGGCAGTATGCCGCTCGGCACAAAGGAGATGATGCCCAGTAGCAGAAACGACAGCGCCAAGGCGAAGACGATGGTGCCGATGGCGATGAGGCCCAAACTCGCGTAGCGGCCGAACACCACTTGGCGGCGAGTGAGGGGCAACGTGAGTCGGAAGCGCTCCCAGCTGTTCTGCTCGTCCGTGGCGGCCAGCGAGAACAGCAGCATGAACGGCGGCATGGCGGCAATGGCCGCCGCCATGCCGATGAGCGTGCCCATGGCGTACCCCATGAACAGGGCGATGACCACGCAAATGGCCATCAGTTGCAAAAGCGCGTTGCGCAGGGTGCAGAAGTCGGCGACGATCATGGTCTTCATCGGGATTCCCCTTTCAGGGTGAGGGTCATGTAGTCTTCAATGGTGGCCGCGTCCACGGGGATATCGGGGAAGGCGCGGGCGAAGGCGAAGCGGTCGGGCACGAGCAGGTTGCAGCCGAAGCCGTGGCGCTCGATACGAACAGCGTCGGCGCTCAGGAAGTCCGAGGCCAGCACCGCTTCCAATTCGGCGGCGCGGCAGCGCGCCACGCCGGCCTCGTCGGTGATGGCGTCCTTCGGCAGCGAGAACACCACGCGGCCCGCATCCAGGCATACTACCTCGTCGGCGATTTTCTCCAGATCGGAGGTGATATGGGTGGACATGAAAATGCCGCGGTCGCCCTCGGCCATGAAGTCGCGCAGAAGATCGAGCACGTCCTCGCGGGCGAGCGGGTCCAGCCCCGCCGTGGCCTCGTCCAAGATCAGCAGTTCGGGGTGGTGGGCCAAGGCGAAGGCCAGCGTGAGCTTCATGCCCATGCCGCGCGACAGCTCGGACACCTTCTTCCTGGGGGCGAGCTCGAAGCGCTCGGTCAGCGCGGCGAAACGGGCACTGTCCCAGCTGGCGTAGGCGGCGCGCCCGATGGAGCCCACCGACTTCACCGTGCAGGTGCCGGGGAAGGCGCAGGTGTCCAGCACCACGCCGATGCGCGCCTTCAATGCGTCCAGCGCGGACGCGCCCGGGCGAACTTCCTCGCCGAACAGGCGCACCGTGCCCGTATCGGCGCCGATGAGGCCGAGAGCCGCCTTCAGGGTGGTGGTCTTGCCGGCACCGTTCGAGCCGATGAACCCGACGACGCTGCCTGGCTCCACGGCCAGGCTCACGTCGGCGAGCGTGAACCCGTCGTAGCGCTTGCCCAGGTTGTCTATTTCTATCAAGTTGGTCATATTCGTTCCTCACTTGCTCTCTTGCCGGGCCTCCCGTAGGAGCGGGCTTCAGCCCGCCCGTTCGCCCCGGCGTCGTCCCGCTCGCCCGGCGTCGTCCCGTAGGGGCGGGCTTCAGCCCGCCCGCTCGGCTCCCGATTCGCGAACAGGTCAAAACCCGTTCCGCGAAAGCTCGCGTACCGGCTATTTCTCTTCCAGCAGCACATCCAGCATGGCGTGCAGGTCGGCGGCCCCAATGCTGGCGCCGGCCGCCTCGGCCACGGCGCGGGCGAGATGCCCCTCCACCTGGCGCAGGCGCTCCTCGCGCAGAAGCTCCAGGTTGCCGCCGGCCACGAACGACCCCTTGCCCTGCACCGTGTCGATAAACCCGGCCTCCTCCAGCTCGGCGTAGGCGCGCTTGGTGGTGATGACGCTGATGCGCAGGTCGTTCGCCAGGGCGCGGATGGAGGGAAGGGGATCGCCCTCGGCCAGCTCGCCGGCCATGATGGCCGCCTTCACCTGCCGCGCGATCTGCTCGTAGATGGGCTCGCTGCTTCCGTTTGCGATGATGATGTCCAAGGTGCCTCTTTCTTAAGGGCGCGTTTCCCCGCCTGCTGCCCCGGACGGTTGCCCGAGACGGCTGGCGCGGCGCGCGCTCTGGTCAGCCTTCGCGGCTCGGGCGTCCCCGCTTCGCGAAAGCTCGAATAGTGTATATACCCTACATGCACAGTATATACACACCTATACACACGCGTCAAGGGCGAAATGCGGTGCGTGGGATTAATGGGCGGAAGGGTTCCTTACCGTAGTGTTCGGCGCGCTATTCCGCGATGATGACGCCGAGGTGTCGGGCCAGGGCGGCGGCCTGGTAGAGATTCATTTTCGTACCGTAGATCTCGGCCATGGTGTCGGACAGCGCCACGCCCTCCAGCTGGCATGTGCTGAAATCGATACCGAGCAGCGGCGTGCGGAAGAAGCTGGTGCCGATGAAGCGGTCGTCGTCCAGGATGATGTAGTGCAGGTCCATCTCGGCCATATCGGCACCGGAGAAATCGCAGCGGCGCGCCTCGAAGGCCCACCAACGGCAGCGGTTGAAGGCGCCGTAGGCCAGCGTGCAGTCTTCCAGCGACACCGACTCCATCGAGGCCTCCATGAACGAGGCGCCCGTCAGCTTGCAGTTCTTGAAGGTGCAGCGGGTGAAGCCCGCGCCGTCGAAGTAGGTGTTGGCGAAGTCGCAGCTCTCGAACACCGTGTCGGTGAACAGGGCACCGGAGAAATCGCAGCATGACAGGAAGCAGTTGGTAAAGCGTGCGCCCGTTGCCTCAAGTTCCGTGAAGTTCTCGTCGGCGATGCACAGGTCGTGGGCGTCGATGGCCTCCAGGGTGCGCTCGGCGGCTTCCAGCAGATCGTCGGCCTCCAGGGCGCGCAGTTCCTCGGGAATGGCGGGCAGCGCCAGGGCGCGCACGCCGGCGGCCCGGTCGTAGGCGGTCTGCGCGGTATCGGGGATGCTGGCCATGGCGGCTCCTTTCGCGGTGGTGACGGGGCGCGCATGCGGTCGTGCGGAGGCATGTTAGGAGGTACAATACCAGAAAGCTGTGGATGGGAGGTGCGTGATGGACGAGAGGGAACCGACGAAGCCGCGCGATACGGCCGCGGAGCCGAAGGAGCGTTCTGCGAAGCGGCTGTGGGATGGGCTGCTCATCGAGCATCCGGCGATAAGCGTGATCGGCGTGCTGCTGCTGACGGCGCTCACCTGCGGAGCCGCCGTTCTGTCGTAGGGGTGCTTAGATTGCGGGGGCTTGGTGTTGTTGCGCGTGTCGCGGTTTGCCCACTGGGGGAACTTGTGGCACAATACCGAGGCACGCGGCTTGTCCGCGGGCATAACGGTCGCGTGGCGCAGCGGGAGCGCAGGTGCCTTACAAGCACAAGGTCGGGGGTTCAAATCCCTCCGCGACCACCATGATCATAATAAGAAAAACCCCAGTTCAAAAGGGGTTTTTCTTTTTGATAAGCCGCTATATTCCGCTGTATTTCTGACAGACGAATTGCCAGTGAAGCGCGTCTGCGCGAAATGTCAAATTATTTCTATGGCAGATTTTGGCAGAGCGTTTCTCGGCCGCATGCCACCACCTTCCCATAAGCCATAGTCTTCAACTCCGCCCCCCCTTTTCCGGAAATCGTGCCTTTTCCGGCTGTTGGTCCGGCGGCGCCGCGCGGGACGAGGGGACGCGAAGGCGGTTGGCGGGCGGTATTCCGGGGGCGTCCGGGTAGGCGCACGGGCGGATGGCGGGCGGTATCTTCGCGAAAGTTCTACGAAAGCGCGCCGAACTTTTCGCGGTGGTTCCCGAGACGGTTTGACGGTTGTGATCGGCAACAATAGTCGCGTTTCCAAGGAAAGGGAGATGCGATGAAGATCAACAGGCGGATGCTCGTCTCGGCGCTCTGCGGCGTGTGCTGCGCCGCGTGCGTCGGGCTTTATCTCGTGGACGTGAGAAACGAGGCCGATCAGGCGCGAGCCGAGGCTCTGGCGCGCTATGGGGGCGATCAGATCGAGGTGTGCGTTGCCAATCGCGATATAGCGGCGGGCGAGGTGGTGGAAAACGGGGCGGTGTCCACCAAGATGTGGGTGGCCGACCTGCTGCCCGACGGCGCTGTGACCGATCCTGCGCAGGTGGTGGGGCAGCGTCTGGGATCGGCGGTCTATCGAGGCGAGGTGATGAGCGACCGGCGCTTGGAGGCGGCCGAATCGGAGCTGAGCGTACCCGAGGGCATGGCGGCTGTCAGCGTGCCGGCGCGGGCCGTGCAGGCGGTGGGCGGCTCGGTGGAGGCCGGCATGGTTGTGGATGTGTACGCTACCGGTCCGGTGTCGACGGTGAAGCTGGTGGCCGGCGCGCTGGTGCTCGCGTCCAGTGCGAGCGCCGAGGGCGCGACTGCATCCAATGCGGCCTGGGTTACGTTGGCCGTCGAACCCGAGCGCGTGCAAGAGGTGGTGGCAGCGGCCCAGAACCTCGAGTTGTACTTCGCACTGCCCTCGGCGGCAGGCGGCGCCGAGGATGCGGCTGACGCCTCGCTGCCTGCCGATGCGGCTGAGCAGGACGCTGCGGGGGATACGGAGACTGCAGCGCAAGCGACGCCTGCGGCCGTCGATGCCGGTGCCGGCGCGGCGGCGAACGAGGGGGCGGTGCTATGAGCAAGCGTCGGGAAATCGCCCTGTGCATCGGGGCTGGTCCTGCGGCCGACGAGCTTGTCTCCCGATGGGGCGAGGAGGGCCGCCAGATTGCATCGCGGGTGCATGTGATGCCCTCGGATGAACGGGCGCGGGCGGCCCTGGCGGCCTTGGACGAAGTGCGGGAGGTGTGGGTGGCGGCGGGCGAGGGGCTGGGTGCCATTAACCTGGCGGCCGCCGTGAAGGCCGACCATCCGGGCAGGAAGGTATACCTCGTCGACTGCGAGGAGACGGGCTCGGTGCGCTCTCGCATGCACGCGGCGGCGCTCGATGGCACACGGTCGCTGAGCGAGCTTACGGCGGTGGTGCGGGCGCAGATGGCGCGCGGCGACGCGGCAGCGCCGGGCGCTGATTCCGCGGACGGGCTGCCCTCGGGCGCGGAGGAGCCGCCGTCGGTGCCTCCGCTGTCGGCAACGCAGGAGACGGTGCCGGAGGCTGCGGCGCAGGCGCTTCTTGCGGAGAGGAGCACGGAGGCGTCGACGGGGCTCGCCCGTGCTGGCTTCCTGCTCACAGTTGTGAGCGGTAGCGGAGGAGCGGGCAAGAGCACTGTTTCCACGCTGGCGGCCCATCTAGCTGCGCGGCGCGGGCTGCGCACGGCCCTGCTCGATGCCGATCTGCAATTCGGTGATTTGCGCGATTTGGCAGGATCGTGTCTCCGTGTGCCCCTCGAGGAAGTGGCGGCCGATGGGAGCGCCTTGGCGGCGGCGGACGATGCTCCGCTGACGCTCATCGAGGCGCCGCGACGTTTGGAGACGGCCGAGGTGCTGGGAGCTGCGCTGCCCGCGGTGGTGGACGAGCTGCTGGCACGGTTCGACTTCGTGGCAGTGAATACGGGGGCGGGATGGGACGAGCAACGGCTGGCGCTGCTGGAACGCAGCGTGTCCACGCTCTTCCTGGTCGATCAGCGGACGTCGTCGGTGCGCGCGTGCCGCCACGCGCTCGATCTGTGCCTGCGCTGCGGGGTGGCCACCAGTTCGTTTCTGCTCGCCGTCAATCGCTGCACGCGCCACGCCCCCTTCACTTCCATCGACGTGTCCAGCGCCTTGCACGGTGCCCATGTGGTGGAACTGGCCGACGGGGGCCGCGAAGTGGAGGAGCTGCTGGGCGCCGGCATGGTGGAGGCGCTGGTGGAGTCGCGCAACCCGCTCTGCACGAGCATCGATCGCTTGCTGGACGAGATTTTGCCCGGTGCGGGCGGTATGGCGTCGTGTGGCGGGGAGCCCCTTTCGCCGGGACGCCGCGGACTGCGGGGAACGCCCCGGCGTGAGAGCGGCCGTCGCCGCGGCCGACGCGAAGAGAAGGAGCGCCGGAGATCGCGTAAAGAGGCGCGGGCTGCCAGCGGTGTGCTGAGTTAGGGAGGGGGTGCATCATGACGCTTCTAGATCGCGTGCAGGCGGTGGAACGGGCGCGAGGAGAAGACGGAGGCACAGCGGAGCCTGGTGGGCTGGAGGCCTTGCGGGCGGCAGTCGGGGCCATTGTGCCGCTGGATCGGGTGGCGCTCATCATGGACAAGAACCCCGAGCGGGCGCGCAACGAGATTCGGGCCGCCTGCCGTTTCCTCGGTACCCAAGATCCCTGGCGCGCCCTGGATCCGGCCCTGTTCAAAGAACAGGTGGAGGGTCTGCTCGCCACGGTATTCGGGTGGGGGCCCTTAGACGGGCTCGTTCGCGACGAGACGGTCACCGAGATCATGGTGAACGGCACGCACAGCGTGTTCGTCGAGCGTGAGGGGCGGTTGCAGCCTGCAGACGTGCGCTTCGAGAGCGACGAGCAGGTGCGCGCCCTCATCGACCGTATTCTCGGACCCCTGGGGCGGCGTATCGACGAGTCGTCGCCTTTGGTCAGCGCGCGCCTGCCCCAGGGTCATCGCGTGCACGCGGTCATTCCGCCGCTGGCCATCGACGGGCCGCACCTGACCATCCGCTCGTTCGCACGTCGGGTGATGACATTGGCGGAACTGCGCCGTCGCAACTCATTCGACGAGACGGTGGAGCAGTTTCTCGTATGGGCGGTGCGGGCGCGCAAATCGGTGGCGGTGTCGGGCGGCACCGGCAGCGGGAAGACCACGTTGCTGAATGCCTTGTCGTGCCATGTGTCCCACAGCGAGCGGGTGATCACCATCGAGGACGCGGCCGAGTTGAAGTTCGACGAGCATCCCCATGTGGTGCGACTCGAGGCGCGCAGCCGGAACGCCGAGGGGCTTGGCGAGGTGACGATCCGCGAACTGGTGGTGAACGCCCTGCGCATGCGCCCCGACCGCATCATCGTGGGGGAGTGCCGCTCGGACGAGGCCATCGACATGTTACAGGCCATGAACACGGGCCACGACGGATCGCTGACCACGTTGCACGCGAATTCGCCCCGCGAGGCGGTAGACCGTTTGGTGACTATGGTGCGTTATGCGGTGGATCTGCCCGTGGATGCCATAGAGGCGCAGATCGGCAACGCCTTCGACCTGGTAGTGCAGACGGCGCGCTGCCCCAATGGCGAGCGGTGCGTGTCGGAAATCGCGGCCATGGCCTTCGATTACGACCGTCGCCGCTGCGCGCTCACCCCGCTGTACCGACGCGAGTTGCGAGGCGGCGCCGGTCGATGGCTTGAGTACCCGGGATGGATAGACGACCTGCATGCCGCGGGCATTGCCGAGAAGAAGGAGGTGAGATCGTGGGTGCGATCGTTGGATATACGGTTGTCGGCCTAGCGAGTGCGGCTGCTGCCGGGGTGCTGGCTGGCAGTGCTCTCGCTGATCGGCGGGAGCGGCGGCTTCGCATGCGGGCGTGTCTGGATGCGGAGGAGGCTTCGGGGTCGTGGGTGCGCTGGCGACTGAGCCGAGGTGTGGCGCCGTTGCGTCCGGCAGCCTGCGCCCTGCTGCGCCTTTCCGCCGTGAAACGCTATGCGGAGAATCTGCGTATGGCGGCACTGCGCTGGCAGCCCGACGCCTCGCGCGAGAGCGTGCTCTCGTGCGCTTTGGCCGCCGTCCTCGGCGTGGCGGTTGCGGGTTGGGCGGTGTCGGCATCGCCGGTGTTCGGCTGCGCTGCGGCAGCCTGCCTGCTGGTGGGTCTGGCCGGCTACGGCAATGCCGAGGCCCAGCGGCGGGCGCAGACGATGCGTGACGAGATCCCCGATGCGCTCCGTTCGCTCGGCGTGTGCTTCCGGGCGGGTCTGTCGCTGGTGCAGACGCTGCGTCAGACGGGAAGCGAGATGAAGGGGCCGATCGGCGAGGTGTTCCTCGCGTCGGCGCGTGTTCTGGAAACCGGCGGCACGGCGACGGAGGCCCTGGCGCTGTTCAGGCGTCGCTCCTCCGTGCCCGAGCTCGCCTTCGTGGCCGTGGCGCTGGACGTGCAGCATGCGAGCGGCGGCAGCTTGGCCTCGGTGCTGGATGCGGCCCGCGAGTCGGTGGAGGGGGAGATCGAGCTGGCCCAAACGCTGAAAGTGCAAACGGCCCAAGCTCAGCTTTCGGCGCGCATCGTCACGCTGATGCCCTTCGTGCTGATCGCGTTGTTCTCGCTGATGAGCCCCGGTTTTCTGACGCCGTTCCTTGCCAGCTTCACCGGGGTGGCCCTGTTGGCGGCGGCTTTGGCCATGCAGGCGGCGGGCGTGCTGCTCGTCCATCGCATGCTCGATGTGGGAGTGGGGTGATCTGCGGTGGAACCGATCGTGCAGCCGCTGCTGTTCGGGGGCGCCCTGCTGGGTGCGGCGGGCATCGGATGGGCTGCGGCGCGGTGGTGGCAGGGGCTGCGGCAGCGAGCGCGCTATCGCGATGTCCTGCGCTCTTCCGATGCCGATGCGGCGTGGCTTCTCTCCCACCGCTTGTCGATGCGGGACGACTCGTCTCTGGACGGCAGGATCATCGCCTATGCTCTGCTGGTGGACCAGCGGGCGACCAGCCCCCGCTTCCGTTTTCTGGCGCCCCGGTCGCTGCGGCACGTGCTTCCGGAAGACCGGATTGCCCGCGCGGGACTCGACGGGCAGCTGGGCGCGGCGGGGTGGGGCGAGGCGCGGGTGCGCCTGACGTTTGCCGTAGCCTTGGCTGGTGGAGCTGTGGGCCTGATCGCATCGCCGGAGCTCGGCTTGTGTCTGGGAATTCTGGGGACGGTGGCAGGGTGGCGCGCGCTTCCCTGGGCGGTGGGCCGGCGCTGCCGCCGGCGGGCCGAGGCGATGGAACGCGATTTGTCCGAGTTGCTGGACGTGGTGGCCCTGGGTATGCGCAGCGGGCTATCGTTCGACCGCAGCTTGCACCTGTACACCGAGCATTTCCAGACGCTGCTGGCCTCGTCGTTTCGGGCGGCCCATCGGCAGTGGTCCTGCGGTCTGGCATCGCGCGATCAGGCCCTACGACAGGTGGCGACGTCCTACGACTCGCCGCTGCTGGCGCGCGTGGTGGAAAACGTCGTGCGCTCGCTGCGCTTCGGGTCGACGTTGGCCGACAACCTGGAAGATGCGGCTCGCGAGGCGCGCAGCGCCTATCGGGCGCGAAAGCAGGAGCAGGTAGCGAAGGCGCCGGTGAAGATGATGGTCCCCACTGGCGTGCTCATTTTGCCCGCCATGCTGATATTGGTGCTCGGTCCGGTGCTGTTGGAATTGGCCGGAGGTTTCTGATGGAACGTTGCAAGGGAAAGGAGAAAGGTTATGGGAACGCTGAACAAGGTGCGGGAGGTGCTGTGCCGGGCGCGCGGCGCTGGCTTGGCGGCTTTGCAGGCGCTGTGGGCGCGCATGCGGGTGAAAGCGAGCTGCGCGCGAGGACAGGGCACTACCGAGTACGCCATTTTGGTCGGGGTGCTCGTGGTTATCGCCATTATCGCCATCACGCTGTTTCGTCCCAAGTTGCAGGAGTTGTGGGACGCTATCGCCAATGGCATCAACGGGCTCTAGGGGATGAACGCGGCCAGGGTACTGTGGAGTACGCGCTGGTCACAGCTGCTTTCATCTGCGTGGTGGTGGCCGGTGCGGCCTTGTGGCGCGCTTTGTCGTCGGGTCTGTTCGTCGATCATGCCCTTATGGCGGCCTCCCATCATATCCAAGGGGCCGTGGGGTGGGTGGCCGATCTGTTCAGCTACTAGGAGGTGTGTTTCATGGGGTGGGTGCGCCGCATCCGGGGCGACGCCGGGCAAACGACGGTGGAGGCGGCATTTGCGTTGCCGGTGCTGTTCCTGCTAGTGCTGCTGCTGGTGCAGCCGGGCATCATCCTGTACGACCGCATGGTGATGCAGGCAGCTGCGGCCGAGGGCTGTCGGCTTCTGGCCACAGGCGATGGCGGCGAGGAGGCCTGCGTTGCCTTCGTCGAACGGCGATTGGGCGCGGTGCCCCAGCAGGACAACTTCCACGTGCACAGCACCGGCTGCACGTGGGAGGTTCGATGTGAGGGAGGGGCGGCGGCCGATCGGTCCCAGGTGACGGTGCGCACCGAGGTGCGGCCATTGCCTCTGTTGGATGTGGGGGCGACGCTGCTAGGCTTGGTGAATGAACGCGGCAATATCGAGGTGGAGGTGCAGGTTTCCGCGCCGACGCGGGCGATGTGGGCCCAGGAGTCGCTGGGCGGCGTGCGTCCGGGTGAGAAAGTGGGTGAATGGTGTGAGGGGGATTGAGCGCATGATGCGCGACGAGGACGGCTTCACCACCGCCGGCATGGCCGTGGCGCTGCTGGTGTCGCTGTCGTTGCTGTTCTCGGCAGCTCAGGTGTACCGCATCAACGCCTTGGCTGCCGATGTGCAGGACGTAGCCGATGCCGCTGCCTTGGCCGCCGAAAGCCAAGTGGGGGAGTTCATGGTGGCAGTGCGCGCAACCGATGGCGCGGTGCTTTCGATGACGTTGCTCGGTATTGCCTCCTACGGCTTGGGGGTGGTGGGCCTGTGCGTACCGCCGACGTCCGAGCTGGGGGCGCAATTGATCTCGGCAGGTCAGAAGGTGCTGCAGGCGCGGGACGACTTCGCCGAGAGCGCAGCGGCAACACTCGATCGCCTTCAGCAGGCCCTGCCGTTTCTGGCGGCGGCGAATGCGGCTGCGGTTGCCCAGGCCAATGGCGAGGATCGGGCGGGGGCCATGGCGGCCATGGCGGTGCTGCTGCCCGGGCAGGGAGAGCCTATTGCGGTGGGGGCGAGCTCCGCCGAGACCGAGTTGGCCGAGGCGGTGGAAAGCGAGCAGGACGAGCTGGCGGAAGCCGCTGCCAAGGCTGAAGAGGCCGCCCAGGCAGCGGACGAGGCCAAGGAGCGCGGTTTTCGCCGAGATTGCGGCGATCAGCCCTCGTATTGCATGTACGAGCGGGCGGCCCATTTGACCTCCCTGGCCGGCGCCGACAACCCGTTGTACGCCTCGGCGGACACCTGGACGTTCTCCGTTGCCCTGAATCGGGCGCGCGCCTACTATGCCCAGCGCCTGCTGCGCGAGCGGCCCGAGAGCGACTCGGTTGAGGAGAAGGCGCGCTCGGCTTTGCGGCGCAACTTCTACCGCTATGCCGTGCGCGAATTGCGCGAAGCCTGCGCCGTTCCGCCCGATGCGTCGGAGGCGGTGACGTTTCCCGTGCTGCCGCGCAATATCGACCAGATGCGGGGAACGTCCCTGTACACCGATCCCGCCTATCCGGTGGACGCGGAGGGCGATGTGCCGGTGATGCACGCGTGGGAGGGGTGTCCGGGGCTGGGCCTGACGGACTCCTACGCCTCGGTTCAAACGTTGGAGGCGGGCGGTTTCGCGGAGTGTCCCTCGTGCCACTTCACCCCGTCTTCCTTGGGCAATGTGGCTGCGGCGTCGACGTCCATCGAAAACGGGTTCGAGTACCACTACGCCGCTGTGGCCCAGGCAGCCCAGGACTACCGCCGTGCCGTGCAGGAGGCCGAGCCCTTGAACCGGCTGGTCAAGGGGAAGGCCCAGGGGCTGCTCGACAAAATGGCCGCTGCTTTGGAGGAGGTGGGGAGCTTCCGCATTCAGGCGCGGCCGCCGGGCAGCGACGGCTGCATCGCCTTGGTGGTTGCCACGGGGGCTCCTGCGGACGATCCCTTCGAGAGCGCGTTCGTGCAGAGCTCGCGCGCACTGGGTACGCGAGCTGCCATCGGGGCGGCGACGTTGGTGGCCGACGAGACGGAGGGGGCATCGGTTATCGGCGATGTGCTGGACGGCCTGAATGCCGACGGCTCGGCGGCCGTGGGGGCGGCGCGCATGGTGCTCGATTGCTGGTCGGGGCTGCTGCAGGCCTACGCCACGGGCCAGGAGGCGCTGGTCGGTGCCGTTGAGGAGGCCCTGGGCACGCTTCCCCTGGCAGGAGCCGCCGGTTTGGGGCCCTGGGCCGCCGATGCTCTCAGGTCGACGCTGGGTGCGGCGGGGCTGCAGCCGGCCGAGACCGCTCCGCTGAAGCCCGTCTTGGCGGGTTCGGCCGACGTGGCTGCGGCCGACGGAGGCTCGTGGTCGGTGCGCTATCTCACGCTGCGGGAGGACGCCCTTGCCGCAACTTTAACGACGACCGAGCCGTTTGCCGCCTTGGCCAATCGCATCGAGCGGGAGGCTTTCGACCAATTGGCGGGAATGGAGGTGCAGATCGCCGTGATCGAGCTGCCCGGCGGCTTGTCGGTGCCCCTAACGCTGACGCTTCCGCCGCCTATCGAGGAGGCCGCGCGGGGCTTGGTGGAACGGGCTTGCGATGCGGTGCGGTCGGCATCCGGCTGGTTTGGGGGTGAGAGGCCGTGGGAGTAGGAGCGTTCGGGTGGCGCGATCGGCGACGGGGCGAGGCGGGGCAGGCCACCGTTGAGCTGGCGGTAGCGGTGCCGGTGATCATCATCGTGGCCGTTATCGCCGTGAACGCCCTGACGTTTTTCGGTACGTGCGCCTCGTTCGACCGGGTGGCGCGCCAGACCATCTGCGCGCTGGGCGCCGCGCCGAATGCTGGCGAGGATGCTGCGGCAGTAGCGGAGGCCGTGGAGGCGGCGCTTGCCGATGCCATGGCCGGGACGTCGGCGACGGTGGACGTGCGGGTGGAAGGGGGCGATTTGGGCCTTATGCGCTACACGGCGCGCCTGGAGTACGCCCCCACGCTGTTCGGGCTCGGCTTGCGCAGCCAGGTGCTCGGCGTGTCCCTTCCCCCGTTGGTGCATGAGGTGGAGCTGGTGGTGGATGCCTACAAACCGGGCATATTGTTCTGAGAGGAGTATCCATGGAGGTGGCAAGGAGGCGTTCGCTCCGTGCTCTGGCCCTGATCGGGATCGCCCTGGCTGTTTTGGCGGCGTGGCGGCCGGTGGAGTCCGCCTTGGCAGGGCGGGAATATGCCGCTGCCTCGTTTTCGGGCGTATCGGTTGCGGAATCGGCTTGGGAACAGGTGTGCCGGAGCTCCGAGGGCCAAGAAGCGGCCGTCCCGCTGCCTGTCCCCGGCGAGGGAACGGTGCTCGCGGAGGCTCCGCCCTGGTTCTCGGACGAGGTGTTTTCCCTGGAAGGTTTCGAGGACGTGCGAGCCAACGAAAACTGGACGGTGATGGGGTTTTCCTTCGCTGGATCGGTGGATGAGGCGTTGGCATGGGGCCGGTGCCAGCTGGAGGCGGGCGGCTGGACGGTGGTGGAGAGCGGAGTGGCGGGAGCGTTTACGGCGGTAAAGGAAGGAGGGCGGCTATCGTGGCTCTTGCTCAGCGGTACGGGTGTCGGCGAGCGGACGTGCGTCGTCGTGCAGGCGCCTATTGCGTGATCGACGGGGGCGGCGCGCCGTTCGGCGGCACGTGGCTTGTGGCGGCGAGCGCTCTTATGAGGCTGCGCGGCTTGGCGCAGCGGGCGCCCGATCGCACCGTCATGGTGTTTCCGCATTGTCGCGACGTGCACACCCTCACCATGCGGCATCCGCTCGATATCGCCTTCGTATCCGAAGAGGGCCGCGTGGTGGCGGTGTATCGGCTGGTGCTGCCGGGCGTGCGGCTGCGCCATCGTCGGGCCGCCGCCGTTATCGAGCGCTTCGCGCAGCCGGGGGCATGGTTTGAAAAGGGCGACAGCATCGAGCTGCCGTCTCGGCGTGGCGGAAAACGCGGTACCCGGGAAAGGGGGCCGCGACGAGGAAAGAGGAGGATTCCATGGAGCTGAAATGCTGCCCTACGTGTAAGGCCCTGGTGTTTGCCGACATGGACGTGTGCTACGAGTGTATGTACCGGTTCGGCAGCGATCCCGAGCGAGAGGCTGCCGCGACGGCCGATTGCGTATCGGATGCACGCTTTGACGGTCGAGAAGGGGCGGGCGTGCAGGGCGATGCGGCTCGCTCCGCGCGCGCTGTGTCCCTCGGAGGGTGGGATGTGCGTTTGGAGGCGCCGTCTGCGCTGCCGGCGGGTACGGTGCTGCATATAACAATCGAGCCAGCCTCGCGGGAGACTGGCTCGGGAGATGGGTTGCCGGGCGAGAGCGCGGTTTAGCTGACGTATTCGCTGAAAAGACGCTGCCCCTCGGCGGAGAGCTGGTCTTGGATGGCCAGGTAGGCATCGAGGATGAGGTTGCCTTCCTCAGTGAGGGTGGAGCCGTGGGCCCCGTCGCGCAGGAGCAGCTGCACGCCCAGGGAACTTTCCGTGTCCTTGATGATGCGCCATGCCTTGCTGTAGGCCATGCGCATCGTCTTCGCCGACGCGTTCAGAGAGCCATGGTCGCGCACGCCGAGGCACAGCTTGGCGACGCCCGGGCCGAAAGCCGAGGTGCTTTCGGATGCTGGATTGGTGATGGTGAGGCGCACTCCTGCTGCAAGTGTTTCAAGCTGACCCATGCGATCTCCGATTCTTCGAGGCGGTTTAGCGGGCGAGAAAGGCCCGGGCCGCGGCTTCGATGGCCTCTACGTTGCCGTCGATGGTGTCGGTAAATCGTACCTCCATGGCATCGAGGTTGGCAAGCCCCGCCGGGATGTCGTGCTTGTCGGTTTCCTCGGCGATGCGCTCATTCAGCTGGCAGCCGGTGAGCTGGGCGGTTTCATCGGGCAACGCCGCGGCCGGTGCCAGGGCGTGCAGGGCCCGGTACACGTTGTCGCCGAATTTCGCCCAATGAGCCGTGGAGGCAATGAGGACGGGGTTTTCGCCCCGTAGGTTCTGGGCGGCGGCGTAGGCGACGGCGGTATGGGGGTCGATCAGGTAATCGTACTCGTCGAGCACGGCCTTGATGGTAGCCAGGCAAGTGGCGTTGTCGATGGAATCGGCGCTGAAGTTCTCGCGCACCTTCGCGAAGGTGGCAGCGTCCACGCGGAAGCAGCGCTTTTCGGCCAGGTCGGTCATCCACTGGCGAATGGCGTCGCCGTCGCGGCCCGTCAGTTCGAAAAGCTGGCGCTCCAGGTTCGAGGACACGAGGATGTCCATGGACGGAGAGGCCGTGAGAACAAAGGGGCGGTCGGAGATGTCGTAGGTGCCGGAGTTGATGAAGTCGGTCAACACGCGGTTGTCGTTGCTGGCGCACAACAGCATGCCGATGGGCACGCCGATTTGCTTGGCGTACCAGGCAGCCAGGATGTTGCCGAAGTTGCCTGTGGGCACGCAGACGTCGATCTCGGCGCCTGCGGCGATCTTGCCTGCGGCGACCAGCTCTGCATAGCTGGAGATGTAGTACACCACCTGCGGTAGCAGGCGACCCCAGTTGATGGAGTTGGCGCTCGACAGCGCGATGGCGTGCTCGTCGAGCAGCGCGTTCGCGAAATCCGCATCGGAGAAGGTGCGCTTCACGCCGGTTTGGCAGTCGTCGAAGTTGCCGCGCACGGCCCATACCTGCACGTTGTCGCCGGTGGTGGTGACCATCTGCTTGCGCTGGATGTCGCTTACGCCGCCGTCGGGGAACAGCACGCCGATGGAAACGCCGTCCACTCCCTTGAAGCCCTCCAGGGCCGCCTTGCCGGTGTCGCCCGAGGTGGCCACGAGGATCATGAACTCATGGCCGAGCTTGCCCTGATCGCGCAGCTGCTGGGCGCTTGCGGAGAAGAAGTGGGGCAGGCACTGCAGGGCCATGTCCTTGAAAGCGCTCGTGGGCCCGTGCCACAGCTCCAGAATATGGGTGCTCTCGTCCAGCGACGTAATGGGGCAGACGGCCTCGTCGTCGAAGTTGTCACCGTAGGCACGGGCCATCAGCTCATCGATGACCCCGTCGGGAAGATCGACGTTGAAGGCCTTGTAGATGGCGGCCGCGCGCTGGGCGTAGGGCAGCTCGGCTAAGGCGACGATCTCCTCGATGGTCATCGAGGGCAGCTCTTGGGGAACGTACAGGCCGCCGCCTGCGGCCAGGCCGTCCACCACGGCCTCGGTAAAGGGAACGGGAGCGTCGATGGCTCCGCGCGTGTCAAGGTAGAGGTTCTGGCCGAACGCTGCGGCCCGATCGGTGCGCTGCGACATGGGTCTCCTTCTCTGGAAATACGATCTTTGCCCAGAATACCACGGAGGTCGTCGCGAAACCGCAATCGTTGAGGCGAGCGATGGGCAAGGGGGAGGAAAGAGGCCGTGGCGGCAAACCCGTACGCGCTCCGGTGACTGTGGGGCGCCAATGACTTTGCTCGAGGAAGTACGGCGGGGCGAAATGGCGCGGCGGCCATGCTGTTCGTGAAAAAGTATGAAAAAGCTAACTTTATGGGGTTTACACAAGCTAACTTTGCTCTACAATACATTGTTGCATGCAGCTAACATTGATGGGAGTCACTATGAGTCAAGCGATGGTTGTGGAAGGCGTTCTGGGCCAGCCGAGTGCGGGCGCAGTAGCGTGCCAGCCGATGCCGCTCACGTTTCTGCGCAGCGGAGATGCGGCTCAAGTTATGCGGGTGCGCGGAAAGGGCGAGGTGCACCACCATCTCGAGAATCTGGGATTCGTCGAGGGTGCGTCACTGACCGTTGTTTCCGAGCAGGCGGGTAACTTCATCGTGCAGATCAAGGGCGCCAGCGTGGCCCTCGACCGCTCCATTGCCTCGAAGGTAATCGTCGCGTAAAGGGAGCTACAAGTTGCCCGGCGTTGGGATGCCGGGCGTTAACTCATGGCAATTTCCATCGCCGTTTCAGAGGAACAAGGAAAGGAATGAGCATGGCCGAGGAGAAAACCCTGCGCGATGTTCCCGTGGGCGAGAGCGCCACGGTGCGTCGTCTGACGGGTGAAGGTGCGGTGAAGCGCCGTATCATGGATATGGGCATCACCAAGGGCACCGACGTTTTCGTGCGCAAGGTGGCGCCGCTGGGCGATCCCATTGAGGTAACGGTACGCGGTTTCGAACTGTCGCTGCGCAAGGATGAGGCGCAGCACGTGTTGGTTTCCTAGAGACATCGGAGCGGCACATATCGACGGTGTCTCTCCCGCAGCGCGTAAGCGCATTTTTTCAACTCTCTAGTTAACTTAAACTAACTTTATCGTCCGCGAACAAGCGTGCGGCATCCCGGGGAGGGGCTGCATCGTGCGATTTGTTACGAAGAAGGAAAGGCTGATCATGGCAATCAACATAGCCCTTGCCGGAAACCCCAATTGCGGCAAGACCACCATGTTCAACGATCTGACCGGCGCGAACCAGTATGTGGGAAACTGGCCCGGCGTGACTGTTGAGAAGAAGGAGGGGCGTTGGCGCGCCGATAAGGAAGTCGTCGTCACCGACCTGCCCGGCGTGTATTCCCTTTCGCCCTACACCCCCGAGGAGATCGTCACGCGCGACTACCTCATGAGCGGTAAGCCCGATGTGGTGGTGAACCTGGTGGACGCCACCAACCTCGAGCGCAATCTGTACCTCACCACCCAGATCATCGACCTGGGCATCCCGGTAGTTCTCGCCCTGAACATGATGGACCTCGTGGAGAAGAACGGCGACACCATCGATGTGGCCGGCCTCTCCCAGCGCTTGGGCTGCCCCATCGTGGAGACGTCGGCCCTCAAGGGTCGGGGCACCGACGAGGTCATTGAGGCCGCCAAGAAGGTCGCTGAAAAGGCCGCCGCCCCCGCGACCACCCTGCGCTTCTCCCACGACGTGGAGGAGGGCCTCGCCCGCATCATCGACATCGCCGGCGACCGTATCGCCGGCCGCCATGCTCGCTGGTACGCCATCAAGCTCTTCGAGGGCGAGCAGCTTACGGTGGATAAGCTGAACCTGTCGGCGGCTGAGCTCTCCCAAATCGCCGCCATCCGCGACGCCGTGGAGAGCACCGAGGACGACGATGCCGAGTCCATCGTCACCAACGAGCGCTACGACAGCATCACCGCCGTGTGCGATGCCTGCGTGAAGAAGTCGCCGAAGGCCGAGACTACCACCCAGAAGATCGACCGTGTGGTCACCAACCGCATCCTCGGCATTCCGATCTTCATCGTCGTCATGTTTCTCGTGTACTACATCTCGGTGTCCACCGTTGGCACGCTCGTGACCGATTGGGCCAACGACGGCCTGTTCGGCGACGGCTGGCTGTACACCAACACCGAAGCCTACGACGCTGCCGTGGAGGAGTTCGAGGGCACGCTGGAAACCGAGGAGGGCGTGGCCGCCTTCGAGGCTGGCGAGCTGGAGGAGCCCGATCCGGCCGACTACGGCGTCTACGTGCCCGGCGTGCCCGTGGTGGTGGGCGGCTGGCTGGAATCCGTCGGCGCCGCGCCCTGGGTGCAGTCGCTCGTCCTGGACGGCATTATCGCCGGCGTGGGCGCCGTCATCGGCTTCATCCCGCAGCTGATCGTGTTGTTCATCTTGCTCGGCTTCCTGGAAGGTTGCGGATACATGGCCCGCGTTGCCTTCATCATGGACCGCGTGTTCCGCCGCTTCGGGCTGTCTGGCAAGTCCTTCATCCCGATGCTCATCGCCTCCGGCTGCGGCGTGCCCGCGGTCATGGCCACCAAGACCATTGAGAACGAGAACGATCGCCGTATGACCATCATGACCACCACGATGATTCCCTGCGGCGCCAAGCTGCCCATCATCGCGCTCGTGTTCGGCGCTCTGGCCGGTGGCGACTACGAGGCCACCTGGTGGGTCGCGCCGGTGTTCTACTTCCTGGGCCTGTTCGCCATCATCCTGTCCTGCATCATCCTGAAGAAGTTCCGCGCCTTCGCCGGCGAGGTGGCCCCCTTCATCATGGAGCTGCCCCAGTACCACCTGCCCACGGTGAAGAACGTGCTCTTGTCCATGTGGGAGCGTGTGCGCAGCTACGTGGTGAAGGCCGGTACCATCATCTTCCTGTCCTCCATGGCCATCTGGTTCCTGCTGAACTTCGGCTTCTACGAGGGCGCCTTCGGCCTGCTCGATCCCGAGATGGACGACTACATCCAGTACAGCCTCATGGCCGGTCTGGGCAACTTGCTCGCTTGGATCTTCGTGCCGCTCGGCTTCGGCAATTGGGAGTCTACCGTCACCTCCATTACCGGCCTCGTGGCCAAGGAGAACGTCGTGGCCACCGTGGGCGTCATCACGAGCCTCGGCGAAGTGGGCGAGACCGACCCCGGCCTGTGGGCGTCCTTCGCCGCCATGCTCGGCGGCAGCAACGCCGCGATTATGGCCTTCTGCGCCTTCAACCTGCTGTGCGCCCCCTGCTTCGCCGCCATCGGCACCATCCGCCGTCAGATGATGTCCGCGAAGTGGACCTGGGCTGCCATCGGCTACATGACCGCCTTTGCCTGGTGCGTGGGCCTGATGATCTACCAGTTCGGCGGCCTCATCACCGGCGAGGTGACCTTTGGTCCCTTCACGGCTCTGGCCATCGTGGTGGCCGCGGGTGCGCTCTTCCTACTGTTCCGCCCCGCTGCCAAGCCGAAGGCCCCGGCCGCGCTGGAGCCGGCGGCCAAGAACGCCTAGGAGGCGCGTCATGCAAGATATTGCCCTGAATGCTCCTACTGTCGTCATCCTGCTGGTCATCGCAGCTTTGGCGGTGCTCGCCGTTCGCCGTATGACGCGTCGCGGCCTGTGCGACTGCGGGGACCACTGCGGGGACGAGGGCGGTTGCGCCGGTTGCCCTCATTGCGGTAGCGCCACGGGAACCGCAGGTCAGGCGGCTTCTGGTGAGATGCCCCCGTGCTGCCAAGCTGTTCAGCGCATGGCCGAGACGGCTGCGCACGCGGCGCAGGCGAAGGAGGCCTCCAACCGTTAGGCAACCGTTTGGCGAAGACAATGTGAACGAGGCTCGGAACTTTCGGTTCCGAGCCTCGTCATTTATCAGGGTCCGTGATACCATGATCGGAACTGTTTATAAGGAGATCGCTGTGGTGAAAACATCCATGTCCCACGAGGACTACCTCGAGGCCATCGTCATGCTGGGAGGCACGACGGAGGCACCCGTGCGTTCCGTGGACGTTGCCAATAAGCTGGGTGTTTCCAAGGCGTCGGTGAACAAGGCCATCTCGGCTTTGAAGGAGCAGCAGCTGGTGGTGCAGCCCCATTACGGCGACATCACCCTGACGGCCGAGGGCTACGCCTACGGCAGCTCGGTGCTCGGCCGCCATCGCATGCTGTTCGACTTTCTCACCAAGGCGGTGGGCATCGCCCCCGAGGTGGCGGAGGAGGAAGCCTGCCAAATGGAGCACGCCATCAGCGATGATTCCTTCGAGAAATGGGAGGCGTTCGTCAAGAGCCTACACTTGCGATGAGGCATCCCGCCTTTGCCCCCGTCCCCAGCTGACTACCTGAACCAGAAACGAACCCCGGCAGCGAAAGGAAGTTCCACCCCGTGCCACGACAGGCGAATATCGTATCCTTCGACGCAGCGCGCCGCGCCGCGACGGGTACGCGTGCGCCTCGCCGTTCGGGGTCGGGCGCGGGGCGCGTGCTCATCGGGGGCGACCAGTCGGCCATTGCCGACGAGCTGCCCATGTTCTCGGTGCGCCGCCCGCAGCCGCCCGCTTCTGCCGCATCGCGTCGCCCGGCGGCGCCGGCACGCAAGCCCAGCTGGTACGACGGCGGCTCCGCGTCGCGCTGGGACGACGAGGCCGTGTTCGCGCGCCACGCCGCTCCCCGCATCTCGCGTTTCGCCGACGAAGAGGATGCGGCCGCCAACGACGAGGAGCTGGAGCGCGCCTTGGAGCGCCGCGGCGGCTCGCCGTGGTCGCGCATGCGCTCCCGCAGCGCTGAGAAGCGCCGCGAGCGCACCAAGGAGCGTGCCGACCGCGCCTACTTCCGCCAATACGAGGCCGGCAAGGGCGCCGATGCCCCCGCGGGCGGTCCGCGCGCTGCGGTGTACAAAGGCGAGATGGGCTCAACCCACAAGCGCTCGTCGCGCATGCAGCAGCAAGCCGCAGCGGGTGTGGTCCAGGGCGGCAAGAAGGTGCGCGGTTCCGGCGAGAAAACGCCGCTTCTGGCCCGCGGAGTCTTCATGGGGTTCGCCGCCACGATGCTGTGCGTGGCTTTCGGCGTGGCGTTCCTGTACGGGCCGGCCCAGCAGCTGTATGTGGACATCCGCGAGCGCGATCGCCTGACTGCCGAGTACGAGGCCGTGGTGGAACGCAACAACGCCATCGGCGCCGAGGTGAGCGCCCTGCAAACCGAAGCCGGCATTGAAGATGTGGCGCGCACGCAGTTCGGATGGGTACGCGAGGGCGAGCACGCCGTCAGCGTGAGCGGCCTTACGGCGAAGAAGGAATCGTCGTTCCGCGGTAACATCCTGTCCGAGGATATCGAGCTTCCCGACACCTGGTATTCCGGGGTGCTGGACCCCTTCTTCGGCGTTTCCTAAGCATGCATCGTGCCGCGTCGAGGCTTCCCGCGGAAGCCGTCGGACGCGCAGATTCCCGGCATAAGGGCGAAAGGAGCGGCTATGACGCTGGTCGACGGACGGTACGCGGCATTGGATATTGGCACGGTGACCTGCCGATTGCTGGTGGCCGATGTGGAAGGCGGCCGCGTGTGCGAGGTGGCCAAGGAATACGCGATTACCGACTTGGGTGTGGGGGTGGATGCCTCGGGGCGCCTGTCGGAAGAGGCCATGGAGCGCGTGCTTTCCACAGTGGACCGCTGCCGGGCGACCCTGGAACGCTGCGACACGGCCGCCCATCCCGTGCGGAGGCTGATCGCCATGGCCACGTCTGCGGCTCGCGATGCTGCCAATGCCGATGAGTTCGCGCGTCGTTTGGCCGACCGCGGAGTGACGCTGACGGTGATACCCGGCTGGCGCGAGGCGGCGCTCAGCTTCATGGGGGCCGCAGCCGATTTTCCCGACGAGAACCTGCTGGTGGTGGATATCGGCGGCGGTTCTACCGAGATTGTGGCCGGGCGCGCCGGCTTGCCGCCGGTGGCCTCGCATTCCTTCAACGTGGGCTGCCGCCGCGTGACCGAGCGCTTCTGCCATGCCGACCCGCCCACGGCTCTTGAGCTGAGCGAAGCCCGCCAGTGGATTCATGCCGAGATGGCTCCCTTCTTCTGTGATTTGCGCGAGCGCGGTTTTGCCGTCGATCGGCTGGTGGCCGTGGCCGGCACTGCCACCAGTGTGGTGGCCGTGCGCGAGGCCATGGAGGTGTACGACTCCGCGCGGGTGCACAAGGCCCACGTGAGCGCTGACGAGCTGAGGGCCATCGAGGTGCGTCTGGCCACCGAGACGCTGGAGCAGCGCCGCGGCACCGTGGGGCTCGACCCGAAGCGCGCCGGCGTTATCGTGGCGGGGCTCGTCATTCTGGAAGAGGTGCTGGCCTTAGCGGGCGTGGACGGCTACACGGTCAGCGAATCCGATATTCTGCATGGCATGATTTTGGAAGCTGCCGGCCGTGATGCGTGAGCTGGGACTTCTGCGAAGCGCAAAGGTAAACTGGTAGGGGCGGTGGGACTCCCGCGCCCGCCTTCGGCGAACGCTCATAGCCCTGCGTCGCTGCGCTCCTCGGGCGAAAACGCTCGTCCGCGTTTTCACCTCACGGTTCGAGTCCCACCTTGCGAACTGACGTGCTGCGTGAGCTGGGACTTCTGCGAAACGCAAAGGTAAACTGGTAGGGGCGGTGGGACTCGAACCCACAATCCGAAGAGGCGGATTTTAAGTCCGCTGCGTATGCCAATTCCGCCACGCCCCCACAGGCAGCAGGAGCATCATAGCAGAAGTTGGGTTCAGCGGGCCATAACGCAGCGGACATTCTGGTTGTCTGCCACGCAAGTCTGCAGGGTGATGGATTCGCCCGTCGGCGACAGACGGCTCTCGTAGGCGAAGTAGTTCGAGGCGTTCGGCAGCACCAGCGCGTCGAACACGAAGTAGCTGCGCGAGGCGCCTGTGGCATCCCATACGACGATCTCATCGCCCAGCTGCAAGTTCATGACGCTGCTGAAAACGCCGGGATTATGGCCGATGAAGTACGTGTTCTGGCCGTCGTTCACGTCGCCTTCGCCAATCCAGGTGCTGGCCACGCGCGACTTGGGCGCCGTCATGTCGGCGGGGTTGCCCTGCACAAAGGGGATGTACTCGCCGTGGAAGTAGATGGTGTTGGTACGCGGCGTGGGCGCGGCGGGCGTGGTCTCGTTCACCGTGGAGCTCTGCCCGATCTGGGAGGCGGCCTCGGCCGCGGCAGCTTCCGCTTCCAGCTGGGCCTGGCGCGCCCGCTCGGCTTCGGCCTCGGCGGCGGCGCCGTACTGCTGCCCCTTGCTGTTCATGGCCTGCAGGCGCAGCTGCTCAGCTACGCTGTCGCTGCGGCGGGCGTGTTCCAGCGCCTGCTCGTCCAGCACTTCCTGGCCGCGGGAATCGATGCGGCCCTGCAGGAAGCCGAGGGCCTCGCACACGCCCTGCGTGACGGGTCCGGCGCTGGATGGCCTGGCGTCTGTGGTCGTCTCGTCGGCCCATGCGGAAAGAGGCGCCATCCCCAGCGCGAAAACGCCCACGAGGGCGCATAAACCTGCTTGAACGGCATGCTGGATGCCGCGTTTCACCATGCTGCGGGCGCTCACTGTCACAGTGCCCTTTCTCCGCTTGCGACCTGCCGCGTTGCCATGGCGCCGCGGCAAAGTCCGTTGTCTCTCAATCTTCTATACTTTATCGACTTATTGTCAAAAAATCCAGACCCCATTGCGGGAAAATCGGGTGATCCCGAAGCGCCGTCGCAGCGCGGTGCGACTCGCGGTGAGCGGGCTGACATGGCTGTTGCTCTGCCTTTTTAACTTCCTGTTAATCAAAAGGTTAGGCAAATATTATCAGCTTCTCGGGAAAGGCCGCGCTATCATTGACGGCAAATAATGACTGTGCGGGGAGTGGGGGGTCATGAGGATGCGCGACATGAGCCTGAGGGCCATTTCGGTACTCGTGTTGACGGTCGTGTTCGTGATCGCCACAGCATCCTTCACATTGTTCGATATTCACATTCAGACGAAGAATATGGAAGACTCGCTGGTAGAGGAAGCGCGCACTTTTGCCCGCGAGATGGACGCTGTCTGGCAGTTCATGGACAATTCCCAGTACACGATCAACAATACCACGAGTGGTGTCTACGAATTTAAGGGGCTGCATTGCGCCATTGTGGGGAAGAGCGTGGGCGCTATCTTCTCGGCGGGCAACAACTACCTTATTCGCTACACGAATTTCTCGCCGCGCCGGGCTCAGGACAAACCCGATGCTTTCGAGGCGGAGGCCCTTACTCTTTTCAACGAGGCGGATGACGTGCGTGAGTACTATCGCATTGTGGAGAGCGATGCTGGGGTTGGATTGCGGGCCGAGACCTCGGCCGATGACGGTGCAACGCAGTTTCGGTATGCGCGAGCGCTTCAGGTTACGGAAAGCTGCCTGGAATGCCACGGAGGCCCCGTCGGCGAGATAGATGTTACGGGTTTTCCCAAAGAGGGTTGGACGACCGGCTCCGTCGGAGGCGCTATCAGCGTTGTCATTCCGTTGGAGCAACAACAGCAAGCGTTGCGCGACAACGTTATTCGCGATGTGGCGTTCTTTCTGCTTCTGGCCACGTTCATCGGCGTGGTGGTTTTCGCCCTTATGACCGTCTTTGTGCTGCGGCCCCTGGAGGCCATGAAGCGCGCCTTCGGAGAGGTGGGCGAAGGGCGGCTGCGCCAATCGATGGACGATGCCGGCACGGCCCGCGAGATATCCAGCCTCATCGATCGCTTCAATACCATGGCTGCCGAGTTGCGCGTTACCTATGAGGGCCTGGAGGACCAGGTAGCCGAGCGCACGCGCGACTTGCGACGCGCCAACGAGGCGTTGGCGGCCCAGCGCGACAGTCTGGAGGCCTTAAGCGAGAAGCTGGCGAAGGAATCGCAGGTGAAAAGCGACTTGCTCTCCATGGTTAATCACGAGTTACGCACGCCGCTCACCTCCATTATCACGCTATCGCAGATCGCGCTGGAATCAAGCGGGGGCAACACAGAGGAACGGGGCAGCTGGGAAGAGGTGCGCAAATCCAGCTCGGTGCTGCTCGGCATGATCAACAACATGCTGGACATCGCGCGCTCGGACGCGGGGGGCATGGCGGTGAACATCGAGCTGATGGATTTGGGCGACATCGTCGCTTCGGCCCAGGGAACTATTGGGCCTCTGGCGGTGGGCGCGCGGGTCGGTTTGAAGACGGCTGTGGCGCCCGACGTGCCGCTCGTGAACGGCGACTACGAGAAGATGCTGCGCATTCTGGAGAATCTGGGTACCAACGCCGTGAAGTTCACGCCGGCAGGCGGGACGGTGACCATCGCCGCGTTACGCGAGGCGAGCACGGGGGACGTGCTGGTGCAAGTGCTCGATACCGGCATCGGTATCGCGCCGGAGAACCAGGAGCGCATCTTCGAGCGGTTCTTCCAAGTGGACAGCTCCGCGACGCGCATCTACAGTGGCAGCGGGCTGGGGCTTGCGCTCGTGCGTGAGTACGCCGTGGCCCAGGGCTATGCGGTGACGGTGGAAAGCGTGCCGGGGGAGGGAAGCACGTTTACCGTGCGTATTCCCGCTACGGCCGTGGTAGAGTTGAGCGAGGACGAGTAGGCGTGGGGGGGCGCCGGGGCGGCGCGGCCGGCGCGACGGCGCCTCGGGGCCGCGGAACACGAGAGACGAGGAGGCGGCTGTGTACAAGGTGATGCTCATCGATGACGAGAAGAGCCTGCATATGGCCATCGAGAAACTGCTCACGAAGAACGGCTACGAGTACTGCGGGGCTACCGACGCCGAGTCGGGGCTGGAGATGCTCGCCGCAGAGAAGCCGGATCTATTGCTTTTGGACGTCATGCTGCCGGGTATGAACGGGTTCGATTTATGCACGCGCATCCGCGCCGAGGGCCGGCGCATCCCCATCATCTTCCTGTCGGCGAAAAACGACATCGTGGACAAGTCCATCGGCTTTCGGGCCGGGGGCGATGATTATGTGACCAAGCCCTTCGACGCCACCGAGCTTATCCTGCGCGTCGAAGCCCATATCCGCCGCCACAAGGATACCATCGAGTTTGCCCGTTGCACGGCCCGCGACGGGTCGGTGACCATTGGCGACTTGGAGGTGCGCTTCGACGAGTACCAGGTGCTCGTGGGCGGGCGACCGGCGAACCTGACCACGAAGGAGTTCGAGATCGTGGCCTTTCTGGCGACGCACCCAGGCAAGGTGTTCACCCGCAGCCAGATTCAGGAGTACATCTGGGGCGAGGGCGAGGTGGACGCGCATTCGAACTCCATCACCGTGTTCGTGCGCAAAATTCGCGAGAAGATAGAGGAGAACCCCAGCGAGCCCAAGTACCTGCTGACGGTGCAGCGCGTCGGCTACAAAATGGCCGACACCTTGGGATAGGCGCTTTCCGTGGTGGTCGCGCGGATCGTGTCGAGCGCCAAATCCTAAAATGAAACATCGCCAAATCCTAAAATAGAATAGCGCCAAATCCTAAAATGAAACATCGCCAAATCCTAAAACACCCTGTATAATGGTGGTGAATAGAAAGGACGACAATGAACGGCGATGGCTATACCTACCTCCCTCGATTGGCCGACTGTCTGTTGCAGGAGAAGTTGGCCGGCGTTTCGGCCGTTCTCGTTCGCGGGCCGAAGTGGACGGGGAAGACGTCCTCCTGCGAGCAGCTGGCAAAAAGCGCGCTGCTGCTTCGCGATCCGGACGTCTATGTGCGCGCCATGGACGCCCTGGCCGTGCAGCCCTCGTTGCTCCTGCGGGGAGACCGCCCCCGCCTCATCGACGAATGGCAGCTGGCGCCGGCTCTGTGGGACGCCGTGATCAGCGAGGCGGACAAAGCCAAGGGGGCGGCTTCCCAGTTTCTGCTTACTGGCTCGGCGACGCCAGTGGACACGGCGCAGCTGCGGCATACGGGCACGGGAAGAATCGCGCGGATCACCATGGAGACCATGACCCTGGAGGAGTCGAACGAGAGCAGCAAAGAAGTATCGCTCGCCGCTCTTTTTACGGGGGCGAAGGCGGAGGGCGCAAGCTCGCTATCCGTGGAGGACTACGCGCGGCTCATCTGCCGCGGAGGATGGCCCGCCGTGGTGACGGGGCGGTCGTCGGGTGAGTTGGCGCGAGACTACGTCGACGCTCTCTGCGAATCGGATATGGCTGAAGCAGCGGACGCGGAACTTGATCCTGTTCGGGCCCAGGCGCTCATCAGGTCGCTGGCGCGAAACTCGGCCCAGGAGGCCAACAATGCCACGCTGTTGGAGGATGTGCGCAACGCGGGCGTGGGTATGAGCGATCCGACGTTGCGCACGTACCTCAACGCACTGCGCCGTTTGTTCGTGCTGGAAGAGGTGAAGGCCTGGGCGCCCACCTTGCGATCCCGGACGCCTTTGCGCTCTACCGCGGTGCGTCATCTATGTGATCCCTCCATTGCGGCGGCGGCTCTTGAGACGAGCCCCGACGGGTTGTTGAGCGATCTGGCTACCATGGGCTTCCTCTTCGAGTCGCTCTGCGTACGCGACTTGCGCGTGTATGCTCGGCTTTTGGGAGGGGATGTGTACCATTACCGCGACAAGGGCGGCTTGGAGGCCGATGCGATCATCCGGCTGCGCGATGGCCGTTGGGCGGCTATCGAGGTGAAACTCGGCGGCGAAGCGCGCATCGAAGAGGGGTCCACTCATTTGAAGGCGTTGGAAGAGAAAGTCGACAGCAAGAAGAGCGGGTCCCCGTCGTTTTTGATGGTTCTGACGGGGACGAGCTATGCCTACACGCGTCCCGATGGAGTTCATGTCGTGCCCCTAGGTTGCCTGTGTCATTAGGGCCCTTGCTGCAAGTTTTGCAGCAAAAACGCCCGAAATCGATGCAAGTTTTGCTGTTCACCCTCTTCATCACCTCTGTCGATTGACCGCTTAATCTCTGGTTAAGATCAACTTAACGCAAAGCTTAGACGCGGCGTATCGCTATTAATTTGGGGCTTGGGCACAATGGGATCATCGAAAAGTCCGAAGAGGAGAGACTTTTCACGCTCGGATAGCGTGGCGTCGCACCCCTCCCCGCCGCCGCGCGGCCGAGCCCGTGAGGGAGAGAGAGGAGAAATCCATGACCCAAGCGAAAACAGAGGCACGCTTCACGCGCAGAAGCTTCATCAAGGGGGCTGCCGCACTGACGGCCACCGGCGCGCTTGCCGGCTGTGCCCCGGTAGCCGATAATCTTGCCGAGACTGGCGACGCGGCTTCGCTCCAGGAATCACCCGATGAGATTTTCTCGGGCGTGTGCCGCGGCGATTGTTTCGGTGGCTGCTTTCTGAACCTTCATGTTCGTGACGGCAAGCTAGTGCGAACATCTATGAGGGAGTTTCCCGATGCAAGCTACAATCGGATTTGCTCAAAAGGCCTGTCGCATCCCGAGCGTGTCTATAGCTCAAAGCGTCTCCAGTATCCCATGAAGCGTATTGGCGAGAGAGGCGAAGGGAAATTTGAACGAATTAGCTGGGATGAGGCCATAGAAACCATTGCCACTACTTGGAGAGGCTTTGCCGAAGAGTACGGCGCAGAATCGATGGCGGTATTTTATGGGGGAGGCTGCGCTGGATCGATTGGCGGCGGAATGTGGGGTAGTGCCCTGTCGCGTTTTATCGCCGCTACGGGGTGCTCTACGGTGATGCAAGCCGTTGATATGGCCATGGGCTATGGAATGGGTCGAGCGCTTGGCAGTGGTTCGAGTTTTGCGTATCAAAACGAGCCCACTGACTGGAAGAATTCGAAGACGATTATTTGCTGGGGCTCAAATCCGTTTATGTCTATGCCACAGGTCGGACACTTTATTTTGGAAGCAAAGGAAGCAGGCACCAAATACATTGTCATAGATCCCGTTTTCAATTTCAACGCCGCAAAGGCCGATCAGTACATCTATGTCAACCCAGCCACGGACGGCGCTTTGGCTTTGGGGATAACGGGCCGCATTATTGCGGAGCAGTCGTACGATGACAACTTCCTCAAGCACCATAGTGAAGCGGCATTTCTAATCAAGGAGGACGGATCTCAGCTTCGTCTGAGCGATTTGGGCGTTGATCCTGAGCAGAATGGCGTTGACCCCGATACCGGAGAGCCGGTCATTGTCGATCCCTTCGTGGTTTGGGATGAAAGTACCAGCTCTGCGGTCGCGCTCGAAGATGCTGTTGATCCCGCGATCGAAGGTGTGGAAAGCGTAAAAGGGATTCCCGTCAAAACGCAATTCGACCAGCTTAAGGAATTGACGGCTTCCTACACTTTGGAGCGAACGGAGGAATTGACTGGCGTGCCGGTGGATACAATCAAGGAGCTGGCCCGTATCTATGCTGAGGAAGGACCTGTCAACACCCTTTGGGCTGTGGGGCCCGACCACTACAATAATGGTGCCTACAATTACTGGTGCATGACATTGCCCGCGCTTATGACCGGACAAATCGGAAAGCCGGGTGCGGCGGTTGGCGCTATGTCGTCTATGGAGCTTGGCAATATCGTCAATGCCACTCAAGGGGCGTTCCCCGTCGACGATGATGGCACGGTTCTTTACGGATCGGGGACGATTGTCAATCTCAACAATATAGGCTCCATTTTGGACTCGGGGGTTATCACGGGGACGGAAGTTCCGCTCAAGGGATGTTACATTTGCTTTACAAACCCGGTGTCCGTGAATACCAATCGGGCGTATACAATCGACTGGATTAAGAAGCTCGAGTTTGTAGTAGTGGCAGATATCACGATGACGGAAACGGCAAAATACGCCGATATTTTGCTGCCGGTTTGCCACTGGTTCGAATGCACGGAGTTGTTTGGAACATATATTACGCATCCGTACGCCATCCTTCAAAAGCCTGTGCTTGAGCGAATGTACGAGTCGAAATCTGACTTCGAAATTTACAAAATGATCCTCGAACAGCTTAATCTAGGGAAGTTTTTGGACATGACGGAAGAAGAATACATGTCCATGCTGCTTGACAACGATACATGCAGAGAACGGGGCGTTACCGTCGAAGCACTGAGCGAGAATGGAGCGGTTCGAGTTTTCGGCCAGTCGGAGCACATCGCAATGGAAGGCGCGGTTTTCGCTACGTCGACGGGGCGAGCTTCTTTCTATCAGGAAGCTGTTGCGCTGGGCTATGATATCGGGCAGGAAGTCGACGAGACTAAAGAGAAGGTGCCGTATTGGGAGCCTGCCAAGGAAGCCGATATCAACAGTGCCATTCGTGAAAAATACCCCTTTGTTGTTATCACGGAGAACATGCGCACGCGAACTCATTCGGAATGGTGGGATGTTGAGAGCTTGAAGGAATATGAGCCCGGTCCCTTTGTAAGGGTTAGCGTCGATGATGCGAAAGAGCTCGATGTTGCAGAGGGGGATATGGTCAGGCTTTACAACGACCGTGGGGCTCTGGTTCTTCCTGTTGTTATTAACCCTGGACTGCCAAAAGGTATTGTTACAGGTCCGCGTGCATATCAAATCGAAGAGCATATCGACGGCGGATGGAATGATATCACTTCGCATGAGTTTAACCAAGCATGTGAAAACATGGTTTTCTACGACGTAGCTGTTGCGATTGAGAAGATCAATGAGGAGGCATGATGACGAATTACGGTATGGCGATTGATCTTAAGCGTTGCTTCGGGTGCCAGACTTGTGCTGCTGCCTGCAAGACTGCAAATAATTTGCCGAAAGATATTGCCTACAACGTCGTTTACACAAAGAACAATGGTGACTATTCAAATTTCGGCACGGCGGTTGTGCGAGGTGCGCGGGCAAACGACAACGCTGGAGGAGCTTTTCCGGACTGTGTGTTGAGCTATCTTCCTGTTCAATGCCAGCATTGTGCTAACCCTGCATGTGTGGAGGTATGTCCCACGGGCGCTTCGGCGAAAGATCCCGATACGGGAATTGTTTCAATTGATGATGAGCTGTGTATCGGATGCGAGTCTTGCATCCAGGCTTGCCCCTATGAGGGGGTGCGTACTCCTATAAGCGATGACGTGGACTACTATCTCGATGTGGTATTGGGCGAGCATGATGCTCCGGCGCATGAAGTTGGTTCGGTTGAGAAGTGCACCTTCTGCAAGAATCTGATCGATCGAGGTGAAAAGCCTGCTTGCATGGTTTTATGCCCGGGGCGCGCTCGTTATTGGGGTGATTTGGACGATCCGGAGTCTGAGGTCTCCAAGGCCATTGCTGGGCGGGAATCGTTCTTTCTTCGCGAGGAGGCGGGCACGAGTCCGAGTGTCTTCTATCTGAAATAGCGCAACTGCTTAGCAGTTGTGACAACGCGAAGAAGCGTTGCGACCGAGACTCGTCATCGGTCGCAACGCTATTCTCATGGATGAAAGGACCTAAAATGGTGAATCGCGAGGCCGCAATACGTCGTTACATAGGGCTAGCTGATTGCTGCGAGCTGTTGTCGGAGACGTTCAAATACCCCACAGAGCGGCTGATATCATCGTTGCTGGATGGGTCCTACCTCGAAGATTGTATTCACAGTGTTGAAGATGCCGGCGCGGAACCCTCTCAGCTCGATTCTGCTATCGAAAACATCCAAGCTCTCTCTTCCAGCTCACCGAACTCCTTGTTGGATTCGGCACGAAAGGGATACTCCCTCCTTTATCTTGCTCCAGGATCAAAAGTGCCTGTATTTCCCTATGAAAGCCCCTTTCGCTTTGTAGCAGACCAAAGAGAGGGAGTTCCGTCGCTGTTTAGATCGCAAATAACGCTTGACGTCGAGCGTCAAATGGCGGAGGCTGGCGTTCTCCCGTGCGATCGGAACAAGGAGCCGTCGGACAGCATTTGGCGCGAGTTTTCGTTTCTATCTTTCCTCATGGGCAGTGCCGCCACTGCGTTATGTGCCGAGGACGTTGCATCGGCAGGCCAATGGATTGAACGCGCACGTGCATTTTGGTTCAGTCACGCTCGACGCTGGTTCCCCGACTTCATGATCAGAACGGCTGAATGCGCTCGGAGCGAAGTATTTCTTCCGTGGGCGGAATGCTACGAGTGCTTCGCCGATGCGGGTTCCAAGATTGTTTCTCTGCTGCAAGGGGAGTTGGAGGAGACGGGTTCTTTCTAGATTCCCGTTATACCATTTGCCTCGCCTAGCGCCATCAATCTTACATTCGTGTCGGTGGGCTGATCGGGCGCACGCGGTGGGGTGCGGCGTGCTATTATGATTCGATGCTGAAACGACCGACCGACGGCAAGAAAGCGCTATGAAGAATATCTCAGACATCCTCGCTGGCGTCGACGAGACGCCCACCACCTTTGAGTCCTATTTGAAAAGCTATGCCGATCCGGTTGGAGAGCTGATCAACAGCTACATTCCCCACGGCACCCATGACGACATGGACCGTTACCTGTACGCGCCCCTGTACCGCTACAGCGAGAACGCGGGCAAGCGTCACCGTCCGCTCATCTGCTACGCGGCGTGCCTGGCGGTGGGCGGCAACCCCGATTGCGCCACCACCTCGGCGGCGGCCATCGAGCACTTCCATTCCGCGGCGCTCATCCACGACGACATCGCCGACGAGGCCGAGCTGCGCCGCGGCGAGCCCTGCCTGCACCTCACCGAGGGACTGGGACTGGCCATCAACATGGGCGATTTGGCGCTCTCCATGGTGAACGGCCCGGTGGTGAACGACCCGCTGCTGGACGATGCCACGAAGGTGCGCGTCATCAGCGAGCTCATCGCCATGACCTGCCGCACGGTGGAGGGCCAGGCGCTCGATTTGGGTTGGGCCCGCGACGGCCGCTACGACATCACGCCTGAGGACTACCTCACCATGGCCATCCACAAGACGGCCCACTACTCCGGCGCGGTGCCGCTGGCCGTGGGCGCCATCGTGGCCGGCGCGTCCGACGAGAAGGTGGAGGCCCTACGCAGCTACGGGCTGGATACCGGCCTGGCCTTCCAGATCCAGGACGATCTTCTGAACCTGGTGGGTACCGACGAGGCCAAGAAGAAGGACTTCCGCAGCGATATCACCGAGGGCAAGCGCACGTTGGTGGTGGTGCACGCCCTCCAGAACGCCTCCCCTCAGGCCCGCGCGCGGCTCATCGAGATCCTCTCCGCGAAGGAGCGCGATCCGGAGGTGCTGGCCGAGGCCGTGGCCATCATGGAGGAGGCGGGGTCGATCGACTACGCCCGCTCCTACGCAGAAGAGCTCAGCCAGAACGCGAAAGCGCGCTTGGTGGAGGCTGTCGAGCCTTCTCCGTACCGCGATCTGCTCGTGTCCATGGCCGACTGGTTCGTGAACAGGTTGAAGTAATATGGAGCCTATCAAGCGCAACGATTCCGGCGCCGCCGTCGAGGACGTGCAGCAGCGCCTCGCCCGCATCGGACACTTGCCCGAGGACGCCGTCAGCGGCACCTTTGACGACGCGACGGCTACAGCCCTGGCGGCCTTCTGCGCCAGCGCTTCGCTTCCTGAGGCCGACGAGGTGACCGAGAAGGTATGGTCGGCGCTCGTGGACGCGTCGTTCAACCTGGGCGACCGCACGCTGTACCTGCGCATGCCCTACTTCCACGGCCACGACGTGCTGGAACTCCAGCACGCCCTGGGGGCCCTGGGGTTCTTCTACGGCGACGACGATGCCATCTTCGGTGCGCACACCGAAGATGCCCTGCGCCGATTCCAGCTGAACATGGGCCTGCCCTCCGATGGCATTGCCGGTGCCTACACCTATGCCGCCCTGCGCAACCTGGCCCATTCCTGGGTGGGGAAGGAGGCGGCTCACGGCAAGGTGCACCATCTGGGCTTCGCCCGTGCCGCCGACGTGCTGGAGCGCAACGCCGTGTGCCTGTTCGGTACCGACGAGTTCTCCCGTTCGGTGGCCTCGCGTATGTCGAACGTGGCTGTGGCCACCAACCCGGCTTCCAAGATCATCAGCGCCGACAGCCTGTCGGTGCCCCCCGATGCTTCCATGATGCTGGTGCACGTGCTGCTTTCCGCCGAAGACGCCGAGGTGGGCGTGCCGCTGGTGTCCTACGAGGACGAGGACACGCTGGCTTTGCGTCTCACGTCGGCGGTGGACGTGGCCCGCGGCGCCTCTTGGCCGCGCGTGTCGGTGCTGCTGCCCGGTACCGTGTGGTACGAGGCGGGCCCGGAGCGTTCTGCCCAGCACTATGCCATCACCCTGCTGGACGCCCTCTGCTCGGCGCTTCAGGCATAATCACTCGAACAGATCCAGCAGCTCTTGGCGGGAGTGCACGCCCAGCTTCTGGTAGATGTGCTTCACGTGCGTGGCCACGGTGTTCTTGGAAAGCACCAGCTCTTCGCGAATATAGGGTTGGCTGCGTCCGCGGGCCAGGTAGCCGAGGATCTCTCGCTCACGTCCCGACAGGCCGTGGGCTTCGGCTAGGACATTGCAGGCGGCTTCCAACGTGGTCTCCCGGCTGCCCTCCGCGCCGGTTCCGGTGGCGAGGTTGCCGGCAATGACGTGTACGGCGCCGTCGGAGTGCTCGCCGGCCAGGTCGGACGAGATTCCGCGACAGCTGCCGCTTGCGCGTCGATCGCGTTCCGCGGGGTACAGAAGCCACGTCAGGGCGAAGAACGCGGTCAGACCGAGGGCGATGGAGAAGAGCCCCGTGGTCGATGCCGAGGCCAGCGGGCTCGCCGCGCTTCCCGCGAGGTTTCCCAAAAGCACGCCCAGCTGCAGGGAGCCCTGGGTAATGCCGACTCCTGCAGCCGCGTTCACCAGCCCGCGCCGCGCGGCATCGGTTACGAACAGCACCGTGGCAATGGTCAGTATGGTATCGGCCAGGCTCACGAGGGTTTCCGAGAGGAACACGGCCCACAGGTCGGCCCAGGGCAAGAGGGCTGCCGAACCGACTATGAGCGGGGCAATCAGGCGGAACAGGGAGTCGAATCGAGGGCGACTCGCGAAGAGCACGAAGCAGGCCATGAGGACGATGCCGCCGAGGGAGCCGATGATCGTGGGCGCATCGAGACCGAGTACGATGAAGGGCTTGTCGGCGCCCTGCTGCAGGGCGCCGCAGCATCCCACGGTGAAGTAGGAGAGAAGAACGAGGGCCGAGATGCGCGCGATGGGCGCGGGCAACAGCGTGCGGCCGACTTCACTGCTGCGAGTCCGGGCGTTCTCGACCGAGGCGTGGGGCGCGTCGCCGTCCTCCGGCTCGTCGCCTTCCCATGCAACGACGGGGTCTCGGTAGGTCAGCCATAGCAGCAGCCCTGACAGCAGCGGAAGCGTGGCGGTGGCAGCCACGCCGGCGAATCCTGGCAGGTAAGGGAGCACGAGCGCTCCGGCGAACATGACGAGGGATGCTGACGGTATGGCCACTTCCGCGCTCTCGGCATCCAGGCGAGCGAGTGCCTGACCCCAGAGCACATAGAGCGCGCCCGTGCCGAATCCGGTCAGCAGGCCGCTTGCGAAAAGTGCGAGAGCGGGGGTGTCACCCGAGGCGGGCAGGGCCGACAGCACCGTGCCTGCGGCCGCCGCAATGGAGGCGGCCAGGGCAAGCCGCCGACGGGGTGCGGCGGGCCGTCTTCCCAGCAGCAGTCCTGTGGCAAACATGGTGATGACCACGACGGTGGCCGAGATGACCCACGACTCGTCGGCGTTGATGCCGATGCCCACGCGCTCAGGATACACGGCGAAGGTCTCGTAGGATCCGTAGATCCACGCCCAGATGAATCCGATGCCCAGATAGCGCAGCTTCAGCGCGCCTTCCAAGCGCGAAAGAGCGCCCGGGGCCGCGCTCGGTGCCGATGAATGTGTCATGTCCCTCCCTCGTGCGATTCCCTCGCTCCATGATAGGCCTGCACGCGGCCTTTCACCCTCACCTATTGTAGGTGAAAACGGCGAAAACCCAGCTTTCAGGCGATGTTTGCCGCCGCATCCGCTGCCATGATGGCCGTACCTTGAAATCTCAAGGGAGGGTTTCCGTCCCTGCTGCGGGGCCACGTGCTGGCTCTGGATGCGCTGCGGGTCGCGGTTTCGGGCGCGCTGCCCGTCGTCGTTGCGACGCGCCGTTGCGGCTTGGGGGCGGGAAGGAAAAAGGAGGAATACCATGACTGAAACTTCGTTCTCCCGCCGTTCGTTTCTGACCGGTGCGGCCGCGCTGGGGTCGCTCGCCGCCGTGGGCGCGGTGGCTGGCTGCTCGCCCAAGGCGCCCGGTGGCGCGGCGGCTGCTGGAGCGGCCGGCGAGGGCGAGCTCGCCTCCACGGCGGGCAAGCCGGCGTGGCTTGCGGATGCCCCGGCCGTCTCCGATGCCGATTGCGCGGAGACCGTCGATGTGGACGTGCTGGTGATCGGTGCGGGCACATCCGGCTACTTCGCCGCCTGCGCCGCCGCCGAGAACGGTGCCAAGACCCTGCTCATCGAGAAGTCGGGCAACGGCAATTCCGTACGCTCCTCGGCGCTGGGAGCCGTGAACAGCCGCCTGCAGCAGGCCGAGGGCGAGAAAGCCGCCATCGATCCTATGGAAATCGTGAACGACATGGACCGCTACGCCAACGGCCAGGTGTCCATGGGCCTGCTACGGAAGTGGGCGTTCAATTCCGGCGAGGCCATCGACTGGTACACCGATCTGCTCGAGAAGAACGGCATGGAGGTGCAGCTTGAGTGGAACATGCCCGAGGGCACCTTCTACAAGGACTTCCCCACGGGCCACGGCACCAACGGCGAGTATCCCTCCCGAGAGGGCGACGTGGCGGCCATCATGGACGCCTACATCGCGTCGTTCCCGGGCTGCGAGGTGCGCTTCAACACGCCCATGGTGGACCTGATTGCCGAGGACGGCCGCGTGGTGGGCGCCTACGCCGAGGGCCCCGACGGCATGATCCGCATCAACGCCTCCAAGGGCGTGGTGGTGGCCACGGGCGGCTACGCCTTCAACCAGGAGATGTTCGCCGACCGTCACGCCACCCGCTATGCCTGCAACGGCACCATGGACGCCTTCCCCAGCTGCACGGGCGACGGTATTTTGGCGATGCTGCGCTTGGGTGCCTATATGGACGAGAACCCCTCGTCGGTGTCGTTCAATCGCTGCCTGCTGACGGCCGACCAGGAGGTGGGCACCCCCTACGAGATCGGCGGCGAGGAGTACGGCTACCACTTCTACGCGTCCCAGCCCTTCCTGCGCGTGGATGCCCACGGCCGCCGTTTCCACAACGAGAGCGCGCCCTACGATTTCGTGCAGAGCGCCATCTCCCGCAAACCGGCCGGCGAGCGCTTCTGGCATCAGGTGTGGGACGGCAACTGGAAGAACGACGTGCCGCGCTTCCACACCGTGGGCTGCTCCACCATCTACCAGCAGCCCGAGGGCGGATCCGACCATGACTCGTTCCCCGGCCAGCTGGACGAGTGGATCGAGCCGGAGATGGAGCAGTTCGTGGCCGACGGCCGTATTGTGAAGGCCGACACATTGGATGCCCTAGCCGATGCTCTGGGTTTTTCGGGTGACGACAAGGCCGCCTTCTTGGAGACCTGCGAGCGCCAGAACGAGAACTTCGACAACCAGCTCGACCCTGACTTCGGCAAGGAGCCCTTCCGCCTGTCCGAGCTGCGCACCCCTCCGTTCTACGCATCGGTGAAGTCGTGCGGGTTCACCCTGTGCACCACCGACGGCGTGGTGGTGAACGACGATTTGCAGCCTCTGCGCGAGGATGGTTCGGTCATCGAGGGCGTGTACGCCGTGGGCAACGACGGCGGCTGTTTCTACAACGGTACCTACCCGAACCTGGCCGCGGGGCTGAATGCCGGCAAGTGCGTTACCTTCGGCCGCATGGTGGGCCAGATGCTCGCCGGGAAGTAAAACCGAGACAACTCCCATTTCCCTGAAGCCGCCGGCGCTCGTTCCTCCCTGCGAGCGCCGGCGGTGTTTTGTGGCGTCCCAACGCGAAGCGGGAGCGAGAGCGGGCGGAGGGGTAAGACAATTGGTATGAAGCAGGGGCGAGAAACGGCGAGAAATGACGGTTGTGATGCAGCCGAAAGGCGTCAGGAGCCATCCGGGGACGGTTGTGATGCATAAAGTGCATCACAACCGTCATTTCTCGCCAAGGCAACGCTGGTTTTGCATCACAACCGATATTTGTAGCCGTTTTCGCGTGGAAATTCCCGCAGCTGGCCGTGGGGAAACCGATTGGAAATTGACGCGGTGCTACAATTATGCGGTTTTCAGTAAGGTTTGCGTTGCGTAAAGGAGCTTCCCTTGACTCGTCCCATGACCATGGCGGAGAAGATTCTCGCCGCCCATGCGGGGCTCGACGAGGTGGTGCCCGGCCAGCTGATCGAATGCGATCTGGACCTGGTGCTCGCCAACGACGTCACGGCCCCCATTGCCATCAAGACCGTCCGCGAGATCACTGATACGGTGTTCGATGCCGACCGCGTGATTCTCGTGCCCGACCACTACGTGCCCAACAAGGACATCAAAAGCGCCGAGCAGGCCAAGATCGTGCGCGATTTCGTGCGCGAGCAGGGCATCTCCCACTACTACGAGGTGGGCTGCATGGGCGTTGAGCACGCGTTGCTGCCCGAGCAGGGCGTGGTGGGTGCGGGCGACCTCATCATCGGCGCCGACAGCCACACCTGCACCTATGGCGCGCTCGGCGCGTTCTCCACGGGCGTGGGTTCCACCGATGCCGGCGTGGGCATGGCCACGGGCAAGGCCTGGTTCAAGGTGCCCGAGACCATCAAGTTCGTCATCAATGGCGAGCTGGCCCCGGGCGTGACGGGCAAGGACGTTATCCTGCACATCATCGGCATGATCGGCGTGGACGGCGCCCTGTACAAGGCCATGGAGTTCACGGGCGGCGCCATTGCGACCATGCCTATGGACGAGCGCCTGTCCATTTCGAACATGGCCATCGAGGCCGGCGGCAAGGCGGGCCTCATCCCGGTGGACGATGTGACCCGCGCCTATATGGACGGCCGCGTCGAGCGCCCCTACACCGCCTACTACTCCGACGACGACGCCCAGTTCGCCCAGGTCATCGAGATCGATGCCGCTGACATCGTGCCGACGGTGGCCTTCCCGCACCTGCCGAGCAACACGCGCCCGGTGGCCGAGGCCCGCGATGTGAGAATCGACCAGGCGGTCATCGGCAGCTGCACCAACGGCCGCTTGGACGACATGCGTCAGGCCGCCGCGGTGCTCAAGGGCCGCACGGTGCACCCGGATGTGCGCTGCATCGTGATTCCCGCCACCCAGCAGGTGTACCAGCAGTGCATCGCCGAGGGGCTCATGGACATCTTCATCAACGCCCACTGCGCGGTTTCCACCCCCACCTGCGGGCCGTGTCTGGGCGGCTACATGGGCATCCTCGCCGCTGGCGAGCGCGCCATCGCCACCACGAACCGCAACTTCGTCGGCCGCATGGGCGACCCCACGAGCGAGGTGTACCTGTCCTCGCCGGCTGTGGCCGCCGCCTCGGCCGTGCTCGGCCATATTGGCCTTCCGGAAGACTTGGAACCTGTCGCGAACGCGGCGGAGTAGGGAGGAACGCCATGCAATTCAAGGGAACCGTTCACCGCTACGGGCGCGACATCGACACCGACGTTATCATCCCGGCCCGCTACCTGAACACCTCCGACCCGGCGGAGCTGGCGCGCCACTGCCTGGAGGACTTGGACACGGAATTCGTGAACAACGTGCAGGCCGGCGACATCATCGTGGCCGACGAGAACTTCGGCTGCGGAAGCTCGCGGGAGCACGCGCCCATCGCCATCAAGGCGGCTGGGGTTGATGTGGTCATCGCCAAGTCCTTTGCGCGCATCTTCTACCGCAACGCCATCAACACCGGCCTGGCCATCATGGAATGCCCCGAGGCCGTGGACGCCATCAGCAACGGCGACATTGTGTCAGTGGACGCCGACACCGGCATCATCACCGACGAGACCACGGGCGAGACCTTCACGGCTCAGCCCTTCCCACCGTTTCTGATGGAGATCATCAACGCCGGCGGCCTGGTGCCGCGCTGGCAGAAGAAGCTGGGGGAATAGCGCGCGAACGAGGAAGAAGGAAGCTATATGACGACGACCTACAAAATCTGCTTGCTGGCCGGTGACGGCATCGGACCGGAGATTATCGCCGAGGGCGTGAAGGTACTGAACGCGGTGGGCGCGAAGTACGACACGGCCTTCGAGTACACCGATGCGCTCATCGGCGGCGCGGCCATCGACGCGACGGGCAATCCGCTTCCGCAAGCTACGCTGGACGCGGCCCGCGCGTCGGACGCGGTGCTGCTGGCCGCGGTGGGCGGCCCGAAGTGGGACACCACCGATCCGTCCGCCCCGCGCCCGGAGCAGGGCCTGCTGGGCATTCGCAAGGAGCTCGGGCTGTACACGAATCTGCGTCCTGTGCAGATCTTCAATGCTCTGGCCGATGCGAGCACCCTGCGCCCCGAGATTGTGGACGGCGTGGACATGATGATCGTGCGCGAGCTGACGGGCGGTCTGTACTTCGGCCGCCGCGAGCGCTTCTACGACGAGCCGGAAGCCGGCGTGAACGGCGCTCCGGGCCAGCGCGCTTACGATACGCTCGAGTACTCCGAGTACGAGATTGAGCGCATTGCCCGCCAGGCTTTTGAAATTGCCCGCAAGCGTCGCAACAAGGTGACGAGCGTGGACAAGGCCAACGTGCTGGAGACGAGCCGTCTGTGGCGTGAGATCGTGCACCGCGTGCACGACGCCGATTATGCTGATGTGGAACTCGAGGACCTGCTCGTGGACAACACCGCCATGCAGCTCATCAACCGCCCTGCCGACTTTGACGTGGTGGTGACAGAGAACATGTTCGGCGACATCCTCTCCGACGAGGCCGCCCAGATCACGGGCTCTCTCGGCATGCTGGCGAGCGCCAGCTTGGGCGACGGCGTGGCCCTGTACGAGCCGAGCCACGGCAGCGCGCCCGACATCGCGGGCCGTGGCATCGCCAACCCGCTCGCCCAGATCCTGTCGGTGGAGATGATGCTGCGCTACAGCTTCGACATGGGCGAGGCGGCCGACGACATCCGTCGTGCCGTGACCGAGGTGCTGGATGCCGGCTGGCGCACCGGCGACATCAAGGGCGCCGACACCCCGGCCGACCAGGTGGTCGGCACCGCGCGCATGGGCGACCTGGTGGTGGAGCACCTCTAAGAGACCATGCGACCCAACCCGTAGGGGGTGACTTCAGCCGCCCCTCTCAAGCGGGTGGGTCTTTCCTATGGGAAGGACGGACTGAAGTCGCCCCTGCGGACGGGCTTCGGCAGACGGTATAGGCCCTGCGAAGGACGCAGATGATGGTCTCGCAGACGATGCGGGTCCTGTAGGAGGGGCGGCTTCGGTCGCTCCTCTTCATTTCGGGGGCATCCGACGGATGCTGCTGGTATTTTGCGCCCCTTTCGCCCGGGCGGTATGGCGGGGTGGGCGTGCCGCCTTGCATTGGAGTGCACTCCGCGCTAAGGTGATTCGGTTCCGCCGCGGCGAGCCAAAGGGAGGGAGACGCCAAGGCCATGAAGAAACGATTCGGCGATTTGAGGTGCATCTTCGCGCCGGCGACCGTTGGGGCGTTGCTGCTGTATGCACTGTACCGGCTGTTAGCCTATGCCAGTTATGTGACAAATTTCGGTTTATGCCCCGATCCTCTGGGCTATGTGTCGAACGCGCCCTTTATGATCGGGGCCGCTTTGGGCAATCTCATTTCGTGCGGCTTGGTGTTCGTGCTGTATGCGAGCGGGCGCCTGCGAAGCTGCTCTCTGGGGTTTCGCGGTCCGTTGGTGTTGGTGGCAATTATCTATTTGGCAGCGGCGTTCGTGCCCCGCGATTTTTTTGGCGAGGTCGTGGCTCCATCGTTTCTCGGCGTGTTGTGGGGGCTTGCGGTAACTGTTATTGGCTTTTCAGCATTGGAATTGCTGGTTGGTACGGAATCGCCCATTGCCCTTATCGTGCAGCTGGCCCTGTCGGCCTTTCTGTTTGCCGTCGGCTCGTTCGTTTTGGGGCTGTTGCCCGATGCGGCTGGTGCCACCCTGTGCGCGCTGCTGGCGCTCGTGCTGATGCCTTTCATGGCCTGGGGCCGGACTGCGGGGGAGATACCGCCGGGGCCCGCAACCACCGATGCTTTGACGACCCTGCGCGCAACGCTGCGTGAATGCTCCACGCCCATTCTTGCCGTAGCCGTGTTCGAGCTGGTGACGGGCCTGGTGAACATGTACGCCTACACGAGCCACTCGTCATTTACCATATCCACCCAGGCGCCTCTGGAGGGATCGCTTATCTGCGCTGTGCTCCTGACGGCATTCGTGGTGTGCGCCACGCGCATCCCGCATAGTCGCTTCATGTATTTGGCTGTGTTTCCGGGCGCAATAGCCGTCTTTCTGGCGTTGCCATATTTCGGCGACACGTGGGGGCGCTCGCTCAGCACGGTCATTTACACGGCGTATACGTTTACGGCCATGCTTTCCACATTCTGCGTGGTGCGGGCGTGTCGGCGGTCGGGGGATTGCGTCTATGGCGTGGCGGCGGTGTTGTCGGCCAGCATGCGCATCTGCCTGATGATCGGCCTGGCGTTGGGCTGGTGCTTCGGCAGCATGATCGAGGGCAGCACGTTCGTGCACTTGTCCATTGCGTGTTCGGCATGCGTGTACGTGCTGGGCGTGGTGGTGCTTCTGTGGGGGTATCGCAGTTCTCGCGAGAAGCGCGTGGTGGAAGTGGTTGAGGTGGTGGTGGAACATGTTCCGGAAACGTTCGAGGAGTCACAGGCTGGACGTGTGAGCGAGCTCGTGGATGCCTACGGTCTGTCGCCGCGTGAGCGCGATGTGCTGGTGGGGTTGGCGCAGGGGAACACGGCGGCCAGCATTGCCGAGGGCCTGCACATCTCTACATCCACAGCACAGGGCTATATTAAGAGCCTGTACGCTAAGTTGGGTGTGAATAAGAAACAGCAGGTCATAGACTTGTTTCAAAAATAACCAATTTTTGGGGGAGCGCCGAAACCCTGTCTTTCATAGACTTCGCATTGCATTGATTGCCGCGCCGCCCGCAGGGGCACTTGCTTAACTCAAGGGGAGGAGCAAGCGGGGCGCTGCAATCGCAAGCGAATCCTGAGAAAGGGAGGGAATTCGTATGACGATTTCACGTCGAGACTTTTTGAAAATTGGCGGTGCCTCGTGCATCGTCGCGGGTGCTGGCGCGGCGCTGGCTGGCTGTAGCCCCGCGGGCGGTTCCAGCGATGTTCCGCTGGCCGACACGGGCGACACTGCGCTGGTGGGCTACGCTCCCGTGAACTTCACCGAGGAGGCCGACATTCTCATCATCGGTTCCGGCTACGCAGGTCTGGCCGCTGCCATGGCTCCGGCATTGGCGGGCAAGAAGATCATCATCGCCGAGAAGCAGCAGCAGATCGGCGGCGACTCGGCCACCTCGTGCTGCTTTATGTTCGCGGCGGGCACCGAGCTGCAGCAGGCTGCCGGCAACCCGCTGACCGTGGACGAGTATTGGGAGACCATCAAGGAGAATCAGACCGCCGGCTGGGAGCAGTACGACTGGTTCCCCGAGTGGGTGAAGGGCAAGACCTATGCCAACACCCATTTCGTGGATTCCGCCATTAACGATTTCGGCGCGAAGTTCCAGGAGCCCTGCACTGAGGCCGAGCTGCCCCGTCTGTTCGGCTCGGTTATTCTGCCGGGCGACGGCATTGGCTCGGGCGGTCCGAACATCCTGCAGCCCATTGCCTCTAAGCTTAAGGAGTTGGGCGTCGATACCAAGTGCGACCTGCGGGCGACGGCGCTGATCAAGGATCCCGAGGGCACTGTTATCGGCTGCCGCTTCGAGGACACCACGTCTGGCAAGATCACCGATATCAAGGCTGCGGCCACGGTGCTTGCCACGGGCGGCTTCGCCGACAACGGCGAAATGGTGCAGGAACACCTGCCCGAGTGGGCCAACTACGGCCAGATGGTGCACGGCTGCATGGGCGAGGGCCACAAGCTGGCCGCCGCTGCTGGCGCGCAGATGGTGGGTATGGACTCCTCCTTCACCTACTGCAACCTGATGGGCGATATTCCGAACTGCACCACCTGGGGCTACTGGACGCCCGTGGTGCTGGTGCTGCCCAACGGCAAGCGCTTCATCGAGGAGGCTCAGTCCCACGACGCCGCTCAGGCGGCTATCGACGCGGGCTATCGCCAGTGGTGGTCCATCTTCGATCAGCGCGCCTTCGAGGCTCGCGCCATTGCGCATTCCGTGGAAGGCAACATCAAGAGCCACGAGGATGTGTATGTGAAGGCCGATACTATCGAGGAACTGGCCGCTGGCATGGACGTGCCCGTCGATACGCTCGTGGCCACCTTTGCCCGCTACGACGAGCTGGTGGCTTCCGGTGAGGACGCCGACTTCGGTAAGAAGGCGTGGCTTGAGTCGCTGCAGCCTCCCTATCACGCGCTGAAGCTGAACGTCAGCCGCTACAAGACCTCCGGCGGTGTGATGGTTGGCCCGAACAACCAGGTGCTGGACACGGCCGACGCCGAGATTCCGGGTCTGTATGCTGCTGGTGCGGTGACGCTGCAGTCGTTCGCCAGCGTGTCCACCTGCATGGCCACCGGCTATTACGTCGGCGAGACGCTGGCCGCCCTGTAGGCTCCCTCCCCCTCGCGGCGCTCGAGCATCTCAGCTGCACGGCCGTCCCGTTTGCGCGGGGCGGCCGTTTTCTGTTGCCAATTATTCTGACTTGCAGTTAAATGGGGCAGTACGAAGAGCGAGCGAAAGGAACTGCGCATGACGACGATGAAACTGGCTGTGCCCACTATGGGATCGGCGGGTCTTTCCGCCCAGCGTGCGGGGCATTTCGGCCATTGCGACTGCTTCACTATCGTAACCATCCAGGATGGCGCGGTGGCCGAGGAAACCGCTGTGGTGGAGAACCCGCCGCACGAGTCCGGCGGTTGCCTGCGCCCGGTGGGGCTGTTGGCCGGTGCCGGCGTGGACGCCATTGTGGCCGCGGGTATGGGAGGCCGCCCGCTTATGGGCTTCAACCAGGCGGGCATCACCGTGTACTTCGACAATGTGCACCCGGTGGTGGGCGATGCCGCAGCCGCCGTGGCCGCTGGCGAGGCTTCCATCATGGATCCCTCCCAGGCCTGCCAGCATCACTAGGCCTTTCGCCTGTTTACGGAAAGGGCGCGCATCGGGTTCGGTGCGCGCCCTTTGTTGTTCGAGGAGCTTTCCATGTGCAGGATTTTGCGATAGGAAGAGTCGCTTTTTCGATAAAAGTCTCCCAAACGAAAAATCATGCACAAAACGAGCCTTCAGGGGACAGTCAGGCTCTACCTATCGCAAAATCCTGCACATGAAGACACGTTTGCCGCGCAGGCTGCTTCGGGAATTATGCGGAAAGCGAACTTGCGCTACAATACCCGATGCTTCATGAAGCTTTTAGGAGGCTCGAGAGCGGATCGATCTGCCCTCGCGGCCACGAGGGTGCATGCTGCGCCCTGCCGACAACAAAGGACACCATCATGGCTATTAATGCTCCCGAGGGAACCCGCGATCTTCTGCCCGATGAGGCGCTGTTCTGGAATCAGTTCAAGCAAACGGCGGCCGAGGTGTTTGGTGCCTACGGCTATCTGCTTATCGAGACGCCCATTATGGAGCAGACCGAATTGTTCGTCCGCGGCATCGGCGAGGCCACCGATGTGGTATCCAAGGAGATGTTCACGGCCATTTCCGGCGAGAACCTGCGTCGCTGGGTGGAAGAGGGAAAAGCTCCGAAGGCGAAGAGCCGCCTGAGCTTGCGTCCCGAGGGCACGGCCGGCGTGGTGCGCGCCGTGGTGCAGCACGATCTGGTGCCCCAGGGGGCAGCGCCCGCGAAGCTGATGTATGCCGGCCCGATGTTTCGTGCCGAGCGCCCGCAGAAGGGACGCCAGCGCCAGTTCAACCAGGTGGGTGTGGAATGCCTGGGTGCCGAGGAGCCGACGATCGACGCCGAGGCCATCATCATGCTCATGCGCTTCTACGAGAAGGTGGGCATCCCGCGCGACTCCATGCGGCTTCTGTTGAATTCCATGGGCTGCGAGAAGTGCCGTCCGGCCTATCGCGAGAAGGTGCGTGCCTACATGGACGAGCACGCCGACGGGCTGTGCGAGACCTGCCTTACGCGCGCCGAGGTGAACCCGCTGCGTGCCTTCGACTGCAAGAACCCCCAGTGCGCGGCTGTGATGGCCGAGGCTCCGAAGATCACCGACCATTTGTGCGACGAATGCCTGGGGCATTATGGCGCGGTGAAGGCGCTGCTTGATGGCGCGGGGGTGGCCTACGAGGAAGACTACAAGCTCGTGCGTGGGTTGGACTACTACACGCGCACGGTGTTCGAGGTACAGGTGGACAACGGCATGGGAAGCCAGAACGCCATCGGCGGCGGCGGGCGCTACGACAAGTTGGCCGAGGAGGTGGGCGGTCGTCCTACGCCGGGTTTGGGCTTCGCTCTCGGTTTCGAGCGTTGCGTGCTGGCGCTGGAGGCTGCAGGTGTTGGGTTTCCGCGCGCCCAGAAGTGCGACCTGTTCGTGGCTTGCGTGGACGACTCGGTGCGCGCTCGGGCCTTCGCCCTGGTGCAGGAGTGTCGCGACGCTGGCTTCACCACCGAGATGGACCACCAGAAGCGCAGCCTGAAGAGCCAGTTCAAGCTGGCTGACAAGCTGGGCGCGGCCTGGGTGGCCGTGCTCGGCCCCGATGAGCTGGCAGCCGGCGAGGTGACCTTGCGCGACATGGGCACCCACACCGAGGCCAAGGTGCGCCTGGAAGAGGTCGTCGGCGAGATGGGCCGCGCGATTCTGTAGCATTGCGAGAAAAGGGGCGGGGCGCTGGTGGCAGCGCCCCGCTTTTTGTGGTTGCGGCTCGCAGAGGGTGGTGCGGGCCAGATACTTAAGCTGTCGGATCGTAAGGCCCTGGTGCGTCGGGCGGCAGGTCGACAACGATTTCGCCGGTGGCGATGTTGCCCGCAAGGTCGGTGGCGGTTACGGCATAGGTGCCGCTGGGCACCGAGAACCGGTAGAGGGCCGCATCGGGGTGTCCGTCGACCTCATCCACGGCTTCTGCGCGCCAAATGGATCCGTCGGAATCGGTCAGCTGCACGTCGGCCATGCCCGATTCGTCGGCAAAGCTCAACAGCGAGAATCCTTGCTCGGATCTCATTTCCAACAATTCCGGAGCGGCGGTGTCGCCGGTCGGCGCCTGCTGGTCTGCCTCGGCCTCGATGCTTTCGGCGGCGGGAACCGGAGCCTCTTCGATGATTTGGGGCTCGTGGGCTGCCGCATGGGCTGCGGCGGCAAAACCGACGCAGCCCAGGACGCCGACAACTGAGATAGCGGCCACGGCGCGAACGGTCCGGTCGAGCGGGCGTCGCCGTTGCGGCAGGGGCTTTGGCGCCGCCCCGTCGGCCAAAGGGCTCTCCACGGTTTGACGTAGCAGCTCGGGGAAGGCGGCCAGAGGCAGCATGCCCAGCTTGGCGCGCAGTTTGTCCAGAGCGCGATTGACGATGCGCTTCACGGTGCTGGTCGATATCTCCAGGTTCTCGGCGATATCATCGATGCGCATATCCTGGTAGAAGCGCATGAGCACCACTTCGCGCTCGCGATCGTCGAGTTCTTCTCTGAGGGCGCGTGCCAGCCGTCGGTGCTCGTCGCGTGTGTTGGTGACGATAGCGGGGTCAGCTACATGCTCGTGTTCGCCTTCACGCTTTTCGGGCCGCTCGGCGGCTTCGAGGCTCTCGGTTGCCATGACCGTTTCGCGCGGCCGATTCGTGCGCTCGTAGTAGCGCAGGCACACGTTGCGCGTAACGGCGTTCAGGTAGCCCACGAAGCTGCGCGGCCGAATTTTGGCGATGTTCTTCCAGGCGATCAGATACACCTCTTGCAGCAGGTCGGACGCCGCGTCGGCGTTGGTCTTGGCCGAAAGGGTGAAGAACTGCGCTTGGGCCGTCAAGCGGTAGGCTTCCTCGAAAGCGTTTCGATCGCCTGTTTGCGCCTGCTCTATCAGATGGGCTAGATGCTCATAGGAGTTTGCGTTCCGTGCCATGCCCGCGCCTACAACCCGAATTCCTCGAAGAGGGCCGCTCGACGTTCTGTGTTGGATGCGATGGCGGCCAAATCGTCAAAGCGCTGAGCCGACACAAGATGTGTGATCAGGGCGCTGTAGCGCTCTTCGGCTTCCTGGGCACCTTCGGCTCTGCCCTCAGCCCGGCCTTCGGCCCTACCTTCGGCTCTGCCCTCGGCGAGGCCCTCGGCGAGGCCCTGCTCCAGCCCTTTGGCGTGTCCCTCGGCCAATCCCTTTTTAAGGGCCTGGCGTTCCAGAATGCGGGCACGGCGTGCGTCGTTTTCCTCGATGGTGCTCACGCAGTAGAACACTTTATCCACCCACTTCCGATCGCTGTTGGCCTCGGCGACGATTTTATCGATGCGCCGTACGAGCGGATCGCTGCCGAGGCTGCCATTTTGCGTGTAGTGTAGCAGATCGCGCAAGGTTCCCTGGGGCAAAGCGCTCCAAGCGTGCGCATTCAGGGCCAGCCAATGGGCTTTGCAATCAATTGAGAGCTCAGGCGCTTCCAGACAGCGACGCTCCAGGGTGTAAAGCGGGAGATTTTGATCGAAAGGATCGTAGGCACACAGGAACACAATGAAGCTCTCGGGCAGCTCGTCGTAGTCTCTGCCGGGGGCGAGCGTGGCTCCGTCGAGAGAGGATTGGTAGTAGCGGAAACGGTGGGCCAGAAGGGGCTCGGCGGCGGCTTGCATCTCGATATCGTAAACGCGGTGCCCCTCGCGGACGTACACGTCCATGCGCACTCCGCGACTCTCGATGGCCGGCTCCAGCACTTGCTCGGCATTCAGGTATTCGATGTGCGCGGCGTCGATGCCGAGTACGCATCGGATGAACTGGCGACACACCTCCTCGTCCAGCATCACGCGCTCGAACATCCATCGATTCGTGAAAGAGATGCGGGGGTGGCTCATGGGCGTCCTTCCGGCGTGGCGGCTCTGGTGGGAATAGCGTATCAGGTGGCAACCGCAGTTCTGTCTCGGGAAGCACCGCCAGTTTGCCGTCGCCCTTTCGTGAGAAGTTCGCCAAAAAGTCGCCCGCTTGTCGCGACGGTGCCGGGGTGGGGCCGCGTTGTTGCCGCCAAGGAGCCGCGCCGCGTTCGCAGCGGCGCGGTTTCGCTTGGATTGGAGGATGCGGAGGGTTGGCGTTAGGGTGAATTGTGACGAAGGTGTGGAGAGAACGGAATGATGACGGAAAGGGTGAACCGTTTCCCCGGGTTGGCGGATGTTTGATTTTGAATATCTATCTTTACGCTCGGCAACTGGGGAAAGTTGCGACAATGTATAAGGAGGAAACGCCATGGAGAGAGAAGGGAAGTCGCCTACGGTGATCTTGCCACCATGCCCCACAACATCCGTCTCCCGCAGCGCGCCCCCTCGAGGGCGCGCCTCTTTTATCGGGCGTTTCTTGCGTACGGCTCTGGCGGTGCTGCTGGCGGCGGGGTTGTTGCCCTTGGTACCGAATTCGCCTGCGGTAGAAGAGGCGCAGGGTCTTGTGGGAACGACGAACTATAAAGATTTTTTTCTGCCAGGCGGGGCACCTGCGCGACATCTGACGGGGTCGACGTTTTGCGTCGCGTCCACGGAGCGCAGCTCTGATTATTCATTTAAAACGTCTGATGGACAAATGAGAAGTGATGGCTATTTCATTTCGCAGAAGCCGGTGTCTTTGAAGCACGACTGGACTTTAGTGTTCTCTGGGACGGTTCCAAATCCTGTCGTGATTTCGCCTGTGATATTCATGAACGTTGCTTTAAGTGTGGGCTTTGCATCCGACGCTGCGGCTAGCGACCTGAATGACTCAAGGTTGTGCATCAAGAAAACCAAGAATGCCTCTAGCTCTAATGCGGTGCTGCAATCTTTTACCTCCGGGAAGACAATGAGTGATGTAATTGCGGGTCAGACGACGGTCTCGTGGCCGTCTTCCTCTGCAACGATCACGGCATCGTACAGCAGTAGCCAGGACACACTGACGATGAGCATTGCGGGTGTTGGCAGCAAACAACTTACGGCCGTTAGCAAGTCTTTGGGTGGTGCGGTTCGGACAAGCGCCTACCTGTATTTCGGTGGTCAGATTGTATGGAACAATGCGAACAAGACGACGGTTGCCCCGCCTTCGACCAGTTTATCGACAAGCGCCACATTCCAGTCCATGACCCTTCCTCACTTCGATCCCGTCATCAAGGACATCAAGATCTACCGTGCGGACGGCACCCTCATCGGGCCCAACGACTACGTGGCCCCCAACACCCCGGTGCGGATCGAGGCGGTGCTGCAGAACACGAACGCCAGCGCCGGCAGCGAGGAGTTCCCGCTGCACCTGAAGCTGCTGGGCGCGACGCATTCAAAGTATCCCACAGTTGGGCTGACGACCTCTGACGCCGTCAACTCGTCGGCGGGCCGTGCCGTCACCCTGACGGGCCGCACCGAGAACAAGGTCACGTTCAACGCCACCATCACCGGCCCCGCCGGCACGGCGGCTTCCATCGGGCTGCAGCTGGTGGACGACTCCTTCGGGGGCACCTACGAGGCGGGGGCGAAGCTCCTGAACGAGCACCCGCTCGTGCCCGGCGACGGCGCCGGCCCGGGCACGCCCGGCTCGGACTGGCACTACACGCGGCTTCCCGCCGCCAACGAGAACGGCTGGAACAGGTCGCCGGTCACCGTCACCTTCTACCCCGGGGACTTCGACCGGATGGAGCTGACGCCCTCGGAGGGCGCGGGCGCCACCCTGACCGCCGCCGACCCGGCGTGGACGCGGTCGGAGGACACGGCGGGGCTGTCGCTGTCGGCCCAGGCGAGGAAGGACTCCACGGGCGTGCTCTCCACCCAGCGGGCCGGCACGGTCAAGCTCGACCAGACGGCCCCGCGGCTGTCGCTCGACCCGGCCCTCGGCGCGCTCACGGCCGACGACTCGGCCGACGTGGCCTCGGGCGTCTGGCGGCTGCACCGCACGGGCTCCTCGGGAGCCGTGGCGGCGGACGCCCGCGCGTCGGCGTTCCACGTGTTCCCCCTGACGGACGGCGACGGCAAGGCCGTCCAGACGCTCAAGGAGAAGGCCCCCAACGGCTGGTACGTCGCCGAGGACGCGGCGGGCAACCTGTCGGCGCCGCTGAAGGTGTCGTCCACCGAGCCGCCCAGCGTGGAGCGGCCCGATCCCGGCGACCCGGACGGCCCCGAGCCGGCCGGCCCGCCCTACGATCCCGGCACCGACCCCGTGCCGCCCCCGACCTTCACCGAGGACGACGGGGGCCTGCGCCACGCCCTCATCGAGGAGTCCGTCTCGGAGATGATCGACCCGGCGTCGCCGCCCTTCGGGGGCCTGCTGGAGAAGGCCGAGGCCTCGGCCATGATGGACTACCGCTACGCGGCCACCTCCGCGG
>NZ_JAYMFF010000019.1:0-55462 GCF_035989245.1 Adlercreutzia wanghongyangiae | reverse complement strand
GTTGGCGACCGCGGTGGTGAAACTCTGTACCCAGAGCACCGAGCAGAAACGCACGCTTGCTCGTAAAGAAGGCTCGGATGTAGCAGCATCCGAGCCTCAGAGCAAAAACGGCACTGCCCGCTAACGAACCGGGCTTCCGTTGGCGCTCATTTTAGCATACGAGACGCCACCCCTCAAGCTATTCCAACAATCTTCGGGTTAACGTAAAGAAGGCTCGGATGTAGCAGCATCCGAGCCTCAGAGCAAAAACGGCACTGCCCGATAACCACACCGGGCTTCCGTTGGCGCTATTCTACCAACCTCGCGCCGCGTCCGCAACATCCCTTACGCAAAAGGCGCGGAAAGCCGAAGCCTCCCGCGCCCGTGAAGTGCGAATGCGCGCGATTGCCTAGCGCTGGCTGAGAGCAGCCTGGGCGGCGGCCAGACGGGCCACCGGCACGCGGTAGGGAGAGCAGCTCACGTAGTTCAGACCGATGCGGTTGAACGTGTGGATGGACTCCGGATCGCCGCCGTGCTCGCCGCACACGCCGCAGACGATATCGGGATTGCCCTCGTGACCCAGCTCGACGCCCATCTGCACCAGCTTCGCCACACCCGGATCGATGGTGGCAAAGGGGTTGTAGGGCAGCAGGCGCTCCTCCAGGTACTGCGGCACGAACTCGCCCTCCACGTCGTCGCGGCTGAAGCCGAAGGTGGTCTGGGTGAGATCGTTGGTGCCGAAGGAGAAGAAGTCAGCCTCGGTGGCGATCTCGTTGGCGGTCACGGCCGCGCGCGGCAGCTCGATCATGGTGCCCACGGGGATAGACAGCTCCACGCCCTCGGCGGCGGCCACCTCGGCGATAACGCCCTCGGCCACGCCGCGCAGCTTCGCCAGCTCGGGCAGCACCGACACCAGCGGGATCATGATCTCGGGCTTCGGGTCCAGGCCCTCCTTCTTCAGACGGGCCGCCGCGGTGGCGATGGCGCGCACCTGCATCTCGGGCAGGATGGGATACACGATGCCCAGACGGCAGCCGCGCATGCCCAGCATCGGGTTCTGCTCGGCGAAGCCGTCGATCTTCTCCAGCAGCGCGCGCTTCTCGGCGATGACGTCGACCGAAGCACCGGTGGCCTCCAACTTCGCGATCTCCACGTCCAGCTCGCGCGGGCTCTCCAGGAACTCGTGCAGCGGCGGGTCCAGCAGGCGCACGATCACCGGCAGGCCGTCCATGGCCTTGAACATGCCGTAGAAGTCGCCCACCTGGGCCTCGTACAAGTCGGCCACGGCCTTCTCGCGGATCAGCTCATCGTCGTTTAAGATGAAGGTCTGGATGATCTGCTTGCGATCGCCCAGGAACATGTGCTCGGTACGGCAGAGCCCGATGCCCTCGGCGCCGAAGTCGCGGGACAGCTCGGCGTCCTCGGGGTTGTCGGCGTTAGCGCGCACGCCCAGGGTGCGGAACTCGTCGGCCCACTCCAGGATGGTGTCCAGGTCACCAGTCAGCTCGGGCATCACCAGGTCCACCGCGCCCAGCACCACGATGCCGGTGGTGCCGTCGATGGAGATCATGTCGCCCTCGCGGATGACGATGTCGGTTCCGGCGATGGCGGCCTCCTTCTTGGCGGCGTCGATCTTCAGCGCCTCCACACCGCACACGCACGGCGCGCCCATGCCGCGGGCGATAACGGCCGCGTGGCTGGTCTTGCCACCGTGCGAGGTGAGGATGCCCTCGGCGGCGATCATACCGGCCAGGTCATCGGGGTTGGTCTCCCAGCGCACCAGCACGCACTTGCGGCCGGCCTCGGCGGCGGCCACGGCGTCGGCAGCGGAGAACACGGCCTCGCCCACCGCGGCACCCGGGCTGGCGTTCAGGCCGCGGGCCACCACGTCGTAGGTAGCGTCCTTGTCGAACTGCGGGTGCAGCAGCTGGTCCAGCTGCTCGGGGGCCACGCGGCGCACGGCCTCCTCCTTGGTGATGAGACCCTCCTTCTCCATGGCGATGGCGATGCCCAGCGCGGCGGCGGCAGTGCGCTTGCCGGCGCGGGTCTGCAGCATCCACAGTTTGCCCTGCTCGATGGTGAACTCGATGTCGCACATGTCGCGGAAGTGGTTCTCCAGCACGCCGAAGATCTCCTCCAGCTGGGCGCCGGCCTCTTCCAGGCCCTCCACTTCCTTCAGCTCGGCGATGGGGCTCGTGTTGCGGATACCGGCCACCACGTCCTCGCCCTGGGCGTTCACCAGGTAGTCGCCGTAGAACTCCTTGGCGCCGTTGGCGGGGTTGCGCGTGAAGGCCACGCCGGTGGCGCTCGTGTTGCCCTTGTTGCCGAACACCATGGACTGCACGTTCACCGCGGTGCCCAGGTCGTCGGCGATCTTCTCCTTCTGGCGGTAGAGAACCGCGCGCGGGTTGTTCCAGGAACCGAACACGGCCTCGATGGCCAGCTGCAGCTGCACCATGGGGTCCTGCGGGAAGGCCACCGTGCCGTCCACCACGAGGGAGGGGTAGGCCTCGCCGTCGACGTTATCAGTGAAGATGGCCTTGAACTCGGCGACGAGCTCCTGCAGGTCCTCGGCGGTCAGGTCGGTGTCGGAAGCCACGCCGCGGTCGTTCTTCATGGCCACGATGGCGTTCTCGAACAGGTCGCCGTCAAGCCCCATGACCACGTTGGAGAACATCTGGATGAAGCGGCGGTAGGAGTCCCAGGCGAAGCGCGGGTTCTCGGTCTGCTTGATGAGGCCGTTGATGGACTCGTCGTTCAGACCCAGGTTCAGCACGGTGTCCATCATGCCCGGCATGGAGAAGGGGGCACCGGAGCGAACGGACACGAGCAGCGGATCCTCCGCGTCGCCGAGGCGCTTGCCCATGCGCGCTTCCAGGTCGGCGCGGTACTCGGCGATGGTGTCGAGCGCGCCCTCGGGCCAGGTGTTGTCGGCGTTGGCGTACTCCATGCAGGTCTGGCAGGTGATGGTGAATCCCGGAGGCACCGGCAGGCCGATGTTGGCCATCTCGGCGAGGTTGGCGCCCTTGCCGCCGAGCACCCACTTCATATCGGTGTTGCCCTCGGTCACGTTGTTCCCGTTGGCGTCCTTGCCGAAGGCGTAGACGCGCTTCACTGCTTCTGTCACCTTACTTCTCCTTAAGCTATGCACTGCATTCAGTGCGGTTGCCTTTTCCACCCTGCCAGCCAAGAGCCAGACCAGGCGCGCGCTGCCGGCCACGAAGAGACGGCCGCGCGAATGTCTCTTAGTATAAGGGATTGAGCGAACAATATCAGCGTTCCTTCCACGCCGTCGCCCGCAGTAACGCAAAATCTCTTGAGCGGTGCCTGATGCCCGCTTGCTCCCGGCCGAAAACGGCATCCCGGCGCCGCCCAGGCGCCCGCCTGCCCCGTCCCCAGGCGACGCCGCGACCCCGATCGGCACGGTGGCCCCGCAAGCCCAACCGCCCCATCCCCAGGCGACGCCGCGACCCCGATCGGCACGGTGGTCCCGCGGCCCAACCGCCCCTGGTCGCAAACGGCACCGCGGCCCCGCGGCCCAACCGCCCCTGGTCGCAAACACCAAGATGTATATGCGCACGTCAGCCTTATCGCCGTTTTATGGCCACAAATGCAACGATTTATAAGCGATTCACCGCCTATTCCGCGGTCCCAGCGCATCAATGATGGCTCGATGAACCCCTTCACCAGGCATTTCTCAATTTCACTCACATTCTCATTTTTCCATCGCAGCGCACCCGCTTGAAATCCCATATACATCCTCGTTTTTTAGGCCAACAAGTTCGCTTGGAAGCGCCAGGTGCGTATACATCCTCCGCTTTCCGTCCACCCGACCATCAGGCCACCAGGTCACCCGTCCACCAGGCCTCCCGGCCACCAGGCTTCCCAGCCATCAGGCCTCCCGGCCTCCCGGCCACCAGGTCGCCCGTCCATCAGGCCACCAGGCTTCCCAGCCACCAGGTCGCCCGTCCATGAGGCCACCAGGCCTCTCAGCCTCCCGGCCTCCCGGCCTCCCGGCCTCCCGGCCACCCGTCCCCTGCGCTCCTCGCTGCAGCCTCGGCCTCTTGCGCATTCTTCCGCTTAGCCGCTTTTATCCCGCATTCTGCCCGAAGCGCGTACGCGCTCCCACATGCCCCACAGCAGGCTCTATTCATGAGCAGTTTCCTCAATATTAGTACACCACTTCTCCACAAGAGGGCTGCACATGCGACCTCCTCCCCTGTCAGAGGCCTGCCAATCTGTCCTCGGGGCACCCTAGTTCACCTCCCTCTCACCAGGCCTTTGTGGCAAAAAGACGGTTCGTGCGCGGTTCCCTTACGGCCATCGCACGACTCCCAGACGACACCCCGTGGGTTGAAAATGCGACGCCCTTTCGCCTAGGGTTTCGCCCACCTTTCCGAAACGATAATCGTCGCCACCCAAGACGATGTCCCAACAGGGCTCCCGGAAAGGTGCACTCCGCCGACCGGCGGGCGCGAACCCCGCTTGTGGAAAGGAATTGCCCGTGAGACTGATCTTACAAGGCCCCTCGGCCCTCGCCTGGTGGCTCACTGCTGCAGTACGGCCCTCAGCGCGCGGAGTCACCGATGATCACGTACTTCAGAACGGGGGCATCAACGCCGCCGCTCTCTCCTATCTGCGCGAACGGGCGCCATTTGTTCCCGCTCCGGTCCATCTGCTCACACGCACTTGGAATCGTCCGCAACTTCCCGGCTGCCGCATTCATTCCTCACGCCATAAGTACCCTCGGGGATCATTCATCCGCGTCGATCACGGTATTGTGGTTTCCTCGCCGGAACTGTGCTTGGCGCAACTCGCCTGTCGGCTTTCCACGCCTCAACTCGTACAAGCCGCAAGCGCTCTGTGCGCCGCGTTCGCCCTCGATCCTCACTCCCCCGGCGGCCTTGCTCGGCGAGAGCCCCTGACCGATACTGCGCGCCTGGCAAGTTACCTCGGCCGATGTGCTCCTATCGACGGCAGCCGAATCCTGCGAGGCATATTGCCCCTTGTAGCGCAATGCGCCTATTCGCCTCCAGAGATATTTATGCACATGGCGTTAAATATGCCCAATCGTCTGGGAGGATTCGGTTTAAGAGGCCTATCGGCAAACGACCCCATCGCTCCATCTCGACGAGCGCAGCGCATCTCGGAGCGCCGCATGCTCATTCCCGACCTATGCTGGGCCGAGGCGAAGCTTGCGGTGGAATTCGATTCGAACGCCGAGCACCTCACGCCTCAGCAGGCCGCCCAAGACGCGAAAAAGCGCCTGGCACTTGAGGCTGACGGCTACAGGGTGATCACCGTGACCACCAGTCAGCTCGCGTCGTCGCGGTCAATGGAGGAGATCGCGCGAGAGATAAGCCGCCACCTGCACCGACGATTGCGTATTCGATCCACGAAATTCCGCGCGTGTCATGCAGCGCTGTACCGCATGGGGTGGTCACTCGACCATTATCTTGACCAGCGATGGCTAGCCCAGCAACGGAGCGCAGGGCAAACGGCGCCGCTCGAATGCAGCAACGGGACAAAACCCGAGCGAAACGACGGCATGGCGGATTGCTGGCAAAACGACATCGAAATCCCGCGCCCGAGATTTTGAGCACCCGCGAAGCCGCAACATCCCGCGAGACCACGGGCCAAGCAAGCAACCCGCGACGCTTGCGCAACCTGTGACGCCTTGCGGGACCTGTGACGCCTTGCGCAACCTGCTCCGCTTTCACAGACTGAAGCCACCGCCGGCATCCGTGGCACCATCGCAAGGTGCGGCCCCTCTCGCGCCCACAGTCCCGGCGATGCTGCAGCACTTGCCCCCGTCGATGCGCTCCTGGATGTCGCCCTCGCGCCCGCAGTCCCGGCGATGTTGCAACACCCTAGCAGTGCGCGGCCAACTCGAGCCTGAAGCGCCATCATCAAGCGCGGACTCAGCCATTGCCCTTGCAGCCTGCAACGCCTCCACGCCCTCGGCATCGAACCATCACCTCGACTTCCACGAAAGAAAATTTGCCCACAGAATTTATCGGGCATTGCGAAACGCTGTAGTGGCCAGAAACGACAAGATGTCTAGGAAGTTTTCGCACCATGGGACCATTCTTGTCCAAAAATGACATGATGTATAAGAAAGGCGCAGGAAACACCCTGAGACTAGCCGCCGTACATGTAAGCAGGAGCGGGTTTTTCCAAGTTCTACACCAACAGTAACGGGGTCTTTCGCCGAAGTTGCCTGAAAAAACTTATAAATCATACCTTTATTGACCATTTTGAAGCATTCTGGCCCAAAGACGCATATATATCTTAGTTTTTATGGCCACATTTCTTTGCCAGGCGACAAAACAAGCCTCGGACGGCAAGCCAGAGCCGCTCATAGCGGGGCGGAGCTGGAATTACGCGACGGCACGCAGCCCGACCGAACCGCGAGGCGGGCGCCGCAGCGGCCCGAGTTGCGGCACGCAGCCCGACCGAACCGTGAGGCGGGCGGCGTGGCGGCCCGAGTTGCGGCACGCGGGTAGCAGCCCGAACCGAGTACGGCCGCTAAAGCGCGAAGGCGGCTAGTCAATGATGTCAGCGGCGGTGGGGTGGCTGCGCTCGTAGTAGCGCAAAATCTCCTGGGCGGTCTCCTCCACGGCACGGCCCTCGGTGTGGACGACGATGCATCCGAGCCGGCGCATGAGCGCGCGGGACGCCTCCAGGTCGCGATAGATGTACTCCGGGTCGGCGTAGTTCTTCGACAGCATGGCGAACTGGCCGCCGCCGGTCTTGCCCGCTGCCTTCTTAATGCGCTTCTGGCGGATGCTGATGAGCACCTCCGGGCTGATCATCAGGCCGAACAGGCGCGTGCGATCCACCTCGAACAGCTGCGCGGGCGGCTCGGTGGATGGGTCCAGCGGCACGTTGGCTACCTTGTAGCCCTGCTGGGCAAGGTAAATGGACAGCGGTGTCTTCGACGAGCGCGACACGCCCAGAAGCACAATATCGGCCCGGGTGAGGTCCTCGGGAGCGCGCCCGTCGTCGTGGGCGATGGTGAACTCGATGGCGCCGATGCGGCGGAAGTAGTTGCTGTCCACCACGCGCAGGGCCCCCGGCTCGTTCACCGGCTCCATGCCGCTCATCTCGGCGATGGCGTCCACCGCACTGGTCATGACGTCCACGGCCAAGATGTTGGGGTGCCGCTCGGTGAAAGCGGCCAGCTCGTGACGGATGCCCGCGTCCACGATGGTGTAGAACACGAGGATGCGGTCGTCGCCGAAGGTGCGCTGGTGGTAGGCCACGTGATCGACCAGGTAGTCGTGCACCTCCTGGTAACTCTTGATCTTCGAGAACACCTCGAGGCGCGGATTAGTGACCCCGAACTGGGCCGCAGCGGCCCGGGCCACCACCTGGGCGGTCTCGCCGATAGAATCGGACACAACGTGGATGGTGGGCACGCGAGCCGCGCGCTCGTCAGGCGTGTGGTTGTGCATTCGGCACCCCTTCCACCGGAAAGCCCGGAAAACCAGCGAGGTTCCGGCCGACAGGAAATATCGGGCGGAACCTCGGCATTGACAGATCAGCCCGCTCGACGGCCGGCAAAGATGCGGACGCCGCGCAAGCGGAACAACATTACTTCTTGGCCATCTGGCCGAAGTCGGCCACGTGGGCGAACACGTTGGCGAAGCGGTTCAGCAGCTTCAGACGATTCGCGCGCACCTCGGGGTCGTCGTCCATGACCATGGTGGTCTCGAAGAAGGTGTCCACCGGGGCGCGCAGAGCAGCCAGAGCCACCAGCGCATCGGCGAAGCGGTCCTCGCGCAGGGCGGCCGCCACAGCCTCCTCGGCGCCTTCCACGGCGTCGGACAGCGCGCGCTCCACGTCGCTGAGCTCGGCGGTCTTATAGCCGGTGCCCAGCCCGATCTCGCGCAGGTTGTTGGCGCGGGCGAAGGCGGTGGCCAAGTCGGCGAACACCTCCGGGTCATGCGTGCGAGCGGCCTCCAGCGCGCGGGCGCGCACGGCCAGCACCATGGGCTCCTCGATACCGCAAGCCAGCACCGCATCGATGGTGTCGGCCTTCACACCGGCGTCGCGCAGGGCCACTTTCTCGCGGGTGATGAAGAAGTCGATGATCTCGCGGCGTACGGCGGCGTTATCGAACTCAAGCCCGGCCTCGCGGTAGATGATGAGCGACGCGTCGATGGTCTCCACCAGGCTAATGGGCAGCCCCGTCTCCTCCAGGATGGCCAGCACACCCAACGCGGCGCGGCGCAGGGCGAACGGGTCGGAGGAGCCGGTGGGAGCCTGGCCCACGGCGAACAGGCCGCAGATGGTGTCGATCTTGTCGGACAGCGCCACCACCTGACCGATCACATCCGTGGGGATGGCGTCGCCGGAGAAACGCGGGCGGTAGTGCTCGGCAATGGCACGGGCCACGCGCTCGGGCTCGCCGGCGGCAGTGGCGTAGTAGCTGCCCATGATGCCCTGAACGCTCGTGAACTCCACCACCGCGCCCGTGACCAGGTCGGCCTTGGCCAGGTAGGCAGCACGCGCGATGTCGCGCATCTCGGCGGCCTCAATGCCGGCGGCCGACGTGATGCGGGCCGACAGCTTCACCACGCGGGCGGTCTTGTCGCGCATGGTGCCGAGCGCCTCCTGGAACACCACCTCGTCCAGACGGTCGACGAAGTCGGCCAGGGGAATCTTCAAATCCTCATCGTAGAAGAACTTCGCGTCGTAGAGGCGGGCGGCCACCACGCGCTCGTTGCCGTCGACAATGGTGGCCGTATGTGCCGGGTCGCCGTTGGACACGATGATGAACTGGTTCGTCAGCTTGCCGTCCGCATCGTAGAGCGGGAAGTAGCGCTGGTGCATGAGCATGGCATCGACGATGATCTCCTCAGGAACCTTGAGGAATTCGGCGTCGAAGGTGCCCATCATGGGCGTGGGGTACTCGGAAAGATTGATGACCTCGGTAAGGGTCTTGGCCGGCAGGTCGGCAGTGCAACCCGTGGCGACCTCGATGGCGGCCACGCCCTCGCGGATGACCTGCTCGCGCGCTTTCTGGGTGGGCACCACGTAGGCGCCGCAGATCACGGGCAGAAGCTCGTCAGCCGAGGCAACCTTGTGCGGGCCCGGGGCCAGGAAGCGGTGACCGCGAGTCTCGTTGCCGGCAACCAGCCCCGCGTACTCCACAGGGATCACCGTGTCGCCCAAAAGCGCCACCATCCAGCGCACCGGACGCGAGAACATCTCGCTCGTAGTACCCCAGCGGCAGCTCTTCGGCCAGCTGATGCCGTCGATCACGCCGGCGAGCACCTCCGGCAGCAGCGCCGCCACCGCCTGGGCCGGCACATTGCGCACGGCGTAGACGTACTCGGTGCCGTTCTCGTCGCGGCGCTCGAGCGCGTCCACATCGAGCCCCTTGCCACGGGCAAAGCCGATGGCGGCCTTGGTGGGGTTGCCCTCCTCGTCGAAGGCGATGGAAGCCGCCGGACCGCGGAAAACCTCTTCCAGGGCCTCGGTCTGCGCGCACACATCGGCCACCACGGCCACCAAACGCCGCGGCGTAGTGTAGATGGACACCTCGCCATGGGGAATGCGCACGGCATCCAGGGCCGCAGGCACCAATTCGGCCAGCTGCTCGGTGGCGCGCTTCAGATCGAAGGCGGGAATCTCCTCGGTGCCGATTTCGAAGGCGAGCGTTGCGGTGTTCGTCATATTAGGCCTCCTTCTCGGCTGCAGGCTTCGCGAGCGGGTCGGGCACGTCGGCAAGCAGGGCATCCAGATCGGCCGTGTCCACGTCCATTCCCACGACGTTTTTCATGTACGAGGCGCAACATGCCTTGGCCAGCGTGCGCACGCGCAGGATGTAGGCCATGCGCTCGGTGGCCGAGATGACGCCGCGGGCGTCCAGCAAGTTGAAGGCATGACAGCACTTCAGCACCGAGTCGTAGGCCGGCAGCGGCAGGTTCGCCTTCAGAGTGCGCAGGCACTCCACCTCGCGGTCGGCGAACTCCTGGAACAAAAAGTCGGTGTCGGCCACCTCGAAGTTGAACTTGGAGTACTCGCGCTCGTTTTCCAGATACACGTCGCCGTAGGTGAACGTCACGCCGTCGTCGCCGCGGGCCCACACGATGTCGTACATGTTGTCCACGCCCTGAACGAACATGGTCAAGCGCTCCAAGCCGTAGGCGATCTCCACGGGCACGGGGTTACACTCGAAGCCGCCCACCTGCTGGAAGTAAGTGAACTGGGTCACCTCCATGCCGTCGATCCAGATCTCCCAACCCAGGCCCCAGGCGCCGAGCGTGGGGCTCTCCCAGTCGTCTTCCACAAAGCGCACGTCGTGAGCCGCCACATCGATGCCGATGGCCTCAAGGCTGCCCAGGTACAGGTCCTGGATGTTGTCGGGCGAGGGCTTGATGAGCACCTGGAACTGGTAGTAGAACTGCCCGCGGTTGGGGTTCTCGCCGTAGCGGCCGTCGGTGGGACGGCGGCAGCCCTGCACATAGCAGGTGCGCCACGTGTCGGGACCCAGCGAGCGCAGCGTGGTGGCCGGAGCGTTGGTGCCGGCGCCCACCTCGTTGTCGTAGGGCTGCAGCACCACGCAGCCCACGCTTGCCCAGTAGCGCTGCAGATTCATGATGACGTCTTGGAAGGTGGGGGGCAGCTTCTCCCCCGCCGCCGGGGACGCGTTTTCCAGGGTCATGGCTCTCCTTCGGTGATCGAACTCGTTCAGACGGGCCGGCCCTTACAGGGGCCCGAGATTATTCAGCGGCCAGTAGATGAAGATCGCCCTTCCGGTGACGGACGAGGCGCGCACCGCCCCGAAAAAGCGCGAATCCTGCGAGTTGGTGCGGTTGTCGCCCATCACCCACAGGCGCCCCTCGGGCACCGTGTAGGGGTAGCTGATGTCGATGCCGGCCATGGGCGTGAGCGCGTAGGACGGCTCGCCGCGCGTGTAGGGCTCGTCCTGCAGCACGTCGTCCACGTACACGCGGCCGTCGCGCAAATCGACGGTCTGGCCGCCCACGGCGATAACGCGCTTGATGAGGATGCGCCCGGCCGACAGCGGGTCGGGGTCTTCGAACGTGACGATGTCGCCTGGCTGGGGAGTACCCCCGTAATAGGTGATCTTCTCGGAAAACACCATGTCACCGGGCATGATAGTCTCTTCCATAGAGCCCGAGGGAATCTCATAGGCCTGGAACACGAAAGTGCGCAGGCCCCACGACAGCGCCACCACTACGAAGACAAGGCCGAGAACGCTGAGCAGCGTGCGCAAGAAACCCGTGGAGTGAGAAGCGTAGTCACGCTCGTGCATGAATGGACCGAACCCTTTCCCGCCTGCGAAAATTACTGTGAAAAGCTATGATACCCCTTCGCCTGCGCTTCGCTCAGCAGGTTCGCAAGACAACAGAAATTTCTGGTCAGCGGCCGTCAGACAGCCCGCGGCGCGGAAGGCATCCAGCAGGTCGGGGCGCCATGCAGCGGTGCGCGCCAGGCTCTGCTCGCGCCGCCATCGGTCCACGGCAGCGTGATTGCCCGACAGCAGCACCGGCGGCACCTCCATCCCCCGGAACTGCGCAGGCCGCGTGTACTGGGGATACTCTAGAAGCCCGCTGGTGAACGACTCGTCGATGGGACCATCGGCCGCACCCAGCACCCCGGGCAGCTTGCGCACCACGGCATCGATGATCACCATGCTGGCCAGCTCGCCGGAGGTGAGCACGTAGTCGCCGAGCGAGATAACATGGTCGGCCAGGGCGTACACACGCTCGTCGATGCCCTCGTAGTGGCCGCAGATGAACAGCAGGTGGTCCTCGGCGGCCAGCTCGCTGGCGTAGGCGTCGTCGAAGGTGCGGCCCTGAGGGGCGAGAAAGACGATTTGGGGGCGGTGTTGTTGCCCCTCCCGGGGCGAAGCCGCCGGACATCCTGATTCGCTCAGACAGTCCTCGCTTTGCGGAACAGCCCACTGGGCTGTTCCAGTCGCTGCGGAAATCGCTCGGTCAGGGCGCCCGACGTCTTCGCCACGCTCTTCTGCGACCGAGGCAAGTTTCGCTTCCACAACATCGGGTCCCAGAATGTCCTCCACGGCCTCGAAGATGGGCTCGCACTTCATGACCAGACCAGCGCCCCCGCCGTAGGGATCGTCGTCGGTGGTGCGATGGCGGTCATGGGTCCAATCGCGCAGATCATGAGCGCGAAATTCCAGAATGCCCTTCTGTTGGGCGCGCTTCATCATCGACTCGCCCATAACCGAGTCATACATATGGGGAAACGTCGAAAGGGTTTCGATGAGCATGGGTTCTCCTCGGTGCGGGAATGCGGAACGGGCAGGCCGCACCGCTACAAGTCCAGCAGCCCATCAGGGCACGTGAGCCGGATGAGGCGCGCGTCCTCGTCCACTGCCTCCACGAACTCGTCCACGAGCGGCACCAAGGCCTCGCTGCCGTCGGGACGGCGCACCACCAACAGGGGCTGCATGGCGCGATCGTCCACCGCGGCCACATCTCCCACCAAGCCGGCGCGCGCGTCTTCCACACGCCAGCCCTCCCAGTCGGGCAGACCCTCGGCCTCCTCCAGCGCTGTCAGGTCAACATCGGCCGCGCGCACCAGGCAGCGACAGCCGGCCAGCACCTCGGCCGTGGACAAGTCGGCCACCTCATCGAACAGCACCAGGGCCTCGTTGTCGGCAACTTCCTGCACCTCGGCCACGGTCACGCGGCGCGGAGCATCCAGCTGCGGGGGCACCAGGGCCACTTCCAAACCCGAATACAGCACAAAGGGAAGGCCCGACGCACCTCGTGCGACGAGCCTTCCGTTCAAATTCTTCGGTTTCGCCAGATAGGCGATATCCACCCAGCCGCGCATTTAATCGATGAGCTCCACATCGACCAGCTTGCCCGAGCGGGAAGCCGCAGCGCGGGCGAGAGTGCGGATGGCCTTGATGACTCGGCCCTGACGACCGATCACCTTGCCGGCGTCGTCGGCGGCCACGCGGATTTCCACCACGACAGCGCCGTCCTCGGCCTCGACGGCCGTCACCTCCAGCGCATCGGGCTCATCCACCAAAGGGCGGACGATGGAATCAACCAGGCCGGCCAGATCCTCCGTCAGATCGGCCATGGCTTAGGCGTTCTCGCGAGCCGTCTTGTACAGACGCTCCACCGTCTCGGTGGGCTCGGCGCCGTCGGCCAGCCACTTGTCCATCTTCTCCATGTCGAACTGGATGAGGTGCGGATGGCAGCAGGGGTTGTAGCGGCCCACTTCCTCAATGAAACGACCGTCGCGCGGAGCGCGAGAGTCGGCAACGACGATACGGTAGTACGGGCGCTTCTTGGCGCCGTGGCGGGCGAGGCGAATCTTGACTGCCATGAAATGGAACTCCTTCTAAACTGATACTTCTCTATACGCAAGCACTGCTCGCACAGTGCGGCGAAAACAGCAGTTGCTTATATTACGGCTTCACGGCGCGTTTGACAAGCATGCGTCCACGAACTATCCACGGACGGCTCCTCGCGTTGCGGGGGATGACGGCGTCGACGGTCCGGCAACGTAAGCGGCAATGCGCAGAAAGCCACCGCGATTCTGGTCACAAATTCGAGTTTTGTGCAGATTTCTCTTCGACCAGCCAGAGAAGATGTTCGAGTCATCATCAACACCTACAAGATATAGTGTTTATCCTCTTCACGAGGCGCTATCGCATATCGTTTTCCGCGCTTCAGACAACCGAGGATGCACAAAAGTCGAATTTGTGACCAAAAATTCGAGAAGTTCGTGTCATTGAGGGCGCAACTCCACAATACGGGTGGCAATGCGCTCGGCCAGAGCGGCGGAATGAGTGGTGAAGACGAGGCCCAGGTCACGGGTCTCGGCTTCGACGAGGAGAGCCTGCCAGATCTGGGCCTGGGTGAGGGCATCGAGCATGGTGGAGATCTCGTCGGCGATGAGGTAGCGGGGGTTCGCGGCCAGGGCGCGCACGATGCAGAAGCGCTGGAGCTCGCCGCCGGAAAGCTCGTGGGGAAAGCGGGAAAGCCAGCGGTCCTGGATGCCGAAGGCCGCGCCTAGACGGGCGAGCTCCTCTTCGTCGGCCGACGCCTCGGCAAGCATGGCGCTCATGCGCTGACGCGGGTCGGTGGCGCGCTCGGGGTGCTGGCCGATGAGCTGCACGGGACACGCGCCGCGCCTGGGAAGCGGCGCGCCGTCGATGCGCACCTCGCCCGCCCGGGGCCGCGCGTAACCGGCGAGGATGCGGGCCAGCGTGGTCTTGCCGGCACCCGAGGGGGCCGCCACTTGCACGCGCTCGCCGGGCTCCACGGCAAGGCTCAGATTCTGGAAAATGATGCGGCCGTCGAAGGCGGCCGTGAGGTTGTGGGCCTCTAGCATAACGACCCCCCTTCCACACACAGGCCGGCGGCGCCTTCCGCTGACCGCTCGGACGCGTTGCCCGCTTCCGCAGGCAGGCCGGCCGCCCCCTCCCCTTCCGTCACCGCGAAACCGTGCTCGGGCAGCGCATGCCACAGCTGATGGCTGAAGGGGTGCGCGAGGGTGTCCGGAGAGGCGAAAGAAGCCACGGCGGTCTCCTCCACCACGGTGCCGTCGCGGAACACCGCCACGCGATCGGCCACAGTGAGGGCCAGCTCAATGTCGTGGGTGATGAGCAGCACACCGCCCCCTGTATTGGCAAAGGCGCGGAAATCGGCCATCGCCGCCCGGGCCAGCGGGAGGTCGAGCCCTGGCGTGGGCTCGTCGGCCACGATGAGCCTCGGGCTTTCCATGAGCGCACAGCACAAGAGCACACGGCGCGCCATGCCGCCGGAGAGCTCGTGGGGATACAGCCGGGCGACATCTTCGGAAAGGCCGTAACGGGCGAACAACTCCCGGCGCCGGGCGCGCCGCCGGGCGGCGTCGGCACGCCGCACGGCCCCACGGCCCCGGGGTGCGCCCTCCACCTGGCGACCCACCCGCATAAGCGGGTCCAGGCTCGCCACCGACTGGGGCACCAGCGCAATGCCGCTCCCCCGCTCGGCCGCCAGCGAGGCGGCGTCCATGGGCGCACCGTCGAACCAGATGCGACCGCGCACGAGGGCGTTGGGCTCGAACAGGCCCAGCACCGCATCGGCCAGCAGCGTCTTGCCCGAGCCCGACGCGCCCACCACGGCCACGATCTCACCCTCGTGCACGGAAAGGCTCAAGCCGTGAATGACCTCCACCTCGCGTTGGGGGGCGCCCACGTAGCGCCGCAGACGACCATACGGACGCGGATGCGGACGCAGACGGGCGCCGTGCCCCGAGCGCACGCCAGACAAGCCCGGCACACCTCCCTCGCCTTCCGCAGACACCGCCTCCGCCTCTTCCGCGTACTCGTTGTACATGCGAAACGACACCGACAGGTCCTCCACCGTCAGCAGATGGTGGCCGTGGGCATGGCGCGAGTCGGCGGCATGGGAGTGATGGTGATGCACCGGCGATGCGCCGTGGTCAAGCGATTCGTGGGCACCGGCCGCCCTTGCCGCCGGAACAGCTGCGGCAACTTGGGCTGCGGCGGCCGGCGGCGCGGAAATCTCGCACGTCTCGGCAGCTTTGCGACGATTCTCCTCCACGACTCCCTCCTATTCCTGGGCACGAGCAGGGTCCACCAGCTTGCGCAGGCTCTCCCCCACCACATCGAACAACATGACGCAGGCCACCAGCGCCACCCCCGGAAACACCGCAAGCCACCACAGGCCCGCCGAGAGATACCCCATGGACTCCGACAAGATGACGCCAACAGCGGGCATCTCGGGCGGCAAGCCGAAGCCGAGAAAGGTGATAGCAGCCTCATGAAGAATCGCATGGGGGAACAGCAGCACGAGCCCTACCACAAACTGGGGCAGCACGTAGGGAAGCATGTGCCGCACGGCAATGGACGCGCGGCTTTGGCCCAAGCGCGCGGCCGCGGTCACGTAGTCGGCGCTCTTGCACTGCAAAATTTCCGCGCGCAGCACGCGGGCAAGACTCGGCCAGTGCGTGAGAGCCACGCCGATGGTCACGCCCCAGAACCCCTTTCCCAAAGCGTAAGAGATAAGGATGAGCAGCACGATGTGGGGAATGCCCATCATAAGGTCGGTAAGCCAGCTAACGGCGTGATCGGCCCAACGCGGACCTAGCGCGGCCGCAGCAGCAAGGCCCAGCGCGATGAGCGCCGAAGCGACCGCGGCGCCCAGACCTACCAGCACACTGGTGGAAAGACCGGCCAGCGTGCGGCAGAACATGTCGCGACCCATCCAGTCGGTGCCGAAGGGATGGGCCAGCGAGGGCGCGAGGTTCTTGGCCGCGAAGTCAACGGTCTGAGCGGCGGGCTGCAGTAGAAGCCCCGCGGCAACCGCGACGGCCAGCAACAGCACAGCGACCGTAGCCAGGGCAGCCGAACGCTTGCGGTTGGGAAGCCGCCTGATGCGCGGCGCGGAGATCACCGGCGCCTCGGAAGTGTCGATGACGGCGTTCGGGACAATCTGCGTCATAGCCGCCTCCCCTCGTCGTCGGGGGCGGGCGGGCTGAAGCCCGCCCCTCCGGTGGAAGCGGGTTGGCCGGAGGGCGTCCCTCCGGTGGGGGCGGAGGGTGTCGCCGCATCGGGGGCGGGCGGGCTGAAGCCCGACCCTCCGGCATGACCGGATTGGGTGGGGCGCATGCGCGGGTCCACCAGGCCGTAGATGAGATTCGCGGCCAAGTTCCCCGCAAACACGAACGCCGCCGACACGAGCGCGATGCCGGCGAGCAGCGCTACATCGCCGCCGAGGCCGGCCGTGACGGCCGCCTGGCCCAGGCCGGGATAGCTGAATACCTCTTCCACGAGCACCGAACCGCCGAAGATCTCTGCTATTTGGGCGAACTGCAGGGTAATGGCCGGCAGCGCCAGATTGCGCAGGCCGTGGCGCAGCATGGCGCCCGTGCGACTGGCACCCCGCGCCCGCGCAAAGCGCACGTAGTCGCTGGCCAGCACGTCGGCGGCCTTGGCACGGGTGTGCAGGGCCACGTTGGCCACGCCCACCACCGACAGCGTGATGGCCGGCAGCGCCATATGGTGCAGCGCGTCGGCGAAGGTCACATCGGCGGCGGCCACGCCCACCGGCACCGAGAAGCCCATGGGAAACCATCCGAGCCCCACCGAGAACACCATGAGCAGCAGCAGGCCCACCCAGAAGGTGGGCGAGGCCGCCAGCACGAAGCAGTAGCCGCGCACGACACGGTCGAGCAGGCGCCCCTCGGCCAAAGCCGCGGCCACCCCCAAGCCGAAACCGAGCACGCCCGAGACCACCCAAGCCACCCCCATAAGAGCAAGCGAGTTGCCCGCGCGGGCCGCGATGACGTCGGTCACGGGCGCGTTATAGCGCAGCGAGGTGCCCATATCGCCCTGGATAAGACCGGCAAGCCACGCGAGGAAGCGCTCGTGCATCGGCGTGTCCGCTCCCCAGTAGGCAGCCAGCGCCGCCCGCTTCTCCTCGCTCATGGAAAGCAGTGCCGCCTGACCAACATTAGCCTGAAGCGGATCCACCGGCGACAGGCTCACCAGCGCGAACGTCACCACCGCCACCGCCACCATAAGCAGCACGAACCGCCCGAATTGTGATGCAACATATTTAATCATTATATATTCCAGAACTTACCTGTTCGCCCAAGGAAGTCAGCGAGGTTCCGACAGGCGCCTGGAATTGTCCCATTGAGGCGAGCTTCGGGTGGTGCTCACCAAGCGAGTTCCGCGGCAAACGGAAATGCCCCGTGGGCATTTCCGCCGAGCGAGGACTGTCTGAGCGACTGAGCATTACCCGAAGCTCGCGGTCGGTGCGCGCCGTCATTCCCTAGCTCCACGACCAGCGATCGATATTATTCACAAGCGACCACCCATGCCCGTGCGGATGCGGCTTCTGCTCAGCCACGGCAAGCCCCTCGCGCTGAAAGTACAGGTGATCCACGTTGGCGAGCCACACCCACGTGGCCGCGCCCTCGGGCGCCACGCCCGTGCCCGTGGCCGCGTCCCACTGGGCCGCCTGGTAGAAGGGATAGGACTCCTCCACCGTGCGGGTCGCCTGGGCCGCCTCTAGATTAGCGTCCACCTCGGCATTCATGTACTGGGCATAGTTGCCCCAGCCTTCGGAGTAGGTGAGCTCGAACAATTCCACCGGCGAGTTGGAGCCCCAGCCCCACAGCACCGGATCGGCATACTGGCGCGTATAGATGTCATCCCAGCTGGCCCCCTTGGGCGTGACGGCAATGCCCAGCGCGGCACACTGGTCGGCGAAGTCGTAGGCCAAGGCCTGACGGGTGGAATCGCCCGCAGCGTAATACAGGTCGAAGGCACAGGACACGCCGGCACGGGAGCGCATGCCGTCGCCGCCACGGGCCCAGCCGGCCTCATCCAGCAGGCGCTCGGCAGCTGCGACGTCGGTTTCCACGCGCATGGCCTCGCTCGACCAGGGCATCCCGTCACCCACCGAATAGGCTGCATGCCCGAAACCGGCCAGCACGCGCTCGATCATGGCCTCGCGGTCAACACCGCAGTTCAGCGCCTGGCGCACGGCTATGTCGCAGGTCACGTCGTTACCGCCGACGTACACCATATCGCCATCCACCACCACATCGGTACCGGCGGGGTTGCACGGCAGCGAGATGCCGCGGGAATCCACCGAGGCGCAGTTCAGCAGGGTGTATCCCGCCGGCACCGCGCCGGCCAGGGACGCCGAGGTGTAGGCCACGTCGGCCACCCCCGAGCTCGCCGCGGCCAGCGACGCGTCTTCCTCCATAAACAGGACCACCACGCGGTCCATGAGCGGCTTCTCGCCGTAGTAGTCGGGATTGGCGCGCAAAATAACCTGCTGGCCGCGATCCCACTGCTCCAGCATATAGCGCCCGCTGCCGATGGGGTGCTCGCCATAGTCGGCCCCGTAGGCATGGGCCGGCACGATGCCCACCACAGCCAGCGTGTACAGAAGCGCGTTGTTGGGGCGTTTCATGGCAATCTCGCAGGTGACGGCATCAAGGGCGCGGGCTTCCTGCACCATGGACAGGTCGGCCTCGGCGCCCTCGCCGTTGGCGATGCCGTTGATGGTGAAGGCCACGTCCTCGGCCGTCAGCGCCACGCCGTCGGTGAACCTCGCATCGTCGCGGATGGAAAACGTCCAGGTAAGACCATCCTCGGAGCAGGAATAGTCGGTGGCCAAATCGTTCACGAAGGCCAGGTTGTTATCGGTAGCGATGAGAGTGGACTGGATGAGCGGCTCGTGCACGTGCTCGCCGGCACCCCAGCCCACCAGCGGGTTGAAGCCGGCCGCCGGCTCGGAGGAGGGCGTCATGGTGATGACCACCTGGCTTACGCCGTCGGGTCCCGCGCCCGCCGCGGCACCTGCGGCAGCGCCTGACGCGTTCGCTCCCCCAGTGCCTCCGCACCCTGCTAGGGCACCGGCGCCCATGACGCCCGCGGCACACCCGCACGCTTTCAAAAACGACCTTCTCGACAACGCCATAGCGAACTCCTCATGGTGTTACATCTCTTCAAGACGTAACAATACCACAGGAAGCCGCCTGGTGTTACGAAATTCAGTTTCGTAATCCCGAATGGACTCTTGCGAAAAATGAAAGGAAGCGAAGCGGCCTACTGGCCCATCATGTCCTGAATTTTCTTCAGGTCTTTCATGGACATGCCGCCCATACCGGGCAGTCCCAACCCGCGACGGCGCTTGCCCTTCCCCTTCTTCCCCTTCTTGCCGCGACCGGATGCCATGTCCATGCCGGCCGTAGCCTGCTTGAACATCTTCTTGGTCTCGTTGAACTTCTTCATCATCTGATTCACTTCGGTTACCGTAACGCCGGCGCCCTTGGCGATGCGCGCGCGACGGCTGCCGTTCAGAAGCTCCGGCTTGGCGCGCTCGGCCTTGGTCATGGAGTTGATGATCACCTCCATGGCATCGAGCGCCCCCTCGTCCACCTGGCCCGATCCCAACGCCTTGTCGCCGCCGGGCAGGGCGCTCACGAGCTTGCTCACGCCGCCCATTTTGCGCACCTGGCGGTTCATGGTCACGAAGTCGTCCAGCGTCAGGGTGCCGCGCATCAGGCGCTCGGCCTCCATCTCCTCTTCCTCGGCCTCGTGCATGGCCACGGCCTGCTCGATGAACGACACCATGTCCCCCATGCCCAAGATGCGCTTGGCCATGCGATCGGGATGGAACTGCTCCAGGGAATCGGGCTTCTCGCCCGAGGAGATGAACTTGATGGGCTTGCCGGTGACCTCGCGGATGGAAAGCGCGCCGCCACCGCGGGCGTCGCCGTCCATCTTCGACATGATCACACCGTCGAAGTCCACAGCAGCGGAGAAAGCCTCCACCACGTTCACCACGTCCTGGCCGGTCATGGCGTCCACCACCATCAGGATCTGGTCGGGCTTCACGGCCTGTTTGATGGCCTGGGCCTCGGCCATCATGTCCTCGTCCACGTGCAAACGTCCGGCGGTGTCGATGATGACCACGTCGCGCAGGTTGTCGATGGCGTCCTGGATGCCCTCGCGCGCGATGGCCACCGGGTCGCGCCCGTCGCCGCGATACACGCGCACACCGATCTCGTCGCCCAGCGTCTGCAGCTGGTCGGCGGCGGCGGGACGGTACACGTCGCCGGCGATGAGCAGCGGCGAATGGTTTTCCTGCTTCAGGCGGTAGGCGAGCTTCGCCGCGGCCGTGGTCTTGCCGGAGCCCTGCAGGCCCACGAGCATGATGACGTTGGGGATGCGGCTGCCCAGCACGAGCCGCGAGTCGGTGCGGCCCAGAAGCTCGGTGAGCTCGTCCAGCACGATCTTCACCACGTTCTGGGCCGGAGTGAGCGAGTCGAGCACCTCGGCGGTCAGACAGCGCTCCTTGGTGCGGGCGACGAAGTTCTTCACCACTTTGAAGTTGACGTCGGCCTCCAGAAGCGCCAGGCGAATCTCGCGCATGGCGGCATTGATGTCGTCCTCGGTCAGGCGGCCCTTGCTGCGCAGGCCGGAGAAGATGCCCTGAAGGCGTTCGGAGAGATTCTCGAGCATGGGGGTTCCTTATCTAGTCAAACAGGCGCTTCCAGAAGCTTTTCTTTTCGGGCTCGCCGGCCGGCTCGGGCTCTGCGGCCTCGAGACCGGCGGGCGTGTCCTCCTCGGTCTCAACCACGATGGTATCGTGGGTGCGATGACCCAGCGCCGCGTCCAGCAGATCGGCATCGGCGGGCTCCGCGGCAACCTCGCGAGCCGCATCGGCAAAGGCCTCCTCCACGTCGCCCTGCGCATCCAGCACGGGCTCGCCCGCAGCCGGAACGACGGCTTCCGCGAGCTCGGGCTCGGCTCCAGCCTCTTCCGCAACCTCGGCCTCGACCGCCGCCGGCGCGCCCTCCAGCACATCGCGGCGACGCTCGCCGGCGGTCACGGCGGCCTCCTTGGCGTTCTCGCCGCGCAAGCCGTCCTCGTCGGCGTCGAAACGCTCGTCGAAGGCGCCCACCAGGGCGGCGGCGAACTCATGGGCGTTAAAGTCACGCAGATCGTCGATACCCTCGCCCACCCCGATCTTCACGATGGGCAGCTGAAGCTCGTGGCTCACGGCCGCGGCGATGCCGCCCTTGGCCGTGCCGTCGAGCTTCGTCACGATGAGCGCGTCCAGATCGAGCGCGCGGTTGAACTCGCGGGCCTGCTGCAGGCCGTTCTGGCCCGTGGTGGCGTCGATGACGAGCACCGTGTGCACCGGCAGCTTCGAGCGCTTGCGCACCACGTTCACCACCTTCTGAAGCTCGCGCATGAGGTCGGCAGAGGTGTGCAGGCGCCCGGCCGTGTCGATGAGCACCAGATCGGCGCCCTCAGCCTCGGCCCGCTCCAGGGTGTCGTAGCACACGCTCGCCGGATCGGCGCCGCGCTCGCGAGTGACCATCTCCACGCCCGAGCGGCGCGCCCACACCTCCAACTGTTCGATGGCAGCAGCGCGGAAGGTATCGGCCGAGCCCAAAATGACGTTGCGACCCGCGTCGGTGGCGGCCTTGGCGAGCTTGCCCACGGTGGTGGTCTTGCCCGTGCCGTTGATGCCCACGAACAGCACCACCGCCGGCTGGCCGCCCAAGATGTCCTCGCCGCCCGCGGTGAAGGTGGCGGCAATCTCGTCGTTCAGCAAGTCGAGCACCGCATAGGCGTCGGGCAGCGCGCGGCGCGTAGCCTGATCGCGCAGCCGCTCCACGATATCGGCCGCGGCGGCACCGCCCACGTCCGACAAGATGAGCGTCTCCTCCAGGCCCTCCCAGAATTCCTCGTCCAAATCGGGCCCGCGGTCCAACAGGACGTTCATCGACTCCTTGAATTTGTCGCGCGACCGGGACAACCCGTCGCTGATGCGATCGAACAAGCCCATGGGGCCTCCTTCGTACGTTCTCGTGCGCCTCGCGCCTCGCGCCTCTGACCACCGCGCAAGCCCGCCAGAGCGGTCGCGCGCAATCGTGTTCACTTGGTTTCCCATAGTGTACGCCATTCGCGGGCCTCAACGGCCCGACAGCCCGAATCTGGCAACTTTTCCGCGATTTCCAACATGCACGCAACAGGTCATCAATGGCGCGGCATCAACGACGCAGCGCCGCCGTGGACGCCCGCGGCCCTTCCCTAAGATGGCCTCAGGTTAGTTCACTACCCCCGAAGGGAGATACACCATGAGTTTCATCGACAAAATGAAGGACGCCGGCGAGGACATCAAGGACGCGTTCGCCGAGGGCGCCCACGATCTGGCCGAGAAGGCCGACGATTTGAAGGATGCGGCCGCCGAGAAGGCCGGCGACATCAAGGATGCCGTCGTCGACAAGGCGGGCGACATCAAGGACGCCGTGGCCGACAAGGCGGGCGACCTGAAAGACGCGGCCGCCGAGAAGGCCGAAGAGGCCAAGAAGGCCGCCGGCGATGCTGCCGAGAAGGCCAAGGATGCCGCCGCCGACGCCGCTGACAAGGCGAAGGAAGCCACGAAGTAAGACCCACGCGCCCGCATGACGGGTCCAACCCACGAGCAAGGCCTCGGAGCTTGGCGATTGTCAGGCTCCGAGGCCTTTTCTTCTGGTAGCATGTCAGGGTTACCGTCTGATCTGGGATGGGCACGCGCCATCCCGTTGCCCAAGGAGACCCTATGGAACGCGAGCGATTCGGCAGCCGCCTCGGCTTCATTCTCATCTCGGCCGGCTGCGCCATCGGCCTGGGAAACGTATGGCGCTTCCCCTACATCACCGGCGAGTACGGCGGCGCGGCGTTCCTCATCCTGTATTTGGTTTTCCTGCTGGTGCTGGGGCTGCCCATCCTGGTCATGGAGTTCGCCGTGGGCCGCGGCTCGCAGCGCTCCATCGCCCGGGCCTTCAATGTGCTGGAGCCTGCGGGCACCCACTGGCACAAGTACAAGTGGGTCGGCGGCGCGGGCTGCTATCTGCTCATGATGTTCTACACCACCGTGGCCGGCTGGATGCTCGCCTACGTGCCGAAGATGGCCTCGGGGCAGCTGGCCGGAGCCGACGCCGCTACCACCCAAGCCGTCTTCGACGCCATGCTGGCAAACCCCGTGGAGGTGGTGTTCTGGATGGTGCTCACCTGCGCCATCGCCATCCTCATCTGCTCCATGGGCGTGCAGAAGGGCGTCGAGCGCGTCACGAAGGTGATGATGCTGGCGCTTCTGGCCATCCTGGGCGTGCTCGTAGTGCGCGCGCTCACCCTGCCGGGCGCCGGCGAGGGCGTCGCGTTCTATCTGCTGCCCGATTTCTCGAAGATCTTCGCCACGCCCGACACCTTCTTCGAGGCGGCCTACGCGGCCATGGGCCAGGCGTTCTTCACCCTGTCCATCGGCATGGGGTCGATGACCATCTTCGGCAGCTACATCGACAAGCACCGCTCGCTCATGGGCGAGGCGGCCACCATCGGCGCGTTGGACACCGGCGTGGCCCTGGCCACGGGCCTCATCATCTTCCCCGCCTGCTTCGCCTTCGGCGTGGCCCCCGACGCGGGCCCGGGCCTCGTGTTCATCACGCTGCCGAGCGTGTTCGAGCAGATGTGGCTTGGGGCTGTGTGGGGCACGCTGTTCTTCGTGTTCATGAGCTTCGCGGCGCTCTCCACGGTCATCGCCGTGTTCGAGGGCATCCTGCGCTTCTCCATGGATCAGTGGGGTTGGTCGCGCAAGCGGGCCACCATCGTGAACCTCATCGCCATCCCGCTGCTGTCGCTTCCCTGCGCCTTGGGCTTCAACGTGCTGGCCGACGTGGTCATGCCCGGCGTGGGCGACATCCAGACCGTGGAGGACTTCCTGGTGTCCAGCAACATCATGCCCTTGGGATCGCTCGTGTTCGTGCTGTTCTGCGTGAGCCGCCATGGCTGGGGTTGGAAGAACTTCCTCGCCGAGGCCAACGAGGGCGCGGGTCTGAAGTTCCCCACGTGGCTGCACGGGTGGATGCGCTTCGGCGTGCCGGTGCTGGTGGTTATCATCCTCATCATGGGCTGGGTGCCCATCGTGAGCACTTGGATGGCGTAGCGAGGGCGCTCCCCGACCTGCGGGGCCGGGGGCTTTCCGCAGCCGACTTCGCGCCTGTTTCGCGGCATGCGCGGGGAAACAGAGGGGATGACGCACGCATGCCGGTACTATCCCCGCATTGTTGATGCTGAAGTGGAATCTGTTTCCAAGATGCCGCGCATGCCGCGAGGCGCTTCTGACGTCTGCGGAAAGCCCCCGGCCCCGCAGGTCGCCACCGTCTGAACGAACGTTAGCGGATACGGGCGGTATGGGTGTAGACGTTGAACTTGCCGTTTTTCGCGAACCCGATGAGCGTGACACCGTGCTCGCACGCCAGCTGGATGGAAAGGTTCGTAGGGGCGCCCGGCGATATGACCACGGGAAAGCCGATGCGAATGGCCCGCGCGATGATCTCCCGCGGCACGCGACCCGAGAACAGCAGTATCTTGTCCGATGCGTCGGCCTCGTTCTCCACGCACCAGCCGGCCAGCTTATCCAAGGCGTTGTGCCGCCCGATGTCCTCGAACCACGCCACCAGCTCGCCGTCGCGATCCACCATCACGGCGCTGTGCACGCCGCCGGTGCGATGGAACAGCTCCGAGCCGCCTTCCAGGTACTCGATGCGCTCCGAAACCTCCTGGGCCGTCAGCATCGGCTCGATCGGCCGGTCGCGCGACGCCTCGGGGCACAGCACGCGATCGACCACCGAGCCGGCGGCACCGGCATCAGCCGCCGTTTCCGCAACCACCGTGCCCGCTTCCTCATCGACCTCCAGCTTCAATATCTGGCCGAAACGGTCAATGCGGCCCGAGGTGTACAGGCTGCCTATCACCAGCTCGCGCACGTCCCACGGCGAGCAGGTCATGTCGCGATAGGGAGCCCCGTTCAGCGTCGCGGCGTACACCACTTCCTCGATCACGGAGTCGAGCCTGATGGAGCTTGAATCCCTATCGAAGCGGCAAATGAGCCCATGAGTAAACGAAGCCTGCCCGCGACTGTCCTGCTGCGTCGCCAGATCTTCCGTACGCACCTGGTTCTGCATGGCCTTCTCCTTCCAAGGGGCATCCTCGTTTCCCTTTTACACTGCCCGGTCGATACGCGCGATACGGTCATCCCGATCGATAAGCGCCCGTGGCCACCCATTGTAACAGGTTGCGCGAAGGGCCCTCGCACTCGCACTCGCCCTCGCCCCACCACATCGAATGCCTCAAGCAAAAAAGCGGCGCCCCGGGAGGGAGGGCGCCGCTTCAGAAAGGGCCGATCAGGTCTTAGGCATTCACTCTCTTCGGAAGATACCAAACCGAAGGATTGGTTCCCTCCTCGGGAAGCAGCTGGAAGCCCTCGGCCGCCTCGGCCTGAGCTCGCAGCTCATCCAAATCACCGAACACGCGGGCGCCTCCAGGGCAAGCCGCCACGCAGGCCTGCACAGCACCGTCGCCCGCGTCAACGCGCTCGACGCAGAAGGTGCACTTGTCCATGGTGCCCGCCGGCATGGACGGATACATCACCTCTTCGTACTCGTTCAGCGTTTCGCCGAAATAACCGTTCTCGTCCTCGCTGTAGTACCGAGCGCCGTAAGGGCACGCCCCCATGCACGACTTGCAGCCAATGCACTCGTCTTTGTCGATAACCACAATGCCGTCGTCGCGCTTCGATGAAGCGCCCGTCGGGCATACCTCGACGCAGGGGGCCACTTCGCAGTGCATGCACAGCATGGGATACGCCGTCATGCGCACATCGGGATAAGAGCCTTCGCATTCGCGCTCCACGTGGGAGCGGCGCACGCCGGGGCGCGTGCCGTGGGCCTCCTTGCAGGCCACGCTGCAGGCATGGCAGCCGATGCACTTCTTCAAGTCAATGAGCATTCCGTAGGTCATGGCTCATCCCCTCCTAGGAAATCTTCTCGATCTTAACGCGAACAGTTTGGTCGAGTGCCGAGCAAATGTAGTCGAAGCGCTTGGGATCGTGTCCCGGAACGAGATGGGTGACCGGGGTTCCCTTGCCCTTGCTGTTCGGAATGAATTCCGAGTGGGACCCCCACGATCCGCAGATGACGGCCATGCACTCGGGGTGCACCTTCTCGGAAGTCATCACGAAGCCCTCCACGAAGGAGTCGTGCTGGCTTGAGATCCGCACCTTATCGCCATCGGCGAGCCCCTTCTCCTGAGCCGTGGCGGCGTTCATCTCCACCGCGTAGGCGTAGGGATTCGCATCGTTGATCTCGTTGACGTAGGCATTAGCCAAACCCCAAGAGTCAACATTGATGGCGTCGGTGTAGTAGACGGGGAACAGCGTGTACTCGGGATCGGTTATCTCCCATTCCGTGCACGGCTTCCAATCCGGGAACGGCTGGTAGTCGTCAGTCTCCCAGTAAATGCCGAGTTCCTCGACGGTCTTCTCCACCTTTTCTTTCGCCTCGAACATGAAGTCCCAGTACAGCGGCACTTTGCCCGGAGCGTCGTTGGCCCACAGGTACACCTCGTCCACATCGCGCGGATGCGTGTAAACTCCGTGCTCCTTCAGCCACTCGAAGTCATGCTCCTCGTCGATGAGGCTCTTGGCGACCGAGTTCGCGAAACCCTCGAAATCGAAAGGCTGGTCCATGGGGATGGAGTACTCGTCCTTGACGCGGTACACCGAGTTCATAAGGCCGATGTAGTTGGCCGACATTCCCCGGCGCTCGGCCAAATCGCCCATCATCTCGAAGATGGACTTCTGGCCGTCCTTCGGCTCGACGACCGGCTGCATGATGGTGTAGGCCCACGGCACGTCCAAACCGCAAATCACACGATGGTTGAAGAACATATGCGGAAGAGGGTCAATGCGCTCGAGATAGTTCGCCTCGGGCAGGAACACGTCGAAGAAGTAGGACGATTCGTTGAGGAACAGATCGATGCCCACGATGAAGTCGAGCTTCTTCAGTATCTCTATCTGCTCGTCGTGATTGCCCCACCACTTGATGGGGTTGCAGCCGTAAACCAGCGCGGCCTTGATGGGCTGAGTGTTGTACAGGCTCGGATCGTACTGGGCCACATTGAAGAAGTGCGCATCCTCGCCAAGCGGCTGCAGCGCGAGCATGCTCATGTCAGCGGGCCGGTACTCCTCGACCGGCTTGCGCACGCGCTCATAGTAGGAGCCGGGATACGCCAGGAGCAGCGAGACGTCGTTGATGAAGCCGTCTTCCTCCCAGATGGACGGACGCCACTGCACGACATTGGCCGGATCGTCGGTGATGCCGTTGCAGGCGGGGTCGAATCCGATGAGGCCGCCCACGGAGTTCGCCGCACCCACGATGACGTTCAACATCATGACGGCCCAGCAGGCATGGTAGGCGTGCTTGTGGCGCGTCAAGCCAGAGAACAGGTCGACGCAGACGGGACGATAGGGCATGGTCACCCCGCCCACCTCGATGGTCTCGCCGATGCAGGCCGCCTCGCCGAATTCCTTGGCGATCTGGCGGATGGTGTCGGCGGGAATCGTGGTGATATCCTCCTGATACTCGGGAGTATATCGGGATATATGAGCCTTGAGCAGGGTAAATGCCGTGGTGCAGGCAACTCCGTCAACCGTGAAGGTGCCCTCCAGCACCGGCTCAGCGCACTCGTCATAGGGCTTGGCTACGTTATCGGCGCCATCCATGTAAAGCGCCTTGTTGGTATCGGGGTGGCGCAAGATGCGCTGGGTCTCGTCGCTGACGAGCGCAGGACCGTTCGTGCGGTTTGTCAGGTACTCGGCGTCGAAAATCCCCAGTTCGTTCACGAGAACATTCGCGATGGCGAGCGCAGCGGCCGCGTCGGTGCTGGGACGAATGGGCACCCACAAATCGGCAGCCTCGGCACCGGCTGACATATGCGGGTCGAAGTTGACCAGGCGCATACCCTCGGCCCGACGACGGGAGAACAGCTCGGCGGTCATGTTATAGCCATGACGCGTGGCCGTACCGGCGTTGGTTCCGAACTGGATGAGGTAATTGCAGTAATCGTAGTCGGGCTTCGCGTTGCCCGCACCAGTGTAGATGTAGCTGAGCTGGTGAACGCCCGTACCGCAGATGTCGGCCACGGCGTTGGCCGGCTCGTAGGCGCCGTAGAGCGCCCCGAGAGCCATGCCCTTTACCAGACTGCCCGTCTGACTCGCCACCATCGACAGGCTCCCCAGCGCACCGGGATACTCTGCGACCGCCTTCGAGAAAGCCTCGTCAACCAACTCATAGGCCTCGTCCCAGCTGATCTCCACCCAGCCCGGGTCGATGTCGATGCCCTTTTCGGGATTCGTGCGCTTCATGGGCTTGGTGATGCGGTTCGGATCGTACTGCTGCATGATGCCCGCAGCGCCCTTGCCGCAGATGTGACCGTTGCCGATGGGGCTGTCGGGATTGCCCGTCAGCTCCACGACCACGCCATCGATCACATGGGCCTTGATAGAGCAGTTGTTGAAGCACATGTTGCAGGAAGTGGGAATCCACTCCCCTTCGTTCGGGTCGTAGGCCATCTTCTCCGGCGAGGTGTTCGCCAGCGACTGCTCCCCTTCTCCGCCCGCCTGGCTGGCGCATCCCGCCAGGCCCAGCCCGGCGGCAGCTGCAGCTGCGCCCGCTCCTGCCACGAACCCTCGACGGCTGACCTTCAGTCCGCTCTCGCTCATGGGTTACCCCCTTCTCTGCAGTTGTGCCCCCGCCCCTTGCAGGGGCCTCCTCGGCATCCCAAAATGCCTACTGTCAGAGTACACTACTCTACTATGACAATCAAGCACTGCGATTATCCTATCTGCCGAATAACGGAAAGGGTCGTCGATAGGAAACGATTTTGCGATCAGGGGAAATGCCGACTCAACCTTTAAACGGCACGACTATTGCCCGCAGATTTTGAGAAATTCGAAGCGATCGAAGCTGCAGTACAGGTACGACAACGCCTCGGAAAACCACCTTGGAATGTCGCATTGCAATCGCTTGCCCCGTCGCGCCGCCCTCCCCTATTTCAGAAAGCTGTCGATGTTGTTGAATGCCTCGCCGAAGGCCGAGGGCGCGATCACCAGACCGCCCTTCTCCTTCACCGACTCGTAGATGAGGTTCATGGTGCGCAGCTGCAGCGCCTTGTCGTTGCGCTCGTAGACAGCCGCCGCTTCGACGAACATCTCGGAAATGTCCTTCTCCACCTCGGCCAGCAGCAGGCGGGAATTGCGTTCGCGCTCGGCCTGGGCCTCCTTCGACAGGGCATCCTGCAAATCCGACGGCACGGCGATGTCGCGAATCTCCACCGACACCACGGTAATGCCCCACGTGCGCGTCTTCTCCTCCAGGATGTCCTTCACCTCGTTGTCCAGCTGCTCGCGGCGCGTGGCCACTTCGGCCAGATTGATACGGCCGACGGCATCGCGCAGGGCGGTTTGGGCCGCCCACCATACCGCCGAGGAGTAATCCTCCACTTCAACGCAGGCATCTTTGGGATCCCACACCATCCAGAACAGCACCGCGTCAATGCCGAGCGGCACCAGGTCGGCCGTCAGCGCCTCTTCGGCCGAGAACGGCGTGGTGATCATCCGCTGGTCCACGCGGGCGGCTACCGACTCGACAATGGGAATCACCATGTAGACGCCGGGGCCGCCGATACGGCTGAACCGCCCCAGGCGCAGAATGACAACGCGCTCCCATTGGGGCGCGATGCGTATCGCGCTGGCCACCACGAGCCCTACGGCCACACCGCCGATAAGTGCCACCGGCTCCGACACCGCCCACAGGCCCAAGGCGAACAGGCCGCCCACCACCAGGAACAATGCCACGGCAAAAACATACACGCTGTTGCGCGAGGTCTTCTTCGCCGTCGGCGCCGCCATCGATCCGGCCAGGGCCGTGGCACGGGCGGGCCCCTGGGTCGCCTCCCGCGTCTGCTTCGCCTTGCTTCTCACCCTCATCCCCCTTGCGTTTTTGCACCTACACGGTACCGCCGAGCAAAATCAACTGCTCAGACACCAGATCGTGGATATCCTCAGCTGACATGCCCTTGGTTAAGGCCTGTTGCACGAAGTCGATGGCGAGCGCCTCCACGTCGCCGTCCACCGCCGAGAGCTTCACACCCTTCAGATCGGATACATAGGTGCCGCGCCCGCGCTGGGTGTAAATGTAGCCGTCGCGCTCAAGATCCTGGTACACCTTGTTCACCGTGTTGTAGTTCACGCCCAGCTGAACCGACAGCTCGCGCACCGAGGGCAGCCGCTCGCCGCGCTCGAACTTGCCAGCGGAAATCAGATACACCAGGCGCTTGCGAATCTGAATCCAAATGGGAACGACGCTCTTCTCGTTTATGCGAAACGCGCTGATCGGCTCGGTCTCGACCGCCGGCGCGACCGTCTCTTCTCTCACTACCATAAGGGGGCCATCCTTCTCTTAGCAATGGTGTCATAGTATCACAGAGAACGCGGACATCAAAGCAGTGTCCCGCACGTCGGCAACGCGCCGAAAACAGCCCTAGTTCCAGAATCCCAAAGCGCTCATGAAAGCCAAGTTGAACCGCTCCGTGGCCATCAGCAGCGCCATACGCAGACACAAGCCACCGACCAGTGTGCAGGCAGCTCCCAAGGCCACGGCAACGGGTGCCGGCAAGCGACGGCACACCACGTCCACCGAGAAGGGCACCACCAAGCCCACGAACACCACGCCGACCCAGAACAGGCAGAACAGCTTGCCGCCCGCAAGCAGCTGCACCGCTGCAGACGACGGCGCGCCGGATGCGTACGAGCTCACCAGAAACACCCCCAGTGCCACCGCCTCCACAGCAATGAGCACGGCGTCGAGAGCCAGCAGCGAATCTACGGCCGCCGGCATGTCGGGCGCCTCCTGGCGAAAAAACGCCGCCACCATGAGCGCGGCCAAGCCGCAGGCCAGGGCCGACGCCACGAACAGCACGGGAATCCAGAAGGTGTGCAGGAACGGAAGCGAGGGGTACATCGACAGAAACACGCCGGCATACACCACCACGAACAGCGCCAATCCCGTGGCCACCAAGCTGCAGGCGAGCTCGCCCACGCGCAGCACCACCCGGCCTGAGCCGCGCTCATGATCGAGGCCGTCCTCGTCGTCGCCCGCGAGGGCCCCCAGCACCAGAGCCGCCCCCGCACTCGCGCAGAAGGCCGCGATGCTCCAGGCGCCCATGGAAAGCAGACTGGGGGTGGACACGAGGAACAAGCGGAAGGCCCGTTCGGGCACGCCCAAGTCCAGCACGAGGAACAGGGCGCTTACCGCCACCAGCAGCGGTCCCAGCACAAGGCCCGCGTCAGTCACCACGCTGACGCGGGCAAACCAGCCCCGCGCGCAGGTCGGGCGGAAGCGCAGCACGATATCCACTGCCGAGCCGATCAAGAAGGCCCCGGCGCCGGCACCGGCGAAGAACAGGTAGAGAGCGATATAGGCGCTTACCACGACGGGCTCCCCGCGAGGGAGAACTCCAAGGTGGAAGAAGCGGGATCGGCCGTTTTCAGCGTTACCGCCACCCGCTGCCCCAAGCGGTAGACCCGTCCCGTCTCCTCGCCGCGCAGGGTGTAGCGCACCGGATCGAAGGCGAAATACTCATCTCCCAAGGCGCCCACGGGAAGCAGCCCCTCGGCTGTGCAGTCCAAGCGCACGTACAGGCCGAACGAGGCCACCCCCGACACCACGGCCGAGAACCGCTGGCCCACGTAATCCTGCAAGTACTCGATCATCTTCAGCTGCTGGGAGGCGCGGGCAGCGTCATCGGCCACCCGTTCCATATCCGAGGCGTGCTCAGCGATCCAAGGCAGCGCCGCCACCTCCTGGTCGAACTTCTCGGGGCGCCGCGTGAGGGCCGCCCGCAGCATGCGATGCACCACCAGGTCGGGATAGCGGCGGATAGGACTCGTGAAATGGCAATAGGCCTCGCTCGCCAGCCCGTAGTGTCCCAGGTTCTCGGGCCGGTACACCGCCCGCTTCATGGCCCGCAGCAGCAGCGACGACACCATCTCCCCCTCGCTGCGCCCCTCCGTGGCCGCCAAGATCTCCTGAATCACCGTGGCATCGCCCGCCACCAGGCGCGCCTCCATGCCCGCCGCGAACCAGGGGTACTCGCGGAACAGGGGCACGAGCGACCCCAGGGCGTCGGATGCCGGCGCCTCGTGCACACGATACAGGCATGGGAAGCGACGCGCCTCCAGGAAGGCGGCCACGGTCTCGTTCGCCAAGATCATGGCCTGCTCCACCAGGCGCGTGGCCGGCGTGGCGCGGCGCACCGCGATGTCCACGGGGCGCCCCTGCGCGTCCAGCACCACCTTCGCCTCGGTGGTGGCGAAATCGATGGCCCCGGCGCGTGTACGGGCCTCCTCGCGCAGCTTCCCCAGCCGCGCGCATTCCACCAAGCGCCACGCCAGCTGGCCGCCGGCGGCGATGGCCTCCTTGTAGTCGATAAGAATGTCGTCCACCTGCTGGTAGGTCAACCGCGCCTTCGAACGGATAAGCGCCGGATACAGCTGAGAGCGCACCAGCTCGCCGGCATCGTTCAGATACAAGTCGGCCGTCATCGTACGTCGGTCGCAGTCGGGCATCAGCGAGCACAGATCGTCGCTTAAGGCCGCGGGCAGCATGGGGATCACCCGATCGGCCAGATACACGCTGGTGGCCCGGCGCCGTGCGTCCAAATCCACCGACGAGTTCCATGGCACGTAGTGGGACACATCGGCGATATGCACGCCCAAGCGCCACAGATTCTCGTCCTCGCAGAAGTCCAGCGAGAGCGCGTCGTCGAAATCGCGCGCGTCGGCCGGGTCGATGGTGAACGTGAAGCGCTCGCGCAGATCGCGATAGCCGGCCGCCAGCGCGCCCTCCGCATCCAGCTGGGCGGCCGCGGCGTCGGCCAGCGCGCCTTCCGAGAACACCGTCTCCAGCTTGTAGCGGCCCACGATCACATCGATGCCAGCAGCGGGCGCGTCGGCCACCTCGGCCAGCACCTCCTCCACCGCACCGCAGGCAGCGCTCTTGCGCGTGGGATACTGGGTCAGCCGCACCCGCACCAGGGCCCCGTCGGGCACTTCGGGCGCTTCGGCGCGCATGGTGAACACATCGTAGGGAATGCGGGGGTCGGCGGGCACCACCACCCCGAAGGGCTCGGCCACCTCGTAGCGGCCCACCACGGTATCGTGCGCGCGATCGATCACGCGCACCACCCGGGCCGCCGCCGCACCCTCGCCCTCGGCATGCGGGCGCCCCTTCGAGGCCCCCTTGCGCTGCAGGGGCACCACTTCCACCAAGTCGCCGTCGAAGGCCCCGGCCGTGGCCGTCGCGGGGATGAAGTACTCCCCCTCGGCCGTCTGCACGAAGCCGAAGCCGCCGGGGCGCGCCACCAGCACGCCGCGCGGGTTCGCCTTCGGCTTGCGCCGCACGTTTCGCTTGTTGCCCTTGCCCATAATCGCTCCCCTTCTTCCACCCTCGCGCGTGGCGGCATCAAGCCGCCGGCGCCAGCGCCCGCACCGTGTCGATGGCCAGATTCAGCTGCGGGTCGCTCGTGGGGTCGTCGCCGGCCGCCACGCCCACCTGGGGCACCACGCCCACGCCGTCGATGGGCTGGCCCAGCGGCGACAGGTAGTAGGCCGCCGTGTAGCGCACCGCCCCTCCGAAATCCAGCTCGCGCACCACCTGCACCGAGCCCTTCCCCAGCGTGGTCTCGCCCACCACCTCGGCGCGCTGGTTGTCCTGCAACGCCGCCGTCAGCACCTCGGCAGCGGCGGCCGTGTACTTGTTCACCAGCACCACCATGGGCGCCTCGGTAATGGCCTTCTGACCCGAGGCGTTCTTCGTGGTGGGACTGCCCTCGTTAGTCTGGATCTCCACCACCACGCCGCTCTCGATGAACAGGCTGGCGATGTCGACGGCCTGGGTCAGGTAACCGCCAGGGTTATCGCGCAAGTCCAGCACGAAGGCCACCGCCCCCTGGGCCGTCAGCGATTCCACCGCCTGGCGCACCAGCTCGGCGGCGTTGTTGGAAATCTGACGCACCTTGATCACGCCCACGGTGCCGGCAAGCTGGGTGGACAGGTTCGCCTCCTCGTACACCTTGCACACGAGCGAGGTGGTAAACTGCTCGCCAGTCTGGGCGTCCACGCTGAAGGGGCGCATCCAGGTAACCGACACCGTCGCGCCCTCGTCCTTCGCCAGGGCGTTCACCACCTCGGTCATCGACCATGCGGTGGTGTCCTCGCCGTCGATGGCGTCCACGAAATCGCCCTGCTGCACGCCTTTGGCCTCGGCCTCCGACCCCTCGAACACATCGGCCACGTAGGCACGCCCGTTGTAGTCGGCGAACACCACGCCGATGCCCGCGTAGCTGCGGTCGGAGGTTTCCTTGATGTAATTGTTATACAGGTCGGGATTGTAGTAGGTGGCATAGGGGTCGCCCGTGGCCTTCATCACGTCGTCCAGCGTGGAATAGGTGGCCTTGGTGATGTCCACGTGGTCCATGCTGTAGGTGGTCAGGATGCGCTCCACATCGGCCACGCGGGCCGCCACCGAGTCGTCGGTGCTGTTCTGGGCCGCGTTCTGGGAAAGCGCCTGCTCCTCGGCATCGGTCAGGGGAATGCCCCAGCTGGCTACCAGCTCGGTCTGGCTGCGCAGCACGAACCCGCCGCAGAACGCCACCGCCACCAGGATGATCACCGCGAACACGCGGAACAGCAGGTGGTTGGTCGCCTGCTCGGCGCGGCGGCCGGCCCGGGTATGGGGGTTGGGGGCGATATGCCTCCCGTTGTTGTCTTGCGCCACATTCCCTCCTTGATACGCTAAAGCGCGATCCCCGGGGCGCTGGGCCGCGGAGATCGCGCTCGGTGGTTTCCCGTTATGGTTGCCGGGCCGCTACACCTTCAGGTAGCGCCGCATGGCGAAGGCCGATCCCAAAAGGCCGATGATGAGGCCGGCGCCCACCAGCACGATATAGATCATCATATAGGTGGTGCCGCTCACGTCAAGGGACAGGAAGGAAAGCGCGTGCTGCAGCTTCGGCATGGCGTACACCCGCAAAAGCTGAAGCACGCCCACGGCCAGAAGCGAGCCGATCAGCGCGTGCAGGGCGCCCTCCATCAGGAAGGGGCCGCGGATGAAGCCGTTCGAGGCGCCCACCAGGCGCATGATGGCGATCTCCTTGCGGCGCGCCATAATGGCCAGGCGGATGGTGTTGTTGATGAACACCAGCGCGATGAACACCAGCAGCAGCACCAGGGCCACGCCCAGGTAGCGCACGTACTTCGTCACCGAGAACAGGCGGTCGACGGTCTTCTGGCCGTACTTCAGCGAGTCGGCCGGGTTGTCCGGCTCGTCGCAGATGGAACGGAACGTCTCGTCGGCCTCGATGGCGCCGGCGATCTGCTCCACCTTCTGCGGATCGGCCAGGTTCACGTCGATGGAAGCCGGCAGCGGGTTCGTGCCGTCCAGCTGCTCGATGATCTCGGGATTGGTGGTCATGGAGTTCTTGAAGTTCTCCAGCGCCTGGTCCTTGGTGGTGAAGCCGACACTTTCCACGCCGTCCATGCCCTTGACGGTGTTCATCACGGCGTCGATGGACTCCTGGGGCGCGTCGTCGGCGATGTAGGCGGTAATGGACACCTCGTCCTCGATGGAGGACACCAGGCGCTCCACGATGGTGCCGCCCACCAAAAACACACCGATGATCAGCAGCGACAGGAAGATGGTGATGATGGAGCCCAGGGTGGTGGACAAGTTCCGCGCGAAACCCTGGAGCGATTCCTTGAAGAAATAGAACAGACTAGACATCGAAGCCGTACACCCCCCGGTCTTGGTCGCGGGTGAGGTGCCCCCGGTCGAGCGCGATCACGCGGCGGCGCATGTTGTCCACCATCTCGCGGTCGTGGGTGGCCACCAGCACCGTGGTGCCCGTGCGGTTAATGCGCTCGAGCAGATCCATGATGCCGCGGGAGGTCTGGGGGTCCAGGTTTCCCGTGGGCTCGTCGCAGATGAGCAGGGGCGGGCGGTTCACGATGGCGCGGGCGATGGACACGCGCTGCTGCTGACCGCCGGAAAGCTCGTCGGGATAGCTGTTCAGCTTATCGGACAGGCCCACCAGGCGCAGTACCTCGGGTACCTGGGTCTTGATGACGTGGCGGCTCTTCCCGATTACCTCCAGGGCGAAGGCCACGTTCTCGAACACGGTCTTGTTCGGCAGCAGCTTGAAGTCCTGGAACACGCAGCCGATGTTGCGGCGCAGATAGGGCACGCGCCAGTTGCGCATGGTGGTCAGGTCCTCGTCGGCCACGTAGATCTTGCCCTGGCTGGGCTTGATCTCGCGGGTGAGCAGGCGGATGAAGGTGGACTTGCCACTTCCGGAATGGCCCACCAGGAAGATGAACTCCCCGGCGAAGATCTGCAGGGTGACATCCGACAGAGCCGGCTTGTTCGGCTGGGCCGGATAGGTTTTGGTCACGTGGTCGAAGGTGATGACCGGGGCGCCCATGGGGGCCGCGGCCTCGTCTACTTCCAGGACCGGCAGGGATTGCGACAGCTGCGAGGTCATCGCCGCTTTGCGCGAATGCGTCGGCTGAGAGGCGGCCGCGCGAGCGCGCGGGTTGCCTCCGGAGACGCCGGCGTGACGACCGCCGCGACCAGGGGCAGCCTGGTTCCTTTCATTCGTCACAGCTTGCTCCGTTCAGATTGACATGTACTGAGACCGATTAATTTTATCAGAGGGCCTTGCGTGCCACGGCTTTTTTCACAGCTTCAACAATGGAAGCGGCGTCGATGGAGAAGTAGGCCAGCAGCTCTTCGAACTCGCCGGACTTGCCGAAACGGTCGCGCACGCCCACGAATTCCAGGGGCACCGGAGCGGTGGCGGCAGCCAGCTCGGCCACAGCGGAGCCCAGGCCGCCGGTCACGGCATGCTCCTCAGCCACCACGGCGCAACCGGTCTTCGCCAGCGACGCGCCGATGGTGTCCGCGTCCAGCGGCTTCACCGAGAACGCGTCGATGACCTCTACAGACACACCCTCGGCCGCCAGCTGCTCGGCGGCAACCAGCGCCTCGCGAATCTCCACGCCGTTGGCCACGATGGTGGCGTCAGTTCCCTCGCGCAGCACGTAGGCAGCCCCGATTTCCAGCTGCACATCGTCGTCGTAGACGCAGGGCACCGCCGCACGGCCCATGCGCACGTACACCGGACCGGGCGCGGCGGCGGCCAGCTTGATAGCCGCGCGGGCGGCGGCGTAATCGGCCGGCACCAGCACGCGCATGCCGGGCAGTCCCCGCATCAGCGCCACATCCTCCAGCATCTGGTGGCTGCCGCCGTCGGGGCCCACCGAGATGCCGGCATGGGTGGGGGTGATCTTCACGTTCAGGTTGGAATAGCACACGGTGTTGCGAATCTGGTCGTAGGCGCGGCCGGTGCCGAACACGGCGAAGGAGCCGGTGAAGGCCACGTTGCCGGCAAGCGACAGGCCCGCGGCCACGTCCACCATGTTCTGCTCGGCGATGCCGCAGTTGAACAGGCGCTCGGCATATCCCGCGTCGGCCAGCTTCTTCATCGTCGTAGAGCCGGTCAGATCGGCGTCCACCGCCACCACCGGCACGCCCTCATCGGCCAGCTCGGCCAAGGTGGCGCCCAGGGCGGCGCGGGTGGCCTTCTTCTGGGCAGCGACGTCAGCGCTTGCGAGTTTCACCATGACGGGCCTCCTATTCCACCGCGGCGGACAGCTCCGCCAGAGCACGTTCCAATTCCTCGGGCTTGGGCGCCTTGCCGTGCCAGCCGGCCTGGTTCTCCATGAAGGAGACGCCCTTGCCCTTCACCGTCTTGGCGATGACGGCCACCGGCGCGCCCTCGGGCTGCGCTGCGGCCTTCAAACCGCCCAGCAGCTTCACGAGCGCGTCCACGTCGTGGCCGTCCACGCGCACCACGTCCCAGCCGAAGGCGGCGAACTTCTCGCCCAAGTCGCCCGGGTCGCACACGTCGTGGATGCAGCCGTCGATCTGCAGCTCGTTGTTGTCCACAATGGCCACCAAACGTCCCAGCTTCTGATGGGCGGCGAACATGGCGGCCTCCCACACCTGGCCCTCCTCGCACTCGCCGTCGCCGAGCACGGTGAACACCACGCCGTCCTCACCGGAAAGGCGCAGGCCGGCAGCAAGACCCGACGCCACGGAAAGCCCCTGGCCGAGCGAGCCGGTGGACACCTCCACACCGGGCAGCAAGTTGGAATCGGGATGGCCCTGCAAACGGGTGCCCAGCTTGCGCAGGGTGTTCAGCTCGTCCACGGGAAAGTATCCCGCATGGGCCAGGGTGGCGTACAGCGCCGGTGCCGCATGGCCCTTGGCCAAGATGAAGCGGTCGCGGCCGACCTTCTTCGGCTCGGCGGCATCGTAGTCCATCACGCCGCCGAAATACAGCGCGGTGAGGATATCGGTGCACGAGAGCGACCCGCCCGGGTGCCCGCTGCCCGCCTCCGTGATCATGGTCAGAATATCCCTGCGGATGTCGGTGGCCTTCGCCACCAGCTGCGCCGTATCCATGAGGCAACCTTTCCCGTTGAAGTGCAAATATGTGTATTGTAGCGTATCAAACTTAACCGCGGCTCGCTCCGTGCAACCTGATCACATATTTTATCGCCGATGGCCGGGAGCTTCTGTTGCTAAAATGTCATATCTCCTCTATTCTTGCGCAGAGAAGATATGATTTTCGAGCCATGCAGAGGAGTGAGATAGTGGACGTTTCCGCTAAGCGATTCTTCAACTCCTCCTATATATGTCCTAGTAGCCCCTTCACCATTATCGGCTGTCCGCGTCAAGATGCCGTCGACAACCCCTTCTACCCCATCGCCTGCATCATCCAAAATCTTATTCAGCGAGGAACGCCCACCCCCCCCCGACGCGCATTTTAGAGACACTCGGAAGCCCTCGCGTCAAGGGCGACTTCCGATTGTTCACCTCTCTCGCACGCCCGCAGTGGGATGAGTCCATCAAAGGCGCTGTTGACCGGGCGCACAATCCGGCTCTTCGTTTCTTCACAGAGGTTCTGCCCCGGCTCCTTCCTCCCGAGCGTCGTTACATCGCATCGTTCATCCTTCCGGAAGCACCGCTTGAAGCAATCATTACCCCTTGTGATCCCTCCTTCGCCAATCAGCAGGTCGACTTTTATTGCCCCCGCGCCAAACTTGTCATAGAGATAGACGGCGCCCAGCACAGGGAGCCCGACCAGCAACGCCTCGATCAGCGGCGCGACGCCTACCTTCGCCAGCAGGGCATCGAAACCGTTCGCATCCCCACCCCTGAGGTCGATTGCCCAGCGGACATCATTGTCAGCGCAATTGCACAGCTTGCAGATCGTTTGGAGGACGATGTGCTGACTTACGATTGGGAGAAAATCGGGCACGAGATCGAGTGGCAGCGGGCCGCATCCTACGAATTGCTCCTGCGCACCCAGATGGCGCTCTTGCAGCTTATGCGAACAGGCGTTCTTGATTTACGAGATCCCGAATGGCGTATTGCGGCATCGAGCGACGCCCTCTCCGACACCATGCCGTCCATCACCGCGGCGGCCTTTGAGGATATCTGCGATATGGTGGACAATCTCTGCCTCCTTCTCAACCGAGATTTCCAGCGCCCCCTTCTGACCATCACCCGGGAGAGGCCGGCGGTCGAGCTTGACATCGGCATTCTAGGCTGCTGGTCGGAAGCGGAGTGCGCCCCGAATGTCGTCTATGCGCGAAGTGATTACTTCGAGAACCGCAACTACTTCACCGTCGCCTGCGCACCAGCCCTCGCCTACGACACCCTCGGAGAGTCCCGCCGCGAACCCGTGAGCCGCGCTCTTCGTTTTTTCCTCAAACGGCTCTTTGGGTTCGACAGCTTCAGGTCGGGGCAAGAGGGTATTATCAGGAAGGCCCTCGCCCGAAACCCGACCCTGGGAATCTTGCCCACCGGATCAGGCAAGTCGATCTGCTACCAAATGGCCTGCCTGCTGCAACCCTGCATCAGCCTCGTCGTTTGCCCCATTGTCTCGCTCATCCAAGACCAGGAGAGAAATCTCGCCAACTTCGGCATCACACGCGCGACGCGTATCGACGGCCAGATGAACAGCGATGATAAACACGCTGTCACCCACGGATTCGGATCGGGGAGGCACCAGATCATCTGGGTATCGCCCGAGCGCTTCCAGATCGCCGAGTTCCGCAACCAGCTGTCCAGCATCGCCTCGGCCATGAACTACGGCTACGCCGTCATCGACGAGGTCCATTGCCTGTCCGAATGGGGACACGATTTCAGGGTCTCTTACCTCAAGCTGCCGGAAACCATTAAGAAGTTCTGTCCTCACGCCCTTTTGCTAGGCCTCACCGCCACCGCCTCGTTCAACGTGCTTGCTGACCTCAAGGCAGAGCTGGGAGTGAGGAACAGCGACATCCAGACAGCCGAAACGCTCGATCGCAGCGAGCTCACCTACCACATCAAAAGGGTCGAAGGGGGAAACCGCCTTGGTGCCATCGACTCCGTCCTCGACGAGTTGAACGAACACCACCGTCAGGCAAGCGGCCTCGACTCCATCTTCGAGCCCAACGGCGATGATTCGGTCTGCGGCATTATTTTCGCCAACACGAAGAAGAATGCGCGTTTCCCTGGCACGGGCTGCAAGGAGATCCTCGAGCATCTGATCGCGAACAACATCTCGGCCGACGCTTACCATGCCGATCGAGGCGATGAACGCGGGGGCATCCAAAGAGACTACCTCGACAACAAGTTCACGGTCATGGTCGCAACGAAGGCCTTCGGCATGGGCGTCGACAAGCCCAATGTTCGCTACACCATCCACAGCGGTCTGCCTTGGTCAATCGAGGCCTTCTACCAAGAGGCGGGTCGTGCCGGCCGCAGCAACGATCCGTCGCGCAACCAGTCCGATTGCTACATCCTTTACGTGCCGGATCCCGACGCGAAGCGTACTGAGCGGCTCTTCGCGGCAAACACGACCGTCGAGGAAATCAAGGCGATGCAAAACACCTTGCGCGGGGATCTCAGCACGCTTTTCCATCTCTGGTCACTCAACCACGATGGCATCGAAGAGGAGAAGGGGCACGTCTTCTCGATCTACAAGGCATTGGTGCACGGAGAGGACACCAGCGGGATCGCCCCCATCGACTTCAACAGCCTCGGGCCCCACTCGCGAGGCAAAGTAGAGCGGGCTCTCTATCGACTTGCCATCATGGACATCGTCGAGGACTGGACCGTCGAACACCGCCATCGCGTATTCAACGTCCGCATGAACCACTGGGAAGGCGATCTCGAGACGCGCGCGAAGAAAGCCGTAGAGGACTACATCGGACGCCATAGCAGCGCGCCCGTGTCCTTTGACGACCCGCACCCCTCCTTCGCCCCCTATGCGGCAGATTACCAGCGGGCCCTTCCTGGAAAAAGATTCTTCGGCCTCATCGACGCGCTGCTCAAATGGACGAACGACCATATCGTGTTCAACCGGCGGCGCGCCATCGGCAACATGCTGGCACTCTGCGAGTCCAATCGCTCCGAGGAGGAGATGCGGAACTATATCAACCGCTATTTCAAGCTCAACACCGACATAGGCAACCAGCTCGACCTCATCGTGGGTTCTCAGCGGAGCTTCCAGCCCTGGGTCGATATCTTCTACACCCTCCAGCCTACCGACGATCCGACGGAGCGTGTAGCCGTCTTGAAAACGCACGATCAAATAGCCGACCTCGTTCCGCTCTGCGATCGCTATCGCGAGAGCAACCACGGAGACATCGGGCTCGAATGGACGGCGATGATGAGCCACCTCCTTTCCGGCGAATGCACCGCCTGGGAGATACGCGACCAGCTTTCCTTTGTGTTCGAGAAGCTCTCCGACTACCCGCACCTCGACACCGGCAACCTGCTCGCGTGCACACTCGAACTGGCCGCTCGCGCGCCTGAGCGATCTCGGGATGTGCTGGGAGAGGCCATCACGGCCATCATGCCCCAGCAAGCCCATCGCGCCTACCAACTTCTCGGCGACAGCGCGACCCTCGCCTACCTGTTGGAAGAATCTCTTGACAGACTGGAAAGAACATGGGGAAGGAGCCATCATGACCGATAGTAAGGCCCGCATAGATCGGCTCAACGAGATCATCGATAGCCTTGATGAAGAAGCCGATCATCTCCAGAATGCAATCGAAGCAGCGACCACCCAGCTGGAAGAAGCCATCCAACTGAGCAAGGAGGCGTCAAAGGCAGCGGCCGTCGTCAGCGCGAGCGCTTTGGGAAAAATCGACACCATGACGGAGAAATCGGAAGCCTTCCTCGATGAGCAGGGCGCAAGAGCCGCCGAGTTCCACGAGACTCTCGGGGATTTCATTGCGGCAGAATCTGAGCGCAACGTCGCCCTTCTTGAAGCCCAGGAAGAGTTCCATCGCACCACGCTCAAGAACGGCGAGATCTTCCGAGATAAGGTGCAGACCGATTTGCTGCAAAGCAAAAACGACCTGGCATCGCGCGTCCAATCGCTCAGCGAGGACTTCTCCCACGAAGCCGGCGTGCTCGCCAAGCGCATTGCCGCGCTCGAAGATTCGCTCTCTGCCCCCATCGCGGACAACGGGCGCCGACTCAAGCTCATCTTTATCGGCACCGTTACCATTGCCGTTCTCGAAGCCATCATCCTCATTGCCACAATGGTGTGCTAGCCGGGAAGGAACTTCCATGCAGATAGAACCTCGCTATTTCGACTACCTACCCGAGCACGGCGACGCCCTTGAGCAGCGCATCGGATTCAACGGCCTGATGAAGAAGATAGCGATATGGCGCAAGCAGGGCATCGACGATCCCGACTCCGTCGCCGTAGGATGCCGCAAGGCCGTGGAAAACATCGTCGACAGCCTTATCGACGATGCAGGGGTAAAGCGCGCAAGCCTCGTCGATAAAATTGAATACGCCCACGACGAGGGTCTCATCGACAACACGCTGTTCTACAAATTCAATGAGGTGCGCACCAAGGGAAACCGAGGCGCTCACGGGTCAGCCACCATCAAGGTCATCGACGCGAACATGGTGCTCGAGCTCCTCGACGACATCCTCCGCGCCCTCGTGGTCGATCTCGGGATCGCCCCTCATAACGAGAGGACGGCGCGCGTCGTCAACGACGAGCTGTTCCTCATCCGATCCGATGAGGAACTGGCGTCGATGAGGAAAACAGCGCGAACGGCGGCCCTCCTCAGCGGAGATTCCTCCATCGAGAAGGAAATCCGCCAGACCGCCACGATCATTCAGAAACAGCAGAAAGAGCAGAGTGGGCGCCTGGCCGCTTTCGCCCATCTCGTTCAACAAGTCGAGGAACTTGAAGCGGAGTACGGCATCGCAGACGAGGGCAGCGAGGAGGCTGTCGCACAAGAGCAGCTCTTCGCCCGAACCGATGCCATGCTCGACGACCTTCGCCAAACCGCGTGCGAGGCACAGACGCGGGCGGCAGCGGCCGAGCACCGCATTCGCGAAATACTCAGCGAGCACGATTTCGTAGAGAAGCTCCTCAAGGGCAGAGGACGTGCAACCGATAGCCAATTCGATGTCATGGCCTTCCCCCGCAACGCCAAAACAACCACCAACATCCTCCAGGTGTCAGGAGGGGCTGGAACAGGCAAGACCCTCTGCCTCATAGCCAAGCTCATTTCCGATATTCGAGAAGACGGGCAGACCTCGCTTTTTGGAAAGCGAGAGCGAAGGGGGCTCTTCGTCTGCTTCAACCGAGGACTCGCCCAGCACGTGCGCAATCTGATGGCACAGTTCCCGGATGAGGGCCGCGCCATCGAGGTTACCCACTACGACAAGTACATCAACCAGCTTGTGCGCGTCAATCCTGATGAGGGCTACGAGCACCTCGCGCCCTTTGCCCACGACGTCCGCTACCCGCGGGAAGGGTTGCCGGGCAACTACCGCTACTGGAACATCATCTACGATCAGACCGCCCGCCCTCTGGTGCAGGAAGCCATGGCCACGGTGTCTGCAAAGCACCCCGAGGCGCGAGGGGCCTACTATCTCGACGGAAGTTCAGCGGAAAACGTCGAATGGGTGAACGACGAGATACTCTGGCTTGAGGCCCGCTACGAAAACCCCCGGACCGCCGGCCGCAATTACCCAACTTCTCCCCGCACAGGGCGAGGCACGAAGAGACGACCAAACGAAACCGTCCGCCACATCATTCTGGAGGTATGGGAAGCCTACCGCCTCCTTTTAGAGAAAAAGCAACTCTACACGATCGAACAGGCAACCAAGCGGCTGCAGACATCGCAATCGCTTCCCTCTTATGACGCCATCGCCATTGACGAGGTACAGGATTTCTCCATCCGATCGATCAAGTTGCTTCTGCAACTGCGAGCCGACGAAAAAAGCCGCGTTTATATATCCGGCGATGAAAATCAGAAGATCTACCAGCGCGACTTCACCTGGAAGGAGCTCGATTCGAACTCCCGCGGCTACACGATCAAGCTCACCGAGAACAAGCGAAACAGCGAGGCCATCGAGGCGTTTGCACGTCGATTGCTCGGAGACGGGAGCGTGTACGACACCGACTATGAAAAAGTGTTCGTGCTCAATGCCTCCGATGAGAAGGTTTTGCGCATTGCCCAACATCTGCGCAACGTCGCCCCAGCGGAAAACGTCGCCATCATCGGCAACAGCTCGTACTGGACGGAGCGAACGCGGACGGAAGGTCTCGCGCCCATCGACCCCCGTCGCGGGAACATCCTCGATCCCGGCCTCTACATCCTCGGCGTGAAGGGCGGCAAGGGCCTCGAATTCGACAACGTGATCATCGATTACCAGCACGCGACGGAGGAAGACGAGGATGCCGAGGCCCGCCTCCTCTATGTGAACTGCACCCGCGCCCGCAAGCGCCTCTACATCCGCTACGACGGAAGACCCCCGGAGTTGCTGAGCAAGCTCTATCCCGAATTTGTGAAATGATCAGGACTTTTCCGAGCAATACCCAATCCGATAAGGAGGCTCACCATGAAGCTACTTTCCACCCTTTTCGATAAACTGAAAAACAACTCTGACGACAATCTCGACAACGTATCGCCTAGTACCTTTTCCGAAGAGAAATCCTCGATCGACACCGGCAAACCCAGCACTTGCGAGAACAAGATCCCGCAATCAAAGTCAGCAACAACCCTCGATGCCAACGAGGGAGTCAACGCTTCCCTCGCTTCAGGGAAATCCCTCCTTGGAACGCTTCTCAGCAATGGCTCGATCCGCATACCGAGTGCGACGAGCTCCTTGGCGCCGGGGCCTTTCTCAACGCCCATGATCTGATGGACTGGAAACTATATCGAACGATCTTCCAGAACGGCATGTGCAACGCGGCGAGATCGATCCCTCCCCTCGTTCTGAGAAAAATGGCCGCCATACGGGACGAGAGGGGGCTGACGCTTCTGCACTATGCGATCGGAGGACCGACTCTCAGCGACGGGGATTCCAGCGATCTCTCAGAGGATACCGACCGCCTTTCCCTTGCTGAGATGCTCCTGATGGTGGGGGCCAACCCTCTCGCAGAAACCAATTCAGGTCAAAGTGCCATCGCTCTCGCGCAAGCTCAGAACCGCCCTGATCTCTTCGCCCTGGTGGATTGCTATGCCACCTGCAGAGAGACGGGGAACAGCGCCGCCTATCGTTGGCTTTATCGATCTCTCGATCCCGAAGCGACCGCACTTTTTTCCGCTGTAAGCCAAAACGATGCAGAGACAACATTGATGCTGCTACGCCAAGGGAATGATCCGAACGAGCGCAGCTTCACCGACTCCCTCACAATTCCCTATCATATTTCCTCCCACGATGCCGCCATCATCCCAGCCGTAAGACCTGGCATGACAAACTTATATCATGCGTGCCTTCGTGGATATGAGGATATCGCTCACCTGCTCTTGGAGGCCGGGGCAGACCCAAATGCCCGTGTGCACAACGGACTCTTCCCCCTCTACACCGCAGCCGAAAGCGGCTATTATCGCATTGTCGAGGACCTTATCGCCCACGGAGCCGACATAAACCAGGTCACACCCAAGAACTGCACGGCTCTTCTGAATGCCGCAGAAGAAGGTCATCTCAGCACGGTAAGGTGCCTTCTAGCCCACGGGGCCGACCCCTCCATTGCAAACAAAGCGGGCGGCACCCCCTCATCCAACGCTGAACGGTACGGTCATTACTCCGTCGCCGCCTTTCTCGAAAACGCTTCGCGTCCTGGCGATCTTGAGACCCTCCTAGCAAGATCATCAGTCCTGCGCGATTTCGCACTCATGGATGACAATATTCGCCAGGAAGCCGGCCTGCCCCCCTCCCTGGCAAAGGCAATCATGCTCGGTGATTCCCAACTTGTCGCCAAGGCAATCGCAGCTGGCGCCAACGTCAATGAGCGTGACACCTACAACAACACCATCGTGACGCCGATTGTCGAAGCAGCGCGCCAAAGAAGCCAGGAAATTCTCGATATTCTCCTTAAAGCGGGAGCGGATCCCAACTTCGCCCAAGCCAATGGCGAAACGGCTCTGGGACTCGCAGCGCAGAACAGCGACTACTCCATTGCGGCCACTTTACTTGATGCCGGAGCTGATCCGAACGCAATCACCCCCGTAGGACCGCCGATGGTCGTAGCCGCCAATATAGCGATCATGGATCTCCTCATGTCCCATGGCGCCAACCCCAACAAACCCGATGCCGACGAAGACCTTCCTATTGTTGGCTCAATCGTTTGCCGCGATTATGAAGCCTCCTACTTTCTTCGTTTAGCCGGTTCAGATCTCCAGCACAAAAACCTCCAAGGGAAAACTCCTCTCGATATTGCCCGTTCGCTTCATGACGAACAAATGGCATCCGCACTCCTTGCCCCGCGCTATGAAGCACCATCTCTTGAAATAAACATCGATCCCATAAGGAATGAGCTCGCAAACCGCATGAATAAACTCATCAACGATGAGTATTCCGCCTCTTTCCTTCCAAGTCGCAGCGTCCTTTGCGATGCCGCAGATATATCGGAAAAACAGAAAACCGACCTCGGCAAAATGCGAGATTTGGCGACAATCGCTACAAAAGAGAAGCGCAAAGGGAATCTACAAAGGGCCAATGAGCTGTATATGGCTGCATGCTCCCTTGATTCCATTTTCGACACCGATGTCCTTTGGGGCTGGATCAAAGTGCTCCTCTTGGCTAAAAACTTCAAGGACGCTAACTATGTTATGAGATACTTCTCTACTATTTGCGCAAGAGACAATGCCCGTCGGGAACAATTGGAAGACACTCCTCTCGATGGATTACCCATCAGCGCAAGAACATTCGATTTCGACGGGTACACCGCATTCTATGAATTCACCAACACGTTCCCCCTCGACCAAAACGAGGTGGAGCAAAAAATCCGCGCGTTCGGGGGCAGCCATGCCTGGGAAAACTACCGACTCACTACCGATGAATACGACAAGTTCCTCAGATATTTCGGCATTGATGACACCTATCGAAACTTGGGTGTCGACGCCTAACGCGCCGGGGCTCATCTCATGCCTATAATGCCGAGATGAGCCCCATGTCTAACAAGCCATCTGATTTCGGCATTAGACCCCCAAATGACACCGTCAAAAGATCAAGCGAATAGCCTAGTGGCGGCGGTAGATGCGGCTTCGATGGGCGACTTCCACCACCAGCACAACGAGCTCGCCATCGCGGATGTCGCATATGATGCGATAGTCGCCCACGCGATAGCGCCAAAGGCCCGACAAGGGACCTGTCAGACCTTTTCCCTGAGATCGCGGATCATCAAGACGCGCCACCTCGTCCATAGCGTCGAAAATGCGCCCGGCAACCCCTTTGTCAAGTTTCTTCAAGCTCTTGACCGCGCGCGGCAGATACTCAACGCTATAAGCCACAGGCACTCCTCGCCTCATCGGCCGATAAGGCCTTCAGGCGACCGGCGCGGTATTCCTCCAAATCGTGGAGAACCCCGTAGATCTCCTCAAGCTCGTCGATGGAATCCTCTAACGCCCTATTGATGTAGAAGGAGCGAGGGCGACCAGTTGCCCGTGCCAAAGCGGCATAACGATCTTGAATCTCTTGGGGAGGGCGGACGGTCATGGTTGCAGACATGGCAGCCTCCTAGCACTCACAGTGATCCTTGTGTTCACTGTGTTCAGTATACCACGCAGAAAAGCCGGCAGTTCACCGCAGGTCGAAACGCTACTGGTTCGATACTCTCCACGTATGATACCCGATGACAAAGGGTTCCAGGGCGCCGCCGAGCACGGCGTCCACATTTCCCGTCTCAACGCCGCTGCGCAAGTCCTTCACCAGCTGGTAGGGGAACAGCACGTAGTTGCGAATCTGGCTGCCGAAGGAGTTGTCCCGTCGCTCGCCGCGCAGCTCGTCCAGCTCTTCGGCGCGCTTGCGCTCCTCCAGCTCGTACAGCTTGGCGCGCAGCACGCGGAAGGCGGCCTCCTTGTTCTGCAGCTGGCTCTTCTCGTTCTGGCAGGTGACCACGATGCCCGTGGGCTCGTGGGTGAGCCGCACGGCCGAGTCGGTGGTGTTCACGCACTGGCCGCCCGGGCCGCTGGAACGGTACACGTCCACACGCACGTCGGCGGGGTTCAGATCCACCTCGATGTCGTCGGTAAGCACGGGCAGCACCTCCACGGAAGCGAAGGTGGTCTGGCGGCGCTTCTTCGCGTCGGTGGGGCTGATGCGCACCAAACGGTGAATGCCGATCTCGCTGCGCAGCATGCCGTAGGCGTAGCGGCCCTCTATCTGGATCGTTGCCTTGTCGAGCCCGATGCCCTCGCCGGGCACCAAATCGAGCACCGTCACCTTCCAGCCCTTGTCCTCGGCGTAGTGCACGTACATCTGGTAGAGCATCTCGGTCCAGTCCTGGGCCTCAAGGCCGCCCTGGCCCGGGTTCACCGTGAGGATGGCGTCGCCCGCGTCGAACTCGCCGGCGAACCAGGACTCTATCTCCAGCGCATCCAGCAGAGCCGTCAGTTCCCCGGCCGCTTCCTCAGCCTCGGCCGCGAAGGCCGCGTCGTCGCCGGCCAGCTCCAGCGCCGTCTGCGCGTCGTCCAAAAGACCGCAGGCCCGCTCGTAGTCCTCGATGGTGGCGCGCAGGTTCGCCGCCTTCTTGCTCACGGCCTGGGCGGCATCCGCGTCGTTCCAGAAATCGGGCGCGGCCGCCTGCTCGTCCAAACTCGCAAGCTCGGTGCGCTTCTCGTCGATACGCAGGAAGGAGAAGGCGTCCTCCACCCGGGAAGCCGCCTTCTCGATATCCTTTTGAATGTCTCTTATTTCCATAATCTCCATTTTGCTCTACCACAGGTTCGCCCAAGGGAGTCAGCGAGGTTCCGACCGGTGCCTGGAATTGCCCCGCCTTCGGGCCAAGCGTACTTCGATACGCGCCGCGCCCGAAACACTGAACAATCCGGCGAATTGTTCAGCACCGCTTATGTGCCCGAGAGGGCGCGTCCTGAACAGCTTGCTGATCAGGACTGCAGGTACCTGTCGGAACCGCAGCGTCGGCGTAATCCGTTTGCCCCGTCAGGGCAAACGGAATTACAAATTCTGGCCGTGGCACTTCTTGAACTTCTTGCCCGAGCCGCAGGGGCACGGGTCGTTGCGACCCACATTGGCGTAAGGGTCTTCCTTGTCCTTCACGAAGGTCTGAGGCTTGCTCGGCGCGGGCCGGGGAGGCTGGCCGGGCATGTTGGCCGCGGCATGGCGCCCGCGGATGGCCGAGCTTTCCAGGGCCTGTTCCGGCGAAGAATAGCTCATCTTGCGGTTGAGCGGGTCTTCCTGCTCGCCCAAAGGCGATGCGGGGGCCGCCCCCGGAGCCGCTGCACCCGGCGCGGGCTTCGCCGCGATCTCCAGGCGCAGCAGGGTGCGCAGGTAGTCGTCGTACATCGAGCTCGTCAGGCTCTCGAAGGCGTTGTAGGCCTCGTTCTTGTACTCCACCAGCGGGTCGCGCTGACCGAAGGCGCGCAGGCCGATGCCGGTCTTCAAGTAGTCCATCTCCTGCAGGTGCGCCATCCAGCGGGTGTCGATGATGCGCAGCATCACCTGGGCCGACAGGTTCTCCATCAGCTCGGCGCCCAGCTGCTCGCTCTTCTGCTCGTAGATCCACTCCAAAAACTCGTAGAGCGCCTCGGCCACAGCCTCGGGATCGTCGTCGTGCTCCACCTTCTCCACCGCGAAATCGCCGCAGCCCGACATGTTGGCGGCCCACAGGTCGATGGCCTTCAGGTCCCAGTCGTCCGACGCGGTACGATCGGGGCAGCACTCCCCCACGATGGCGTCCACGGCATCGCGGATGATGCCGGGGATGCGGTCGGTCATCGACTTGCCGTCCAGAATGGCGTTGCGCTCCTCGTAGATGGCCTTGCGCTGCAGGTTCATCACATCGTCGTATTCCAGCACGTTCTTACGGGCGGCAAAGTGCATGCTCTCCACCTGGCGCTGGGCGCTCTCGATGGATTTGGACACCATGCCGGCCTGGATGGGCATGTCGTCTTCCTGGTTGGTCTTCTCCATCATGTGTGCGATAGAGTCCATCTTCGAGCCGCCGAACAGGCGCATCAGGTCGTCTTCCAGCGACAGGTAGAACTGGGTCACGCCCGGATCGCCCTGACGGCCGGAACGACCGCGCAGCTGGTTGTCGATACGGCGCGACTCGTGGCGCTCGGTGCCGATGACGCACAGGCCTCCGGCGGCCTTCACGCGCTCCTGCTCCTCGTCGCAGATAGCGCGCGCCGCCTCCAGGGTGGCCGCCCGCTGCTGCTCGGAGGGAATGCGGCCCTGGGCCTCCTCGTCGCCGGGACGCGCATCGGGATCGAAGCCGTGCTCGCGCAGCATATCCTCGGCGAGCACCTCCGGATCGCCCCCCAGGCGGATGTCGGTACCACGACCGGCCATGTTGGTGGCGATGGTCACGGCGCCCAGGCGACCGGCCTGGGCCACGATGTGGGCCTCGCGCTCGTGATGCTTCGCGTTCAGGGTCTCATGGGGAATGCCGCGCTTGGAAAGCAGGCGCGACAGCTTCTCGGAGTTCTCGATGGACACGGTGCCGATGAGGCAGGGCTGGCCAGCGGCGTGACGTGCGGCGATGTCGTCGGCCACGGCGTTGAACTTGCCATCCACGGTGCGGTACACCAGGTCGTTCTCGTCCTTGCGCACCACGGGGCGGTTCGGGGGAATGGCCATGACGGGCAGCTTGTAGATCTGGCGGAACTCGGCGTCCTCGGTCATGGCGGTACCGGTCATGCCCGACAGCTTGTCGTAAAGGCGGAAGTAGTTCTGCAGCGTGATGGTGGCCAGCGTCTGGTTCTCCTCGCGCACCAGCACCTTCTCCTTGGCCTCCAGCGCCTGGTGCAGGCCCTCGGAGTAGCGGCGCCCCTCCATGATACGGCCGGTGAACTCGTCGACGATCTTCACCTCGCCGTCCATCACCACGTAGTCAACGTCGCGATGGAACAGGAACTGGGCCTTCAGGGCCTGCTGCAAGTGGTTGGCCAGCTGTCCGGACGGATCGGCGTAGATGTTCTCGATGCCCAGCATAGCCTCGATTTTTTCCAGGCCGCTCTCGGTGGCGTTGATGGTGCGCTTCGCCTCGTCCATGTCGAAGTCGACGCCCTGCTTCAGGCCCGGCATCACGCGGGCGAACTTCTTGTAGGTGTCGGCCGCCTGAGTGCCCGCGCCCGAGATGATGAGCGGCGTGCGGGCCTCGTCGATGAGGATGGAGTCCACCTCGTCGACGATGGCGAAGTGGTGGCCGCGCTGCACCCGGGCGCTGCCGCGGGTGACCATGTTGTCGCGCAGGTAATCGAAGCCGAACTCCGAGTTGGTGCCGTAGGTGACGTCGGCCTCGTAGGCGGGCTTCTTGGCCGCCGGCGGCATGCCGTTCTGGATAAGGCCCGTCTTCATGCCCAGGAAGCGATAGATCTGGCCCATCCACTCGCAGTCGCGGCGGGCCAGGTAGTCGTTCACCGTCACGATATGCACGTTGTGGCCCGGAATGGCGTTCAGGTAGCCGGCCAAGGTGGACACGAGCGTCTTGCCTTCACCGGTTTTCATCTCGGCAATCTGCCCCTCGTTCAAGGCCATGCCGCCGATCAGCTGCACGTCGAAGTGTCGCAACCCGATGGTGCGCACCGACGCCTCGCGCACGGCGGCGAAGGCCTCGGGCAGCAGGTCGTCCAGGCTCTCGCCGGCCTGGTAGCGCTCGCGGAACTCGGCGGTCTTGCCGGCCAGTTCCTCGTCGGAAAGCGCCTGGAACGAAGGCTCCAGCGCGTTGATCTTGTCCACTTGGGCCTGGTAGCGCTTCAGCTGCTTGCCCTCGCCCAGGGTGAGCAGTTTAGAGAGAAATCCCATTGGCGGTATCTTCTTTCCCTACGGTATCGTATGCGGTTTCCGAAGGGCGGCCGACCCAGTGGTTTCGCAGGCATTGCAGCCTGCGCGACAACGGGACGCGCACCTTCGCGTTAATCCGTTTTACTCTACCATACAGGGCAGATCACCCAGGGAATTCCACAGGGTTTGCAGGGATGGGCGTGCGCGCGCTACGCCTCGGACGGCAGCACGAACAGCGTAAAGGTGGCCTCGGTCAGAAGCTTGCCCGCGCGCGTCTCCACCCGGCCGTGGGTGACGATGGTGCTGCGCCCCGCATGGGCGGCCTCGCAGCGCACCGTCAGCGGCCCCACCGGCGCGCGCTTGATGAAGTTCACCGCGCTCGTGAGCGCCACGTTGTTCAGATCCAGCGTCGTGGCCACCATGCCGGCCGCCACCTCCAGAAGCGTGGCCAGAAAACCGCCGTGCACCGAGCCGTGGTAGTTCGCCGCCGTGGCGGGCACATCGATGTCGAACGCGATGCGGCCGGGCGCGGCCTCGGTGATGCGCAGCGAGGCCATCTCCGCCTGGGCCGTCACGTTCTTCATGGCGCGACGCGCCAGCTCCTCGTCCAGTTCAACGGCCATAGCGGCCTCCTTTCCTTCTTGGCACCCACCTTAGCCGCCCCGCGCGGCCGTTCAAACCCCCAGTGTCGAACTTTTGGCTAAATCCGCATCATAAATTGCGTTTGTTAGCATCCTTGCTCGCGGCACGCGCGGCAGAGACGCCTCCAGTCGCTTTCTTCATCCAATTCCGAGCCCTTTCTCGGCCCTTAAAGGACGCCGCAGTGATGCGGTCGGGCAAAAATTGCTAACAAACGCACTTTCATGGGCGAATCTAGCAACGCATCCGACAATCATTCTTCTCTGCAGCCGCTTCGCCCATTCCCAACTCTCAGCTTCCCGAGCCGCCGCGCCGCCGCAACCGCGACGCCCTATCGCCGCGCGGAGCAGAAAGCGGGCGACCAGAAGACCGTCGACGATGAAACACCGCTATTTCATGGCGCAGCATGCCGTGACGCGTCAACTGGTCGGACGTCATCGGCTTCCGAGGGCCGCTCGGCCCGCGCAAAGCGCGAGCGGAAATCTCCTCGAACTCGAGAATGCTTTCGAACTGACGGTGCGTGACAGACCACAGTTTGATGCCGTTCGCCGCCAAGGCATCGCGCTTTCGCGCATCGCGCACCATCTGGTCGACGGAGCCGACGTGAAGCGCGCTATCGTATTCGAAGGCCACCTTCGCGTCAGGCCACAGAATATCGCATGAAAGTTCAGCACAACGTGCGATACGGGCAGCTCCGGGCGAGAGCTTCACAAGCTCGTTCAGCCGCGCCCCGGTATACCCCAAACCCCCGCGTCGCTTGGACAGAGACAGAACGACCGCCAGTTCAGTCTCCATGACAGAGGCGGATTTCGCCATAATGAATCGAGCGGCCGCGCGGGCGGCTTTCACCCCCTTTACAGAGCTCACCCGATCGCAAAATGCTCGAAGCCGCGCGGGGTTCGTTAAGGGCCTGCGCACAACGCGGCCGCCCCGCAGCACGGACGGGTAGCACCCGCACAGCTCATAGCCCAGCGCAACAAGCGCGCCGAAGGGCATCTGGGAACCCATCTGAACGAACGCGAGTTCAGGCGAGCACAACAAAAGCCGCGAGGATATCTTCAAAAGCGCGCCTCGGGGCATCTTCCCCGCGCAATGGTGCAGCCGCAGCGCCCGTGAGCTGGCCATGCCGGGCCGCCTGAGGGCCGCCACGTGAACGCGGACATCCCCCATCTCCCACGGGACCTCGGCAGCATTCCAGAAATTGCCGTCGTAGACAAGGACGCACCGCAGCCGTCTCATAAGATCGGACTCTCCCGGCAATGCGCCGAAGCCAGCACCCTTGTCGCCGCAAGCCTCTGAAACCGACAACAGCCGACGGGCTTCCGTCTCCGTTGCGGCGCACGACCCCAGCGCCGTTGACGATGCAAAGACGGATGCCGGCAAATCGGCTGCCTTGCTGGCACTGCGCCGGTGGAACTCGCGCACCGAGAGCGGATGCGAATGAGACCATAGGCGCCACAGATCCAAAGCCGTTTCATGGCTCGGGCACACGAAAACCGCCATACGCGCCCGCGACACTCCATCTTGCCGGGAAACCGGCCCTTTGCGCTCCCCCAACTCCCGAGAGCCACCTTGACATGTTTCCATGCTCACCCATCCATTCCCACTCGATACCGACCGTACGGCGCTTCCCTTTAGTGATCCAGGAGCGAGAACCCGAACTCTCCCCCTGATTTGTCGCTCAAATTGCGTTTGTTAGCATCCAAAGCCGCCCCTATCGGGCAAAAGGAGAAGCACGTGCAACCGGGAAAGGCCTTGACCTGGCACTTTTCCCCAGCTGAAGCATTCCCATCGTTTTGGGTGATGCGCTTCCCCTCCAGCAATTGCTAACAAACGCAATTTGAACGGCAGACACGACGGATCATCCGTCAAAGAGCCTCCCGCCAGCCATCCCGATCGCTCGCTCGGCTGACCATCCACCGACTTCCCCACGACCACAACCCCCGCCAATCGCAACAGAATACCAGCCTGAAACCCTTGAACGCCTCCGCTTGCCCCATCGGAAACCGAGCCCCCGCCACAACGAAGGCAACGCCCCCGCAGAAGGAGGATG
>NZ_JAYMFF010000018.1:0-118901 GCF_035989245.1 Adlercreutzia wanghongyangiae | reverse complement strand
AACCCTTGAACGCCTCCGCTTGCCCCATCGGAAACCGAGCCCCCGCCACAACGAAGGCAACGCCCCCGCAGAAGGAGGATGACCCCCGATAAAAGGGGCCGGGACTACACGCCCCGGCCCCACGATCGCCAAACGGCAGTTGGAGCAGCGGCCCCTAGTAGTGCGTCAGATCCTCCGGCTTCACGCGGCCGCGGAAGGTACGGTACACGATGACGTGGTACACCAGCACCAGCGGCAACCCGATGCACAGGATGATGGTCATCCACATCAGCGACAACTCCGAGGAAGCGGCGTTGAAGATGGTGATGGCCGGCCCCACCGAATCGGGCGTCGCATTCACCAGCACGGGGAACATCGAGCAGGCCAGAAGCGCCACCAGGGCGATCATCGCCGCCGATTGGGCCAAAAACGCCTTCAGGTCGTCGCCCTGGAAGCGGCCCACCACCACAGAGGCGGCCAGACCCACCACCACGAGGGCGGCGAACAGCCAGCGCAGGGCGCCCAGAGCCGGATCCATCTCGGTGCCCACCAGCGCCAGCGCCATCACCGACACCACGGCGAACAGCACCAGCGCGATCACCTGCAGGGGCATGCGCAGCCGCACGGCGCGGTCGCGCAGCTCGCTGGGCAGCGGGGCCTTCAGCGCGGCCCAGGCGGCGCCGGCGGCCAGGAACATCACCAGGCCCAGCAGTCCCGTCAGCAGCGTGAAGGGGGTGATGAGCCCCAGCAGGGGCACGCCCGCGTAATCACCGGCGCCGTCCATGGGAATGCCGGCGAAGATGTTGCCCACGGCCACGCCCAGAAGCAGCGCCGGCAAAAGCGAGCCTACGAAGAAGCAGCCGTCCCACAGCTTCGCCCAGGCCGGGTCCCCGGCGCGGAACTCGAAGGACACCGCGCGCACGATAAGACCGAACAGCACCAGCATCACGGCCAGGTAGAACCCGGAGAACGTGGTGGCGTAGGCGTCGGGGAAGGCCGCGAACAGCGCACCGCCCGCCGTGAGCAGCCACACCTCGTTGCCGTCCCACACCGGGCCTATGGCCCGGCGCAGCACGGCGCGCTCCCCGTCGTTCTTCGCGATGAAGGGCGACAACACGCCGATGCCCAGATCGAACCCGTCCAGCACGAAGTAGCCGGCGATGAGCACGAAGATGAGGAAGAACCACAACACGCCGAAGAACTCGAACATGACTACTCGCCTCCCTTCGCAGCCTCGTCGCCCCGGGCGACCACGGCCTCTTCCAGCACCACGGCGCCACCAGGCGCAGCGGCCACCGCCACGGCCACCGCGGCGTCGTCCTGCGCAGCGTCCTCAACCACCGGGCCCTCCTTGATGAAGCGGCCCACCACGCGGGCCCAACCCACCAGCAGCACGGCGTACACCAGCACGAACAGGCCGATGGTCAGCCACAGCTCCGGTGCCGACACCGACATGGAGATGCCGTCGGCCGTGAGCAGCGCCACGCCGTCGGGCCCGGTCACGCTCGGGTACACCACCCAGGGCTGGCGGCCCACCTCGGCGGTGATCCAACCGGTCTGGATGGCGATAAACGGCCAGATAGGCGACAGCACCGCCGCCCACTGCAGCCACCGCATGCGCGCAATGCGGCCGCCCTTGAAGGTGAACACCAGCACGAGGATGCTCGTCAGCATGATGAGGCCGTACATGGCCACCATGAGGTGGTAGCTCTGGAACACGAGCCCCACGGGCATGTCCTCAACCACCATGTCGCCGTACTCCTCGGTCTGGGCGAGCTCGTTGAGGCCCGGATACACCGTATCGAAGTTGCCCGTAGCCAAAAAGCTCGTGCCGCCGGGAATGGCGAAGGGCGCGATGACCTCCTGGCCCTGCTCGTCCACGATGCCCACGGCGTACAGCGGGGGCACCTCGGAGTCGTACATGCCCTCCATCATGGCCAACTTGGTGGGCTGCTCCTCCCACACCACCACGGCTGAGGCATGGGCGAACACGATCATGGTGCAGGACGTCACGATGCCCACCACCGCGGCGATGCGCATGGTCTTCATGGCGAAGTCCTTGTGGCGCCCCTTCAGCAGATACCACCCGGCCACGGCCATGGCCACGAAGGCGCCCATGATAAGCAGGGCATCAACCGTGTGGGTGTAGCGCGCGAAGATGGAGGGATTGAAAGCCGCAGCGAAGAAGTCGGTGATGACCGCCTCGGTGCCCTCGGCGTTCAGCTCGCCGCCGGCCGGGGTCTGCATCCACGAGTTCGCAATGAGAATCCACAGCGCGCTCAGGCAGGAGCCCGCCCACACGAGCCATGCGGACACCATGTAGAACCGCGGGCTCACGCGCTTGCGGCCGAACAGCAGCACCCCCAGGAAGATGGACTCCAGGAAGAAGGCGAACAGCGCCTCGGCGGCCAGGGGTGCCCCGAAGATGTCGCCCACGAACCGCGAGTAGTTCGCCCAGTTCGTCCCGAAGGAGAATTCCATGGTGATGCCCGTGGCCACTCCGATGGCGAAGGTCGCGGTGAACACCTTCACCCAGAACTTCGTCGCCGCAGCGTCCTCCGGCTTGCGCGAGCGGTAATAACGCGTCTCGTTGATGGCCAAGATGAGTCCCAGCCCGATGGACAACGGAACGAACAGGAAGTGATAGGCCACCGTCAGCGCGAATTGAATACGCGACAGCACAGCCACATCGGCGAGAGCCTCCATGGCACACCCCCTTTCAAACGGGCCCGAGCACCTCCCCCAGTGCGCACGGGCAGCGAATAAGCCTACCTGCAAGGTAGTCTTCGTCATAGTACCATCAATGACCTTATCGCTAAGCATCAATCTCATGACAATTGACGGGCCGCCCGAACCGCCGGGCCGCCCTCGATGAGGCGATGGTACAAGTCCATGATCTGCGGAGACGGGTCCAACCCCAAATCGCCGGCCAGGTAATCGCGGCAGGCGAAGAACGTGTCCAGAGCGCCCCCGCGCTGCCCCGCCATCATCTGCACGGCCATCAGGCAGGCGTACACATCCTCGCGCGTGCCGTCGCGGCGCAGGGCCTCGCGGGCGAACCACAGCGCGCCCTGCAGCTCGCCGGCCGCCCGCAGGCGGCACGACGCCGCCACCAGGCCGTCCACCAACTCGGTGGCGTAGCGCCGACGGAAATCGGCCACCACCTCGCAGTGGTCCTCGTCGGGCAGAAGCTCGCCGCTAAAGGACTCCTGCACCTGGCAGAGCACGTTCTCCCAACCGGTCGCCGCGCCCGACAACCCGAACAGCAGCGTACGCCCCAACGCCTCGAACTCCATCACATCGCTCGTGCACAGCGCGGGGTTCACCTGGCAGCGGTGGTGGTCTCGCAAAAGATAGGGGCAGTGGCCGTCCACCGACAGCAGATCGGCCAGCTCGGCCCACAGCCGATAGAAGCTCTTCGCCCCCGTGCGCGGCGAGGCCTGGGGCCACAGCATGGACACCAGCGCCTCACGGGTCAGCTCGCGGCCGCGATACAGCACGAGCAGCGCGAGCAGCAGACGCGCCTTCTTGCGGGCAAGAATGCGGGACGACACCTCCGCGTCGCCGATGCGCACCGTCATGGCGCCGAACAAGCGCACGTGCAGCGGAGGCGCCAGCAAGGGCACGGCCGTCTCGGCCGGCCGGCGGCCGATGCCCGAAACGGCACCGGGCGCCGGGGCCATGCTAAGGGATCTCTGGGAACGACGGCGGCCGTACGCGGCGACCAGGGCGGCACGCTCGGCTTCCTCCCGAGCGCAGACGCGCATTGCCGCGCGGGACACGACGGGCAGATCGGCGGCGCGCAGAGCCTCCTCGATGCGCTCCAGGGCCTGAGCCGCGCGCGTTCCGCCCCAGCCGAGCACACCGCTGGCGGCCAAGTCGTCCAGCGCGCCCGCAGTCACCGATGCCAGCAGGGCGAAATCGGGTGCGGCGGTGAAAGCCGGATCGCCGTGACGCGGCTCGAAGACGCCGGTGGCGGCCAGGGCGTCGATCGTCCATGCGGCCGCCAGCAACAGTCCCTGGGGCCACGCGTCCCCGTCCCAGCGCACCTCCCCGCCGGCCGTGCAGGCCGTCACCCAGGCCCGCAGCGCCTCGTGGGGCCGCTCTTCGGCCAGAGCCACATCCACCAGCAGCGCCAAGGCGGCATCTTCCCCACCGGCAGCCGCGCTCTCGGTGCCGTTGTGCTCGCGCCACCGCGCCAGCGCCTCCCCCATGGCCGTGCGCGTGGCGCGATTGCCGCGCCGATGGGCCGCCAACGCCGCAGCGGCACCGGAGCGCGACGGAACCGCGGAAGTGCCCAGGGCCTTGCGCGCGAATTCCAGAACGGCCCGGTCGTCACCGATCTGGGCGAAGGCGCCGGCCATCATCGCGTTCACCGCCGAGCGGTCGGCTACGCGCTGGCGGCACACACGGTCGTGCAGCTCGCACAAGGGCGCGGCAGCGCCCTGCCACAGCAGCTGAGCCCCTTCGCGGGGAAGCCAGGCCGCCACCGCGCTCTTCGAGGCGAAGGCGCCCATCAGCTGGGCGCCCCGCGACGCCCGGCCGGCGCCGATCAGCCAGCGGGCCGCAGCCAAGGCCAGAGCGTCCCGGTCCCCCTGAACCGATGCGGCGGCCGCCTCCTCGAAGCAGCCGCCCAGCCCCTCGCGCAAAACCGCCGGGGCCACCGGCACGGCCTCGAAGGCGCCATCGTCCCCGTCGATCACCGCAAAGGGATAGCGCGGCGCCAGGTAATCCCAGGCCTCGCGGGCACGGGCCTGGCCCAAGAACAGCGCGGCGTCCTCCCGATCGCCACGGCCCAGGGCCAGCATCACCCACAAGGCCAGGCGAAAGTCGGCGGGCAACGGCTCGCGGGCGATGCCCGCCACCAGGCACGCCTCGCCTCTTTCCGACCAGTGCAGACAGGGAATGCGATCGCCCGGGGAGCAGACCGCACCGAGGGCTCCGCCCTCGTTCTCGTCATCGGCTACCAAAAGATCGCGCCCCGCAATCCGCAGGCAGGACACCTCCAGCCCGTCCAGACAGTCGCAGCCGGGGGTAGCCGTGACCAGCACCTCCACCCCGGCATCCAGCAGCTCCTGCGCCAAAAGGCCGAAGCTCTGGGCGCGCGTCTCGTCCATCCAGGGCATATCGTCGATCACGACCAGCGCGCAGGCCCCGGCCTCCTGCAGCAAGCTGGCGACGATAACGCCGGCGTCCAAGTCGCGCAGAAAGCACGGAGACTGCCCGTTGACCCAGAACACCCGCTGAAAGCCGAACACCACTTCGGCATACTCGCAGGCCAGCGCCGTCTTGCCGAAACCGTCGGGCGCCGACAGCACCCGCAGGGCCCGGCGGTCGGACAGCAGGCGCGAGATAAGATGGGGGCGGCTCACATGACGTCGGGGTGCCGCACCGGCAGGGCAGCGCCCCCGGCAGGCCGATTGAAGGATGAAGCGGGACATGGTTTCCGGCTCCTTTCGCCGTTGGTCGTTTGCAACGGCGGCCATCCTAGGCGCTCGGACGACAGGATGCAAGCGGTCACGGAACATCGTCGCGCTTCGCCGCTCCCGCTCGTTGGAAACAGCCTTCCATCAGGCAATCTACAGGTATGGCAACAGGAAGGTCGGCAGCCGGCATCAGGCGGCGCGCAACCCGCGAAACCGAAAGCGCCCCCGCATCGACAGCGGGGGCGCGGCTCTTGCGCAGGCGCGTGGGCAGCCATCGTCAGGCTGCATCTGGCAACCGCCGCGGCAGCCGCCGCGAAAACGACGGCGCGGCGCGGCGGCATTCCCACGACTTCTTCACGACTGGCGGCCGCGAAGCCGCCCACAGACGGTCTAGCGGCCCTGGGACAGCAGCTTGGCGATGCGGTCGGAGTACTGCAAGTCGGTAAGACCCGCCTCGACAGCGAGGTCGATGGTGGGCGCGTCGTTCCACAGCGCCTCCAGGCGGTAGTACTCGCGCGTCTCGGGCATGAACACGTGCACCACGATATTGCCGTAATCGAGCAGCGACCAGCTGCCGTCCGGCGACACCTCGCGATGACTCGGCTTGATGCCCGCATCCTCGCGCAGCTTGTCCTCGATCTCGTCGATGATGGCGTCCACCTGGCGCGAGTTCGCGGCCGTGACGATGACGAAGTAGTCGGTCACGCCGATCAACTCGCGCACCTGTTGCACCATGATGTCGGTGGCCTTCTTCTCATCGGCGGCCTGGGCGGCGATAATGGCGCACTTCCGGGAGAAGGCGGCCTGCTCGGCAACGGCGTCGGTCATGATTATCCTCACTTTCGGGAAAGTCTGTTTTGCTTGCATACCTTAGCACAAATCCCTCTGGGAGACGGCTCGGGAGAGGGCGCGCGGAGACCTGCGAGCGTCCTCGCTCCGAGAACCTTCGGACCGCCCCCGCTCGATTGCTAAGGGCGACCGTAGGGAATGGGATCGGGATTTGCCTCGGCGTGGTAGACCTCCTGCTCGGGCATATAGGAGTTCCAGATTTCCGTAGTCCGGGAATAAACGGGGTGGCGGCGCTCCATGATGAGCTGCACCCAATAGGCGTACACCTCCAGGAACAGCTCGCGCAGCTCAAGCTCGTCCACCCGGGCGCGCAGCTTCTCCACCTTCTTGCCCTTGCGCCCCGGCTCCAGGGCATCGGCGATATACAGGATCATGTCCAGATCCCCCATGTCCACCTCGCCCAGGGTGTGGCGCTCCACTGCCGTCAGAACCTCAGGCGGCAGCTCCGGGAACTGCCGTCCCAGCGCCACGGCCGCCGTAAGGCCGTGCAGCACGCGCGGCATGGCGGCAAGCTCGTCGGTCAGCTCCATCCCCAGCTCGTCGGCCCGCGCCAAGATGCCCGGGTCGTCGTAGCCCTTGTCCCAATCGTGCAGCAGCCCCGCCACGCGGGCGGCCCGCTCGTCGGCCCCGTACCGACGCGCCAGCTTCGCCGCCGTCTCGGCCACGCCCAAACTGTGGGCAAAGCGCCGTGGTCCCACCCGGCTCGCCAGCTCCTCGCGGCGCTGCCCGTAGAACTCGTCACTGCGCCAATCGGCCACCATCGGCCTCCTTTCGATACAACTGATGCTCCTCGATGATCGCCCGCACGGCCTCGGGCACCAGATAGCGCACGGTGCGCCCCGCGGCAATGCGGCGTCGAATATCCGAGGACGAGACATCGATGCCCGTCACGGCGAAGGGCCTCACATCGAAGCCGCACCGCCGTAAATTCTCCACCGCCTCTGCCCCCAGGGCGAAACCCGGGCGCGTGGCCGCGCCGAAGGCGGCCAAGCGGGACAGGTCGTCGCTGCGGCGCCAACGCGGCAGACTGAGGGCCGCATCGGCCCCGGTGATGAAGACGATCTCCACCGTCGCCGGCAACGCCTCCCGCAGCTCCTCCAGCGTGTCTGCCGCATAGGTGATGCCAGCGCGTTCCACCTCCAGCGCGCTGGTACAGAAGGCATCGTTGCCGGCCACGGCCGCTCGCACCATGGCAAGGCGCACCGCGCCGTCGGTCACCGAGCGGTCCTGCTTGAAGGCCGGCCGGCCCGTCGGAACGAACACCACCGCATCCAGCCCCAAAGCCTCCCGCGCCTGCTCGGCGCATACAAGATGCCCCAGATGCACCGGATCGAAGGTGCCCCCCATCACGCCCAGGCGCGTCAGGCCGCCCGCGGCCGCCCGCGCAGCCAACGCCTCGACAGCAGTATCCACAGCGCCTAGGCCCTTACCTGGCCCGCACCGCGCAGCACGTACTTGTAGGACGTAAGCGCGTCGGCGGCGAAGGGGCCGCGGGCGTGGATCTTCTGGGTGGAGATGCCGATCTCGGCACCCAGACCGAACTGGCCGCCGTCGGTGAAGGCCGTGGAGGCGTTGGCGTACACGGCCGCCGCATCCACCTGGGCCAGGAAGTCGTCGATGACCGCCTCGTCGGTGGCCACGATGGACTCGGAATGCTTCGTGCCATAGCGGTTCACGTGGTCGATGGCCTCCTGGGCGCCGCCCACCACGTGCACGGCCAGATGCGGCCCCAAATACTCGGTGGCCCAGTCCTCCTCGGTGGCGGGCACCACCGAAGGCACGGCCTCGTCGGCCAGCGCGGCCACGGGCAGCCCGACCTGGCGCGCCACGGCGAGCACGGCAGCATCGCCGTGCACCGTGATGCCCGTATCCAGCAGATCGCGCAGGATGGGCGGCAGCACCGTCGGCGCGATGTCCTCGTCCACGAGCAGGGTCTCGGCGGCGTTGCACACGCCCAGGCGGCGGCACTTCGCGTTCATGATGATGTCATGGGCCCACGCCGGGTCGGCCGAGGCATGCACATACACATGGCAGTTGCCCGTGCCCGTCTCGATGACCGGCACCTTCGCGTGCTCCACGCAATGCCGGATAAGACCCGCGCCCCCGCGGGGAATGAGCACGTCCACCAACCCGTGCAGCTCCATGAGCACGTCGGTGGCGGCGCGGTCGGTGGTGGTGATGGCGCAGATGGAGCCCTCGGGCAGTCCCGCCTCAACGGCGGCGGCCGCCAGAATATCGGCGATGGCCTCGTTCGATCGGGCCGCCAGGCTGCCGCCGCGCAGCACGCAGGCGTTGCCCGATTTCACGCACACCCCGGCCGCGTCGGCCGTCACGTTCGGGCGCGCCTCGTACACCATGGCCACCACGCCCAAGGGCACGCTCACGCGCCGCAGCTGTATGCCGTTGTAAAGCTCCGACTCCAGCGACACCACGCCGAGCGGATCGGGCAGCGCGCGCAGGTCGTCCAGCGCGTCGGCCATGGCGCTCACCCGGTCCTCGTCCAGCATGAGCCGGTCGAGCAGCGCCTCGGACGTGCCGGCCGCGCGGGCCGCCTCCATATCGCCCTCGTTGGCCTCCACAATATCGGCCGCATGGGCGCGCAAGGCGCCCGCCATAGCCGCCAGCGCCCCATTGCGCTCCTCGGCCGTCGTCACCGCCAGCTTCGCACTGGCCGCCTTCGCGCTCTTCGCGAGAAGAACAACATCCTCTGTTATACCCATAATGACCCTTTCTCTGCTTCCTGCATCTTCTCGCAGGACCAGTCTATGTCAGCGAGGCTTCGACAGGTGCCTGCAATTGCCCCGCCTTTGGGCCAAGTTGCCTTCGCGCAACGCCGTGCCCAAAACAAGGGGCAAGGGCAGGTGCCTGTCGGAGCCGCAGCGTCGACAGGGCCGTTCGTCCCGTAGGGCGAACGGAACCAGCATTTGCGAGACTGCGGAATCTGCGCGCGAGGGGCCTCCGGCGGGGCGCCTCGCGCGGTCAACGTCACAGCACTACTCAAACAACACCAGGTCGTCGCGGTGGATAACCGATTTGTCCGCCAAAACCGACAGAATGGCGTTGGCCGCCAGCTCCTCGCGGCTCTTCCCCGCCGCAAGCGCCAGAAGGTCGCTGCCGGCGGTCACGCGGCCACGGGCGAACACATGGCCCGAGCCGTCGGCCACATCCACGATATCGTCGTAATCAAAGTGGCCCTCCACGGCGCGGATGCCCACGGGCAGAAGCGACTTGCCGCGCTCCACGAGCGCCGCGTGGGCCCCCTCGTCGACCACCAGCGTACCGTGCACGGCGTCTCCCAGGGCAATCCACAGCTTCTTCGGCGTAATCTCGTGGGGGCGCTCCGGCGCAGTGAACAACGTGCCCACCGAGGCGCCCCGGGCGGCGTCCACGATGCAGTCGCGTCGCCGCCCCTGGCAGATGACCAGGGGAATACCGGCGGCCATCAGCACCCGGGCGGCCTTGATCTTGGTGATCATGCCGCCGCTGCCCACGCCCGACACGGCACCGCCGGCCGCCGCCAGAATATCGCGGTCCACGCGGTCCACGCGCTCGATCAGCTGAGCCGTCGGATCCACCTGGGGGTTGGCGGTGTACAGCCCGTCGATATCCGACAGGATGACCATCAGATCGGCATCGATGAGGCAGGCCACCAGCGCTGCCAGGGTATCGTTGTCGCCGAAGCGAATCTGCTCCACGCTCACCGTGTCATTCTCGTTCACAATGGGCACCACCGACAGCTCCAGCAGCCGGTTCAGCGTATCGCGGGCATGCAGGTAGGCCGTGCGATCGGCCGTGTCGCGCCGCGTGAGCAGCACCACGCTCGTCAGCATCTCCTTTGCGCCGAAGGCCTCGGCGTAGGCCGTGGAAAGCGCGCTCTGACCCACCGACGCCGCCGCCTGCAGGCTGGGCATGTCCGTGGGGCGCTTCGCGATGCCCAAGGCCTCCAGGCCGCAGGCGATAGCGGCCGAAGTGACCACCACCACATCCCAACCCGCCTGGCGCACCGTCTCTATCTGGGCAGCCAGATCATCCAGAAACCCGTAATCGATGGAGCTCTCCGAGGTGGTCAGCGTGGCCGAACCGATCTTCACCACCAGCCGGCGGCGCCGGGCCGCCTCCTGCACCGCCGCCATTACAGATCCAATTCCGCGTAGATGTCGTCGGCGTGGGTCTTGGGCGACTCGAAGGCGAAGGAGAAGCCCAGGATGCGCACCTCGTCGCCGTCGCGGGCTCCGGCTTTCTCCAGGGCCGTATCCACGCCCAGGCGTTTGAAGCGGTGCTGGAAGAAGGCGATGGCCTCCTCGTTCTCCCAGTCGGTCTGCACCACCATGCGCTCAACCTGCACGCCCGACACGCGATAGGCGTTCTCGCCCTCGCAGGTGATGTCGAAGCGCTTCTCGCGGGCCTCACGGCGCAGCTCCCACACATGCTCGTACTGGATATCGGCCGCGGCCGCCGCACGAGCCGCCTCGCGCAGGTCGTGCACCTTGGTGGCAATGGCCGCCTTCAGGGAATCCACGCCGGCCCCCGTCAGCGCGCTGATGCGGTACAGCTTCGGGTCGATGGGGCTTTCCACAAACTCGTTGCCCCCGGCTGCCGCGATGGAATCCTCGCGCACCCGCTCGGCCAGCTTCTCGCAGACCTCCTCGGTGCCGGGCACGTCTATCTTGTTGGCCACCACGATTCGCGGGCGCGCTGCCAAGTCGCTCGCGTACTCGGCCAGCTCGTTCTTGATGATCTCGTAGTCCTCCAAAGGATCGCGACCCTCCCAGTCGCCCGTGAGGTCCACGATCTGCACGATCAGCGCCGTGCGCTCGATATGGCGCAGGAATTCATGTCCCAGGCCCTTGCCCTCATGGGCGCCCTCGATGAGCCCGGGAATGTCGGCCACCACGAAGGACAGATCGCCCGAGGTGGCCACGCCCAGATTCGGCACCAAGGTGGTAAACGGGTAATCGGCGATCTTCGGGCGCGCCGCGCTCATCTTCGCGATAAGCGAGCTCTTCCCCGCGCTCGGCATGCCCACGAGCGCCGCATCGGCCATGAGCTTCATCTCCAGCTCGATCCAGCGCTCCTCCGACGGCTCGCCCAGCTCGGCGAAAGCCGGGGCGCGCCGCGTGCTCGTGACGAAGTGAATGTTGCCGCGGCCGCCCATGCCGCCGCGTGCCACCACCACGCTCTCGCCGTCGTGGGTCAGATCGGCGATCATCTCGCCCACCTCGCGCTCGTCCTCGAAGTACTCGCGCACCACGGTGCCCACGGGCACCTTCAGCACCAAGTCCTCGCCGGTGGCACCGTGCATACGGCTGCCCTTGCCATGAGTACCGCGCTCGGCCTTGAAGTGGTGCTTGAAGCGGTACTCAATGAGCGAGGACACGCCGGCATCGGCCTGCACCACCACGTTGCCACCGTGGCCGCCGTCGCCGCCGTCAGGACCGCCCTTGGGCACATGGGCCTCGCGGCGAAACGACATGCAGCCAGCGCCGCCATTGCCGCCCTTCACATTGATACGAACCTTATCGATGAACATAGGAGCCTTCCTTATCGGTCAGTGTGCAGATTATCGCACACTATCGCAGAGAACCTGTCGAGGTGGCGCCGGGAGTGCGTGATCGACGACCTCTGATCACCCCCTGGAGAACGCGGCTGTTAAGGAACAGCTTCCACTTCAGCAGCAGATGTGTCGGGATAGTACCGACTAATGTGCGTCATCTTCGCTGTTTCTTTTGCCGCGTTCGGAAGGGGATAAAGCGATCAGCGGGCGCCGATCACGCACTCCCGGCGCCACAACTGCGGAGATACAACAATGCCCCCTGATATCTCAGAGGGCATTGCTTGAGCGCTTGATGTTACGCAGTCGTTGAAACTAAAGCGTTTAGGCGGTCTGCTCGGCCGGGATCACGTGGATCTTGCGCTTCTGGCCGCGCGTGAACTTCAGAGTGCCGTCGCACAGGGCGAACAGGGTGTCGTCCTTGCCGCGGCCCACGTTCTCACCGGGATGGAAGTGGGTGCCGCGCTGACGCACGATGATGTTGCCCGTCTTCACAACCTCGCCGGCGAACTTCTTCACGCCGAGTCGCTGTGCATGGGAGTCACGACCGTTACGGGTAGAGCCCAAGCCTTTCTTGTGTGCCATGAGATGTTCCTCCTAACCCGTTTACTCGGCCTTGGCCGTACCGACGGATTCGATCTTCACGCGGGTCAGGTTCTGACGATGACCGCGCAGCTTCTTGTAGTTCTTGCGCTTCTTGAACTTGAAGACCAACTGCTTGTCGCCCTTGAACTGCTCCAGCACGGTAGCCACGACCTTGGTCTTGGCGGCCTTGGCCGGGTCGGCCTCCACCTTGTCGCCGTCCACCACGCAGATGGCCTCGAGCTCCACCTTGTCGCCGGGCTCCACGTCGAGCTTCTCGATGTTGATCTTGTCTCCGGGGGCGACCTTGTACTGCTTGCCGCCCGTTTTCACGATTGCGTACATGTATGTATCTCCTTGAATGTGACTAAACGCAAGGCGATATCTTACCAGCGTGCCCAGCGTCCGTCAATGATTTTCTTCCCCATTTTCCCACCGTTCACCGACGCTCTACATATATATGATGCACCTCCCTCCTGCCAATCGCAAAGAGGCTCTGCCGCCCCCATAACAGGCGGGGCGCCCGACAATGCGGACGCCCCTCAGGAAGGATAACAGCCGGCAAGGCTGGTATCGGTTTGGTTGACAGCCTAGGCGGCGCCTCCCGGAAGGATGAGCATCGCCGCAGTCAGGATGACCATGCATACGACGCCCAAGACCACGAACAGCTTAGCGCCGAACTTCAGCCAGGTGGAGTACTCCACCTTGGCCAGGGCCAGACCGCCCATGATGGCGCCGGAGGTCGGGGTGAACAGGTTCACAAGACCGTTGCCGGCGGAGTAGATCATGACCATGGTCTCCACGGAGAAGTTCAGCTGGCTGGCCAGACCGCCCATGATGGGCATGGACACCGTGGCCATGCCGGACGAGGACGGGATGAGGAACGACAGCACCACGTACAGCAGGAACGACAGCGGTGCGAAGATAATGGCCGACATGCCCGCCAGCGCGGCGGCGGCGTTGTTCAGGATCCACATGTCCAAGCCGGTCTGCGCCATCAGCACGGTGATGGAGCGGGCCAGGGCGATGATCAGCACGACCGACATCATGTCGGCGGCGCCGTTGATGAAGGCCTTCACGAAGCGGCTCTCGGACACGCCGCCGATAAGACCGATGACCAGCGCCATCAGCAGGAACCAGGTGGATGCCTCGTCGAAGTACCACTGACCCAGCGGCACACCGGTCAAAAACGAGGACCAGGCCGGGGTGACCTCTTCCTCAGACACGGACGTCGCCTCGAAGGGAGCGGCAACCTCGGTGGTGGTGCCGTTGGCCTCGTCGTAGGCGGCGATGACCTCGTCGCCGGCCACAGTGGTGGTCACTTCCTCGTAGGACGAGCCGGCCACGAAGCCGTTGAAGCCCAGATCCTCCCACGGAATGAACGACACGATCATGATGACGAAGGTGAGGGCGAACACGATGAGGGACGCCTTCTGGCGGCCGGTCATCTTCGGGGTGGCCGCGGCCTGGCCGTCGGCAGCCTCCTCCTCGGACTCCTTCAGACCCCACTCGTCCATCATGGCCTGCTGCTCCTGCAGCGACAGGAAGGTGGAACCCTTGTCCTGCATAACCTTCTTGGCATAGCGCATCACGAAGATAATGGAGATGACCAGCGTCACCACCCACAGAATAAGGCCCAGCACGATGATGATGCCCTGGTTCACGGCGATACCCACGCCGGACAGCGCGTCAACGGCCACGCCCACGGCAAACGGGTTCACTGTGGAGCCCAGAACGCCGCAGCCGGCGCCCAGGAGGACGACCGCCGCGCCGGTCAGGCTGTCGAAGCCCGCGGCCACCATGGTGGCGGCAAGCAGCAGGTAGAACGGCACCGTCTCCTCGCACATGCCGTAGGTGGAGCCGCCGATGGAGAAGATCGCCATCAGGATGGGGATAAGCACCAGCTCGTTGCCCTTCAGCTTGTGCACGAGCGCAGCGATGCCGGCATCCAGCGCGCCGGTCTCGGTCACGATGCCGAGGAAACCGCCCAAGATCATAACGAACAGGCACACGCCGATGGCGTCCTGGAAACCGAACACCGGAGCGGTGAGCACCCCGGAAAGCGTAGCGCCCTCGACACCCTCCACGCCGCAAGCGGACATGATGACGGTAACGACGGCGAGCACCACGAGGATGATCAGCAAAATGGTAAACGAAGAAAGGCTCGCGCGCTTCTTCTTCTTTGTCTCTGCCATGAGAATCTCCTTATGGGAGTGGCGGCCGGGCCCCTCCCGACTCGGCCGCCAACGAACATGTTAATGAGGGAACCGCGTGCGGGCGGTATCTCCCTACAGGGCCTCGCGCCAGGCCGGCATGGACATGCAGCGCGGGCCGCCGCGGCCGCGGGAGAGCTCCGCCGACGGCATGACCAGGCAGTTGATGCCGTTCTTGTACAGCACGTCGTTGGTGACGTTGTTGCGCTGGTACACCACCACGGTGCCGGGGCGCACGCACAGGGTGTTAGAGCCGTCGTTCCACTGCTCGCGCTCGGCCGCGATGCGGTCGCCGCCGCCGCAGGGGATCAGCTGCACGGGCTGGCCGACGTAGTCGGTCAGGATGGACTCCAGGTCCTCGTCGCGCTCGCGGATCTTGGTGCCGCCGTTGCCGTCCGGGGTGATCTCGAACACCGTCAGCGGGCCCATGATGCCGGGGTGGATGGTGAACTTGTCGTAGTCGATCTGGGTGAACACCGTGTCCAGGTGCATGAACGCGCGGGACACCGGGATGTTGAAGGCCAGGATGGTGTCGATGGTGGACGTGGGGTCGCTGAACACGTTGTGGGCCAGCTGGTCGATGGCGTCGGGCTCGGTGCGCTGGGAGATGCCGATAGCCAGCACATGGTCGTTGATGTTCAGCACGTCGCCGCCCTCGATGTGGAAGGTGTTCTCGCGGCTGTAGTACTGCGGCACGTCCTTGAAGTCCGGATGGTAGTTGAAGATGTAGTCGCCGTAGATGGTCTCGCGATTACGCGTCTGGCTGTACATGCGGTTGATGCCCACACCGTTGCCGATCATGTTGAAGGGGTCGCGGGTGAAGTACAGGTTGGGCATGGGGGCGCACACCAGCTTCGTGCGGTCGGACACCATGTCCACCAGCAGGTTGGTGTGCTGCTGCGGCAGCTCCTGCAGGTTGATGCCGGCCATGGTCTTCATGACCATGTCCTTGGTGCCCGCGTACTCGGAGTTGATGTAGTCCTTGATGATGTCGGTATACAGGTCGGTGCGGATGCCGGCCTCGTAGATCCACTGGTTCAGGAACTTCTCGCGCAGGGCCGGATCGGTATCCAGGGCCTCGGCCATCAGATCCTCGAGGTAGACGACCTCCACACCCTCGTTGCGCAGGATGTCGGCGAAGGCGTCGTGCTCGGCCTGGGCCACCTCCAAGAACGGGATGTCGTCGAACAGCAGCTCCTCCAGGGTGTTCGGGGTGAGGTTCAAAAGCTCGTTCCCCGGGCGATGGAGGATGACCTTCTTGAGGTTCCCGATCTCGCTCTTGACGTTTACTCCTTGCATAAAGCTCTCCGATCTGGCGCCACCATGGCGCCCGTCGTGTGCCGGCTGCCGTGGTTTCCCTCCACGGCCCATCGCACGTCCATGCGATGCTTCCATGAGCCCAATGTGGAGCATGGGTGCGCGAGGCGATAGGTCTAAACTGGGTGTAGGAGGAGGTTTAAGTTGCGCCTACCGGAAAAAGGCGCCCTCTAAACTTGAGGTAAACACGAGATCAGATAGGATTTTTTCGCTAACATTTTATTGACTTATCGTCAAGAAAAATTATGCGAATCGGCATCGATAAACTGTCAAGCGCTCAAGAAGCCGCGAAATTTCGTTCCCAAATCGTTCCATTGGTCTATAATGGGCGGCGGCTGGTAGATTTTTTTACATGAGGCGGGAGAGATAAGTCCATGGGACTGACGCTGTTCTACGAAACCCTTCTGGTCATTCTCGTTTCCGTGCTTACCTCGGCCGTCTGCCTCTCGGCATTCCTCGTCTCGCGGCAGAAGATCATGTTCTACGCGTCCCTCGGCTTTCTGTTCTACTTCCTCGATGTGGCCTCCATCCTGCAGGATGACTTCGCGGCCCGCTCCTTCATCGATCTGGGCGCCGACTACTACTTCCTGCGCTCGTTTCTCACCATGGCCACCGGCACCGGTTTTCTGGGCGCCTTCTGGATGATGGTGTGCGAGTACATCGGCGAGCGCCGGCGCGCGATTCGAATCGCCCCTATCGCCGTCTTCGTGGCGGCGTCCTGCATCCTGCTGGCGGTGTCGGGCGACAGTCTGCTGCTGCGCTTCCTGTACTACAACTGCCGCGCCGCCTTCCTGGCGTGGATCCTCGTCTACGGGCTGGTGCACTACCTGCGCACCCAAGATTCGGTGGAGCGCCAGCGCCTGGGCCGCTACCGGATGCACTGCCTGGTCATCGGCGTGATGGGGCTGCTCATGATCCTGGAGGACGTGCTGTTCTTCCTGGTCTGGTCGGTGGACGCCATCCAGGTAGGGCCGTTCGTCCTGTCGGCCGAGCGCAACTACTGCGAGAACCTGCTCATGCTGGTGTGTGCGGCCATGATGGGGCATTTCGCACTGCGCCAGCTGTCCATCCACTCGCACACTGCGCCCGTCATGGACGACACGAGCCGCCATCGCCAGACCGCCGCCGACCTCATGGTGTACGCGAGCCGCCACCAGCTCACCCACCGCGAGCAGGAGGTGCTCGACTACATCCTGCGCGACAAGGACAACCAGAATATCGCCTCGTCCATGTCGCTGGCACCCTCCACCGTGAAGGTGCACGTGCACAACATTCTGCAGAAAACGGGTCACGCCAACCGCCAGGAACTCATCCAAGACTTCTGGAAAACGGTGTAGCCTCCGAGCACCCGCGGGGCATGGCGGGCGGCCTGAAGGCCGCCCCTACGGAGACGCGCCACCAATCCCGGCACCCCCCGCGTCGCCCCCCCCCGCGCTTTGCCCCCGCGTCGCCCCCGCGCTTTGCCCCCCCCGCGTCGCCCCCCCCCGCGCTTTGCCCCCGCGCTTTGCCCCCCGCGCTTTGCCCCCCGGCCTCGTAGGGGCGGGCTTTAGCCCGCCCGCCTCGCGTCGTCGCCGCAAGCCCTCCCTCCCCTACCCGCTCGATAACGGAAGATACGTGTGGGGAAAATGATACGGGGCGCCCTTGGGCTATACTGATCCCCACGAAAACCATCGAAGGGATCATCCATGTCGAAGAAGATCGCGGTAATTGACGGCAACTCGCTGATGCACCGAGCCTACCATGCGGTGCAAACACCCATGACCGCCCAGGACGGCACCCCCACCAACGCCGTGTTCGGCTTCCTGTCGATGTTCTGCAAGTTCATCGAGATCGCCGCCCCCGATGCGGTGGTGTGCGCCTTCGACGCCGGCAAGCCCGTGCACCGCATCGAGGCGCTGCAGCAGTACAAGGCCCAGCGCCCGCCCATGGACAACGAGCTGCGCGTGCAGTTCCCCGTCATCGAGGAGCTGCTTGCGGCCATGGCCGTGCCGGTGGTGAAGGTGCCGGGCTGGGAGGGCGACGACATTTTGGGCACCATCGCCGCCCGCGACGAGGCCCTGGGGTTCGAGACTCTGCTGGTCACCGGCGACAAGGACGCCTACCAGCTGGCGAGCGACCTCACGCGCATCGTGACCACCAAGAAGGGCATCACCGACATCACGGTGAACGGACCGGCCGAGGTGGTGGAGCGCTACGGCGTGACACCCGAGCAGTTCATCGACTTTTTGGGCCTGATGGGCGACTCCTCCGACAACATTCCCGGCGTGCCGGGCATCGGCCCCAAAACTGCCACGAAGCTGCTGCAAGCCTACGGCTCCATGGAGGGCATCTACGAGCATATCGACGAGCTGAAGGGCAAGCAGCGCGAGAATCTGGAGAACAACCGCGACATGGCCTTCCTCTCGCGCGAGATCGCCACCATCGTGCGCGACCTCGACTTCCCCGTCGACCTGGAAAGCGCCGCCTTCCCCGCCTTCGACGCCGCCGACGTGGAGGAGGCCTTCGGAAAGTACCAACTGGCAAGCCCGCTTGCCCGCGTGCTGTCCCTCATTAACGTGGAGCCCGCCTCCCGCGAGGTCGACCTGACGCTGGCCGACGAAGTGCGGGGCGACGCGGGAGCCGCCGAGGTGACCCGGGCCTGCGCCGCCGGCGAGACCATCGGCGTGGCCTTCGTCGATCCCGAGCAGGTGTCGCTGTTCAACGAGGGGGCCACCGCGGCCTTCGTCACCGACCAGGCCACCGTGATCGCCGAAGGCGACGAGGCCCTGGACCTGTTCGCCGCCATCGTGCGCGACGGCATCTTCTGCGCCCTGGACGTGAAGGCCGACCTGCACCGCGTGTACCCGGCCGACACCGCCGAGCCCGCGCGCTTAAGCGACGCCGAGGTGCTGGCCAGCCGCGGATTCGACCTGGGCGTGGCCGGCTACGTGCTGAACTCGTCCACCAGTTCCTACACCTACGACTCGCTGATGGAGACGATCGCCGGCGCCACCCTGCCGACCGCGGAAAGCGACGCCGAGCGAGCGGCCTTGCGCGCTACGGCGGCGCGACTGCTGAGGAGCCTGATGGAGGAGGCGCTGAGAAAGGACGGCACCTGGGATGCCTACGCCGACATCGACCTGCCGCTCGTGGGCGTGCTCGCCTGCATGGAGCGCGTGGGCGCGGCCATCGACGTGCCGCTGCTGGAGGAGCTGGGCGCCAAGGCCCAGGCCGAGGTAGACGAGCTGACAGCCCAGATTCACGAGCTGGCGGGCGAGCCCTTCAACCTGAGCAGCCCCAAGCAGCTGGCCCATATCCTGTTCGAGGTGCTGCAGCTGCCGGCCAAGAAGAAGAACCAGCGCGGCTATTCCACCGACGCAAAGGTGCTCACCGAGCTGTCGGCCATCCACCCGCTGCCGGCGCTCATCCTGCGCTACCGCGAGTTCTCGAAGATCAAGACCACCTACATCGACGCCCTGCCGCGCATGCGCGCCCTCGACGGCCGCGTGCACACCCAGTTCAACGAGACGGTGACCACCACCGGACGCCTGTCGTCGTCCGATCCGAACCTGCAGAACATTCCCGTGCGCACCGATTTCGGGCGCCAGATTCGCAGCTGCTTCGTTCCTTTGCGCGAGGGCGAGCTGTTCCTGTCGGCCGACTACTCGCAGATCGAGCTGCGCCTGCTGGCGCACCTCTCGGCCGACGAGCACTTGGTGGCCGCCTTCAATTCGGGCGCCGACCTGCACACCTCCACAGCTGCCCGCGTCTTCGGCGTAGCACCCGAGGAGGTGACGTCGCAACTGCGCAGTCGGGCCAAGGCGGTGAACTTCGGCATCGTGTACGGCCAGCAGGCCTACGGGCTGTCGCAGACGCTGGAAATTCCCATGGCGGAGGCCAAGGAGATGATCGACCGCTACTTTGAGGTGTACCCCGGCGTGCGCTCTTACCTGGACAACACCGTGGCCGAGGCCAAGGAACGCGGTTTCGCCACCACGATGTTCGGCCGCAAACGCCATATTCCCGAGCTGCGCAGCTCCAACGGCCAGCAGCGCGGCTTCGGCGAGCGCACCGCCATGAACCACCCCATGCAGGGCACGGCGGCCGACATCATCAAGATGGCCATGAACGAGGTACAACGCCGCCTGCTCGCCGAGGGCTTCCGCGCCCAGCTGATGATCCAGGTGCACGACGAACTGGACTTCTCGGTGCCCATCGACGAGGTGGAGCGCCTGTCGGCCATGGTGCGCGAGGTGATGGAGAACGTGGCGCAGCTGCGCGTGCCCCTGCTGGTAGATGTCAGCTGGGGTCCCACCTGGGCCGAAGCGCACTAGCCTCCCCGAACGCACCCGTAGGGGCGGGCTTCAGCCCGCCCGTCCCGACCCATTCGCAGGGGCGGGCTTCAGCCCCTCGCTCCGATCCATTCCGTAGGGGCGGGCTTCAGCCCGCCCGTTTCCCGCACCAAAAAGGGCGGCCTGAAGGCCGCCCCTACGAACAACGTGATGCCCTACATGTTCCACAAATAGCCGACACCGCGCACGGTTTCCAGACGCTGGGCCAACTCGGGGCCCAGCTTTGCGCGCACACGCCGCACGTGCACGTCCACCGTACGGCTGCCACCGTAGTAGTCGAAGCCCCATACCCGGCGCAGCAGCGCGTCGCGGGAATAGGTGCGCCCCGGATGCGTGACTAAAAACGACAGCAGCGCATATTCCAAATAGGTAAGATCCACCGGCTCGCCGCCCACCTTCACCTGGTAGGTGGCGAGGTTCACCGTCATGTTGTCCACCACAATGTAGTCGCCTGACGACCCCTCGTTTCCAGGCCACAGCAGCTGGCGGATGCGCTGGGCGCACTCGGCCGCCGAGGCGCCGTGCACCACGAAATCGGCCTTGCACGACACCGGCAGGCGGAACTCGGCCAGCTGATCGTCGTTCACAATGACCAGCATGGCGCCCGTGCCTTCCTCGGCCAACGCGGACTCCACGGCGGACAGCGGGGTGGCCGCCGCATCGCGGGCCTCGTAGATTACCAGGTCGTGGGTCGGATGCGCCGCGAGCAGCTTCTTGAACTGCGCCGACGAGCCGGCAGCCACATCCACATCAAGCTTTGAGAGCACCTGCTGGAACTTGTGGGCGTTATCCAAGCTGTCGGCAATGAAGATAACGGTCTTACGCTGCATCTACAACACCGCCAAATCGCGCTTCAGCTCCCAGGGCGTCACAATGCCCTGGTACGCGTCCCACTCCGCGCGCTTGGTGCGCACCAGGTAGTCGTGGATGTGCTCGCCCAGCGTCTCGCGCATCAGACGGCTCTCAGCGAACAGCTCCACCGCCTCCCCCAGCGTCGCGGGCAGCGGCAGCACGCCGCGGGCGCGATGCTCGTGGCGGCTGCAGCCCAGGGGGGCCCCGTCATCTACCGGGGGCATCAGCTCCAGCCCCTCCTCGATGCCCGCCAGGCCCGCGGCCAGCATCACCGCGAAGGCCAGATAGGGGTTCGCTGCCGGATCGGGGCTGCGCAGCTCCACCCGGCACGCCGACTCGCTGTGGGGGCGGTAGCCGGGAATGCGCACCAGCGTCGACCGGTTGCGAGCGCCCCAGCTCACGCACGTGGGCGCTTCCCCTCCCGGCTGCAGGCGCTTGTAGGAGTTCACGTACTGATTCGTCACCAAGGTGAACTCCGGGGCGTATTTCAGCAGCCCCGCGATGTAGCTCTTCGCCGTGGCCGACAGGTTGTAGCCCGACGGATCGTCCGCATCGAAGAACACGTTGTTGCCGTCCAGGTCGATGAGGCTCTGGTGCACATGCATGCCGCTGCCGGGCGCGTCAGCCATGGGCTTGGGCATGAACGAGGCGTATACCCCGTGCTTCATGGCTATTTCCTTCACCACCTGCTTGTAGGTCATCACCGCATCGGCCATAGACAGCGCATCGGCGTAGCGCAGGTCAATCTCGTGCTGGGAAGGGCCTTTCTCGTGGTGCGAGTACTCCACGGGAATGCCCATCTTCTCCAAGGTGAGCACCGTATCGCGCCGCAAGTCGGAGGCTGAATCCAGCGAGGTGAGGTCGAAGTAGCTGCCGTGGTCGAGCACGTCGGTGCCCTGGGCGTCCTTGAAGTAGAAGTACTCCAACTCGGGCCCCACGATAAAGGAGTAGCCGAGCTCCGACGCCTTGCGCACCATGCGCTCCAGCACGTGGCGCGGGTCGCCCTCGTAAGGATCGCCCTCGGGCGTGCGGATGGCGCAGATCATGCGAGCCACGGCATTCGATTGCGGGCGCCAGGGCAGCACCTGGAACGTTGAGGGATCGGGAAAGGCCAGCATATCCGACTCGCTGGCCGCCGCAAAGCCCTCGATGCAGCTGCCATCGAAGCCCATGCCGTCTTCGAAGGCCGCTTCCAGCTCGCCGGGAACCACGGCGAACGACTTCATATTCCCCAGCACATCGGTGAACCAGAAACGCACGAAGTGCACGTCGCGGCTCTCGATGGTCTTCAGTACGAAATCTTGCTCCGGGTTGTGTACCACGTCTGCTCCCTCGTCTCGTTCGCTTACCGCGCCCATTATAGTTCGCGCCATTCCCGACCCCGGGGAAATTTACGTTCCCGCAACGAAACCCCGCCCGTCGGCCCCGCAGGGGCGGGCCTTCAGCCCGCCCATCGCCGCCGGTCCCCCGCAGGGGCGGGCCTTCAGCCCGCCCATCGTCGCCGGTCCCCCGCAGGGGCGGGCTTCAGCCCGCCCGTTGCCGCCCACACCGTAGGGGCGGGCTTCAGCCCGCCCGTTACCATCAACGCCCGAGCGGGCGGCCTAAAGGCCGCCCCTACGGGATAACCCTCCTGCCGAGGGCGGCCTGAAGGCCGCCCCTACGAAGCTCGGAAACAAAAAAAGCCCGCTGCTCGAATGCAGCGGGCTTTCAGGTGCAGCGAAGCAAGGCTACTCGGCGGCCTCCACCTCGGCCTCGGTCAGCTCCACGCCGGGAGCCTCCTCAGCAGTGGCCTCGGCAGCAGCGTCGTCGGCGGCCTGAACCTCGGCCACGGCCTCGGCGCGGACGGCCTCCTCGGCGGCCTTGGCGGCGTAGGCGGCAGCACGCTCGGCCTTAGCAGCGGCCTTGGCCTCGCGCTCGGCCTTCTTGGCGGCCTCGCGCTCGGCGATCTGAGCGGCACGCTCGGCCTTGCGAGCGGCCTCGCGCTCGGCAACGACGTCCTTGGCGGCGCCGAAGCGGTCGGCAAAGCGCTGCACGCGTCCGCCGGTGTCGATCAGCTTCTGGGTGCCGGTGTAGAAGGGATGGCACGCATTGCAGATGTCGATCTTCAGCTCGGGCTTGGTGGAGCGGGTGGTGAAGGTGTTGCCGCAGCTGCACTTCACAACGCAGTCCACGTACTCCGGATGAATTCCTTGCTTCATGGGTTCTCCTATCTTCCCTTGGTTTCCGACCAAGGATTCCGAATGTGGCTTGGTTTCCGACCAAGCCAGAGACAAGCTTGTTTATATTAGCACCAATTCCCCATAATGCAATAAGAAAGACCCGCAATACACGGGTCTTTCAAGAACAGGCACGGTAGGCCGCGGATAGGGGGTGAGGGTCCGCGCGGAGTTCCACAGCGACTGGAAATGCCCAGTGGGCATTTCCGCCAAGCGAGGACTGTCCGAGCACGGCGCCCTTACCTCCTAGCCGCGGCCGGACAAGCAGAGCTCTTACAGCTCGGTCACCCACAGGCCGTGGAGGTTGCAGTGCTCGTACACGCGCACCGGCGTCTCACCCTCGGGCACCAGGAACTCGGCGTGGGGCGCCTCGCCCGGGTTCAGCGGCTTGATCTGGTAGCCCTTATCGGTCACCAGGCAAATGAACTGGATCCAGTGCTCCTCCATCATGGGATGGTCCACCGAGCCCACATTCACGATCACCTTGTTGCCCTCAACCTCAACGGCGGGCACGTGCTTCTCCAGCGCGGCATCCTGGGAATCGGCCACCAGTTCCACCATCGGCTCGCCGCAGCACACCAGCGGCACGCCGGCGTCGTATACCTTCACGGCAATGTTGCCGCAGTGCATGCACTTGTAGAAACGAACGTCCATGACTCACCTCGCATCTCTTCGAACTCATTAATCTCGGCCGGCACGCAGGGCGCTATTCACCGACCGTCAACCATTGTAGGGGAAATGCCCCGCACCGCCGAGGCGCACGCACAATCGACAACACCCCGTTATATAGGCCGCTGCGAAAAGCCGGCGCCCCGCGGGAGGGTGCGGGGCGCCGTTGTCGAAGGAAGGCTGGACAGGTCTGGTTACTTCGCGTCCACCACCGGCAGGTAGAACACGCGCGGGTTCGTGCCCTCTTCGGGCAGGTAGGCCCCGCCGCCGCGTTCCTCGGCCATCTTCTTCATGTCCTCCAAGGGGCCGAAGAAGCGTGCCTCGGCCATGCAGGCGCGCACGCACACGGGGTCGGGCTCGCCGGTGCCCGCGTGTCCGATGCAGAAGTCGCACTTGTCCATGGTCATCTTCTTGGCCGTGGCGTAGGCCACTTCCTCGTACTCGTTGGGGCCGTCCTCGAAGTAGCCCTCGCCGCTTTCCCACAAATAGCGCGCCCCGTAGGGGCAGACGGTCTGACAGCTGCCGCAACCGATGCACTCGTCCTTGTCGATGGTCACGATGCCGTCCTCGCGCAGGGTGCTGGCGCCCGTGGGACAGATTTCAGCGCAGGGCGCCGTCTCGCACATCATGCACAGCATGGGGCGGATGGTGCGGCGCGCGTTGGGATAGGTGCCCTCGGTGCCGCGCACCACGTTCGAACGCAGCACGCCCGGAGGCGTTCCGTTCGCCTGCTTGCAGGCCACCGAGCAACCGTGGCAGCCCACGCACTTCTCCAGGTCGATCACAAATCCGTATTCCATCATCAGCCCCCTTACGCGATCTTCTCAAGCTTGCAGCGCACGCACTGGTCCACGCCCGAGCACAGATGGTCCATGCGCGCCGGGTCGCCAGCAGGCACCAGATGGTTCACCGCCGTGCCCTTGGTGCGGCCCACCGGCTGGAACGCCGACTGGGCCCCCAAATGACCGCCCACGCTGGCCACGCACTCGGGATGCACGAACTCGGTCACCACGGCCACGCCTTCCACGATGTCGCCCTCGCGGTTCGACAGGCGCACCTTATCGCCCGAGGCGATGCCCTTGGCGGCGGCCGTCTGGGCGTTCACCTCCAGGAAATAGGTGCAGTCGTCCAGTTCGTTGATCTCGTTGATCCAGGCGTTCTGCACCTGCCAGGTGTCGGTGTTGATGGCATTGGTCCAGTACACCGGGAACAGATCGAAATCGGGATCCTCCACCTCGTGGTCCACGCAGGGCTTCCACTCGGGCAGCGGCATGTAGTCGTCGGTCTCCCAGGGAATGCCCAGGCGCGCCACCTCGGCCTCCACCTTCTCCTTGGCCTCGAGCATGAAGTCAAAGTACAGCGGAATGCGCCCGGGCTGCCCGGCGGCGAACACGTACACCTCGTCGGCCTTGCGGTCGCGGGTCAGCACGCCGTTCTCGCGGAACCATTCCACGCCGCGGCCCTCGCCTGCCAGCGACTTCAGCGCCGCATCGCACACGCGCTCGGCGGTGATCTGCTCAGTGCCGTCCAGCTTGTACTCGTCGGCCAGACGGTAGTAGTCGTTCAGCGCGCCCGAGTACTCGGCGGTCTTGCCGGCCTTGGCGGCCAGGGCCCCGAAGGTGTCCAGCGCCGAGGGGCAGTCGTCCTTCGCCGGCACGATGGGCATGCGACCGGCCACGATGTAGGGCACCTCGGGACAGCCCGGCACGCGATGGTTGTTGAAGGACAGCGGCAGCGGATCGAAGCGCTCCAGATAGCACGGCTCGGGAATGATCAGGTCGTAGTAGTACGACGAGTCGTTCAGATAGATGTCCATGCCGAAGATCCAGTCGAAAGACTCCAGCACCTTGGCCTGGTAATCATGGTTGCACCAGTTCTTCAACGGGTTCGAGGCCACGCAGAAGGCCACTTCCGACGGCTTGGTCTTGTACACGTCGGGCTGCACCTGGGCGATGTAGCCGAAATGCTGGTCCATAGTCAGCGGCTGCAGTTCCTCCAGGGCCTCGGTGGTGGGCGTGTAGCTCATCTCGCGCACCTTCTGGTAGTGCGACTGGTTCGCCGGGTATCCGTGGGCCATGGCCAGATCGTTGATGAGGCCGTCCTCCTCCCACACGTCGAATTCCCAGGTGTGGTCGGTGTCGCCCTCGTAGAAGCCGTAGGCGTTCTTGGTGTAGTAGCCCAAATATCCGCCGCGGGCGAAGGTGTTGCCGATGAGCGTGTTCAGCTGCAGCAGCGCCCACTGGGACACGAAGCCGTGCTTGTGGCGGGCGATGCCGCTGAAGATGTCCACCGCGGCCGGGCGGTAGGGCACCGTGAGCCCGTCCACCTCCACCGTCTGCCCGATGCAGGCGGCCTCGCCGAACTCGCGGGCCAGGCGGCGAATGGTGTCGGCCGGCACCGTGGAAATCTGCTCGGCGTACTCGGGCGTGTAGGTGGCCACGTGCTCCTTGAAAATGCTGAAGGCCGTCTTGCAGGGGCGCCCGTCAACCTCGAAGGAGCCTTCCAGAGCCGGCTTCTGGGCAACGTCGTAGGCAGCCGGGGCGCCGGTGGCCTCGTCCCAGTACAGCGCCTTGTTGCCGCTGTCGGCCGCACGCACCACGCGGCGCGTCTCCACATCCACCAGCGACGGGCCGTTCGTGCGGTTGGTCAGGAACTCCTCGTCGTAGATGCCGTACTCGTTCACCAGCAGGTTCGCCATGGCCAGGGCCACGGCCGCATCGGTGCCGGGGCGAATGGGAATCCACTCGTCGGCCTTCTCGGCGGCCCCGGACATGTGCGGGTCGAAGTTCACCAACTTGCAGCCGTTCTTGCGGCTCTCGGCGAAGATCTTGGCGGTGATGCCCATGCCGTGGCGCGTGGCCACACCGGCCTGGGTGCCGAACTGCATCAGGTACTTGCAGTTGCCGTAGTCGGGCGTAGCGTTGCCACTGCCGGTGAGCAGCCCCGTGATGGTGTGGGTGGGCGCGCCGCAGATGTCGGCCTTGAAGGGCACGGGAATGTTGCCGTTGCTGCCCAGCCAGTTCATGGCGTCAATCCAAGAGATAAGGCTGGTGATAAGGGCGAACACGATAATGGGATTGCCCTTCTCCTTCTGCTCCTCCAGCTTCTCCAGAATAAGGTCGTAGGCCTCGTCCCACGAGATTTCCTCCCAACCCGGATCGATGCCGACGCCCTTCTCGGGATTGGTGCGGCGCAAGGGCTTGGTGATGCGGCTCTCGTCGTACAGCTGCATAATGCCGGCCGTGCCCTTACCGCACAGATGGCCCCATCCGGCGGGGCTGCGGTCGTCGCCCTTGATCTCCACCAGCTTGCCGTCCACCACATGCCCCAGGATGCTGCACGCGTTGAAGCACATGTTGCACTGCGAGGGCAGCCACTCCCCCGCATCGGGCGCGATGCCCGCGCCGGTGGCGGCCAGATCGTCTTCGGTCGCGGGCGCGGCCGCGCAGCCTGCCAGGCCGGCCGTCACCGCAGCGGCGGCGGTGGCGCCCCCGGCCACGAAGGCGCGGCGGCTCAGCGTGGACTTGCTCTGTTCGGTCATAGTCTCCTCCTCTTAGCTCGTCTCATCGCCCGCGTCCTCGCGCGGGCCGACGCCGGTCGCCCCGGGCGTCCGGCCGTGCCGCGGGCCTGTGGCTCCTTCCCCTCGCGGCTTTCCGCGGCCCTGGGAGCACCATAGCGCGAGCAAGCGGAAAACGGCCAGGTCGGAGGGGGTGGTATCCGAAAATACCCCTCTCAGGGGGATACCTCGGAGGTGCCGGAGGGCCGCTCCTTCGGGCGCGTTCGCGCCAAACCCGATACAATAGAGGGCGGCAAGGGGGAAACATCATGGCAAAACTGAGCATGGGATATCTGCGCAAGCGCGTCCAGCTGGCCGCGTTCAACTTCGACGTGCGCCCGGGCATTGTCGCCGGCTTCGCATTGCATTGGACCTGGGTGTGGGTGACGTTCTGGAGCCAGAAGTTCTACCAGGCCTCCCCCGCTCCGGCCGGCACGCCGCTGCTGTCGCTGGAGCCGCTGTGGCTTTTGTCCATCGCTTCGAACGTGCTGTGCTACGGTGCGCTGTTCGTCTGGTACCTGCGCGGGGAATGCATCCGGCGCCCCGCTGCGGCCGCCTGGGCCGCCGCAGCCGTCACCTCCGTCGGCACGGCGCTCATCGGACTGCCCGCCGAGGCGCTCGCGGGCGGCAGCGCGGGCTTTGTGGCCGGCGCGCTGCTCACCGGCGTGGGCAGCGCCGTGGAGGTCGTGCTGTGGGCCAGTCTCATCGCCGGACGCGGAGCGCGGCAGGTGGTGGTGTACAGTGTGCTGGCCACCCTTGCAGGCAGCGGCTTTTTCTTCGTCCTCACCCTGCTGCCCGCCGCAGCGGCCCGCTGGATCACCGTTCTTATCCCCGTGGCGGAGATGTGGCTGCTCACGCACCAGCAGGCAGCGGAGGCCGCGTCGCCGGCATGCGACGCCGACTGGGAGGTGCCCGCGCTTCGGCCCATCGTGGAAATCGGCGCCATCTCTTTGTTCTTCGGCTTTTCCTACGGCATGATGAAGGGGTTCTTCGCAGGGGCAACCGACGACCTCATCGCCATTCGCGACATCCTCAACGTGAGCGCACTCATCTTAGGCGCCGTGGCCATCCTGCTCACCATGAGCGTGCTGCGCATGGACTTCCGCCATATGACCTACCAGGTGGCGCTGCCGCTCATGGCGGCGGGGTTCGTGCTGTACTCCCTGGGCTACCCCTGCGACCTCATCGGATTCGCCGCCCACCAGATGGGCTACCAGTACTTCTATATCATCATCTGGGCCCTGTGGGCCGTGCTGGCCTACGACCGCCGAAGCCCCGTGGCGCTGTTTGCCAGCGTTTCCATGATGGCCATCATGATCGGGCAGCTGACAGGATCGGTGCTGGGCGCCCAGCTGATGGCCCTGGCCCACGACCGCTACACCGTGGCCGTCATCGCCGCCTGCTCGGTGTTCGTCATCCTGCTCGTGGCGCTGTTCGCCTTCGAGAGCCCCTTCCCCGGATCGGACCGCAACCTGTTCAGCGCCCCGGGTAGCCGGGAGGCGGCGGCACCCCGCTTCAAGCTATCGGTGCAGCAGCTGGCGCAGAGCCGCGGCCTGTCGCCCCGGGAAACCGAGGTGTTCTCCTATCTGGCCCGCGGGCGCAACTGCAGCTTCATCAGCGCCCAGCTGGTCATCTCGGAGGAAACGGCCAAGACCCACATCAAGCGCATCTACCGCAAGTTCGGCGTGCACTCCCAACAGGCCCTGCTCGACCTCATCGAGCTGGACGGGCACCGCCCGAGCGAGCCCTAGCGCGGCCGGGAAGCGCCCTTCGGCTCCTTCCGCGGACCTTCCTGGGGCAGTTTTGCGCGCACCGACCACAGCAGCACGGCAATGCCCGCGATAATCAGCGGCGCCGACAGCACCTGGCCCATGGTCAGCCAGCCGCCCCACAGGTAGCCCAGCTGCACATCAGGCTCGCGCACGAACTCGATGAGGAAGCGGAACACGCCGTACAGCACTAGAAACGTGCCGACGAACGTGCCGCGCGGACGCGGCGGCATACGGCGCGACAGGGCGAACAGCACCAGGAAGATGACGAGCCCCTCCAGCACTGCCTCGTACAGCTGGCTGGGATGGCGCGGCATCATGCCGGCAGCACCACCGAACACCACGCCGATGGGCCAGTCGGTGGGCGCGCCCCACAGCTCGCCGTTCACGAAGTTGGCGCAGCGACCGAAGAACAGCCCCACGGGCGCGGCGATGGCACCCAGATCGGCCAGGGTGAGGAAGGGGATGCGCGTGAGCCGCGCGGCCACCGCACCGCCCAAAAGCAGCCCCGCCAAGCCTCCGTGGAAGCTCATGCCCCCCTGGTTGAAGGCCAGTATCTCCAGCGGGTGGGCGAGGTAGTAGCCGTCGCCGTAGAACAGCACGTAGCCCAGCCGCGCCCCCACCACCACGCCGATGATGGCGCACACCATCAGCGTCAGCAGATCGTCCTCGGTCAGGCCCAGCTTCCAGCGGCGCGCCACCCGGTAGATGATGAAGGCGGCCAGGGCGAAGCCGAGCACGTAGGCAAGCCCGTACCAGCGCACGGTCAAAGGCCCGATGGCCAGCGCAACGGGATCCAGGTTCTGGTAGATGTCGTTCAGCATCATGACGTTCCCTCATGGGCGCCCATACCGGCACCCAGCTCGATGGCGGCAAATACGACTTCCTCCCGCAGGGAGGGTGGAATGGCCCCCAGCGACGACAGCTTCGCCGCGCAATGGGGGCAGGTCAGCGCATACAGGGCCATATCGGCGCGCAGCACCATCATGGAGTCGAACGTGCGCACGTCGATGTCGTCGGCCCCGCAACGAGGGCATTTCACCGTGGATCTCATCGGCACCTCAGAGAATGAACCGGTTGCGCCCGCTGAACTTCTCGCGGGCATTGGGCGCATTCGGGTCGATATCGGGCCCGTGCACCAGGAAGTGCTCGCAGAAGCGGCACACCTGCTTGATGGCGGCCTCGTAGTCGCGCTGAGGGTTCAGCAGCACGTCGAAGTCCTCGCAGACCACATGGGTGGGACGATGGCAGGCCGCATAATGGCAGTCGGCCGGGCACGGCTCGCCGGGCACGTTGTGGGGACAGCGCCCCTGCATCTCCTCATCGCATCCGCGACGGCTCCAACACCCTTCCATAGCCAGCCTTCCTCGCAAAAAGCGGGCCCCGCAGAGCCCGCTCGTCTTCCAAATCTCGCGCCTCGCCTACTGAGCCGGCACCACGCTCGTCACGCCGGGCACGCGCTCCTTCAGGATGCGCTCCACGCCGTTGGCCAGCGTCATCTGCGACATGGGGCAGCCCTTGCAGGCACCCTGCAGCTCCACGGTAACCACGCCGTCCTCGGACACGTCCACCAGCTGCACATCGCCACCATCGGCCTGCAGGCTCGGGCGGATCAGCTCCAGCACGGCGGCGACATCGGACTTCTCAACCATAATGGCACTCCTTTGCAAAAGGTCTTATATCGAGGGAATCATAACACAGCTACGAGCCGGCAGGTATCCAGTCCTTGCCGATAATCACCAACACGTCAGTATCGAAGGTGTAGAAGTCGCCCCCGTTCACCACGCGGCCCGCGGCCAAATCGCTCACAATGGCCTTGGCGGCCACCTCGTAGGCGGCGTCCTTGTAGATGACGAGCGTTTCGGGATAGGTGGTGTTGTCGTCGGTGTTTCCCACGTACTTCACTTGGTAGCCCGCCGATTCCAGCAGCTCGCCCATGCGCTTGGCGGCACCGGTCACCTGGGCTCCGTTGCGCACGTCCACGGTGATGAGCGCGCGGTTCACATTCGCGATGGAGCCTTCGGCGTTCTGAGGGGCGTTACCCGCCCGCACGGCATCCATCATGGAAGCCAGCTCGTCGTCATCCACCCGGTATACCGAGCCGTTCTCGTCCTCCGTCAAATGCCCCGGCACCACCCCGGCGTACACCACCGCATCCGACAGGGGGCGCAGGGCATCACCCAGGGCGATAATCTGCCCGCTCGTCCAGTCGGTGCTCACGCTCGGCGCCGCGTCGGACACCACCGAGGGGAAGCTCAGGCCCTCGCCCGAAGTAGCGCGTCCGGCCAGGTTCACGGTGAACATGGCGCGATTGGTGGCCTGGGTGGTCAAGCCGTCGGTGAAATTCGTGGCGCGCAGCAGCGTGAGGGCCTGGGAGCCGTCCAGGGTCTGCTCGCCGGCAGCCAGCACATTCGTGCCCGCCCGCGGGTCGTCCACTTCCACGGCCAGGTTCACCGGCACGCCGCCCACCAGATCCACCAGGCGCCGAATGCCCGCGGCATCGGTGCTGGCGAAGTGGGCGATATCAACTCCCAGCAGCTGGGACACCTGGCGAATAAGCTCGGCATCGCCACCGACGGAGGCGGCCTCGGCCAGCGTATGGCGCTCGCCGTCGGACATCTCCACGGAAATCTGAGACGGCACCGTGACGAAGGTGAGGGTGCGCGCAGCCTCGTCGATGCGCACCGCCATATAAGCCTCATCCTGTTCGCCGCTGGAACCCAGCTGAGCCGTGCACAGGGCAAAGTAGGCCTCCCCCTCCGCCGGAGCTACCAAGGCCTCCCGTGCATTGGAGTCGCCCAGCGACAAACGGGCATCCGAGAAGGCGAAGAACGCCCCGATACCGGCTGCGACGGCGATGGCGGCCACGACGATGGCCACCATCGCCCCCGTGGCCACGCGCTTCTTGCGCGCCGTGGACTGAATCTGCTCGGCGTAGCCGCGCCGGCTGGAGCGCCGGGCGAAATCGGCGTCGCTCTCGCCGCTCGTGGCCCCCGGATCAATCTGATCCACATAGCCGCGCGTGGCGCGCCGCGAGCGATGGCTGTCGGAAAAATCGACGCGATTCGTGCCCGCGTCCCCCCGCTCCGCGCTGTGGCGCCCCCGTTTCACGCTCGGGCGCTCCACGTGGGAGCCGATCATGGAGCCGTTCATGCGACGCGAGGTGCGCTTGGTCTGCGAGGCGGAGAAGCCCTTCTTCCCGTGCAATGCCATGAACGCCCCTAGCCTGCCACGCTGTCGGCGGAAACGCGGCGGATGTCAGCGCCCAGCGACGCCAGCTTGCCCACGTAGTCCTCGTAGCCGCGGTCGATGTGCTCCAGGTGGTGCACGCTCGTCTCGCCGTCGGCCACGATGCCCGCCAGCACCAGCGCCGCCCCGGCGCGCAGATCGGTGGACGACACCGGCGCGCCTTCCAACTCCGCGACGCCGCGCACGATGGCGTGGTGATCGTCCAGCGTCACATCGGCGCCCATGCGCATCAGCTCGGCGGCGAACATGAAGCGGTTCTCGAACACGTTCTCGGTGATCACCGACACATCGTCGGCCAGAGCCGCCAGCAGCATGAACTGGGCCTGCAGGTCGGTGGGGAAGCCGGGGTGCGGCAGCGTCTGAATGTCCACCGAAGCCAAGGGCTCGGTGCGGCTCACGCGCACCCAATCGTCGCCCGTCTCGACATCGCAGCCCATGGCCCGCAGCTTCATAATGGCCATGCGCAGGAAGGCCGGATCAATGCCGTGCACCGTCACGGGGCCGCCGGTCAGCGCGCCGCCCACCAGGAAGGTGCCCGCTTCGATGCGGTCGCCCACCGTCGTGTGCTCGCAGGGGTGCATGGCGGAAAGCGGCACGCCCTCGATCTCGATCAGCGAGCTACCGGCACCCGACACCTTCGCGCCCATGGCGTTCAGCATGTTCGCCAAATCCTCGATCTCGGGCTCGCAGGCCGCGTTCTCGATAGCCGTGTGCCCCTCGGCGGTCACGGCGGCCATCAGCATGTTCTCGGTGGCACCCACCGAGGGGAACTCCAGGTACACATGGGTACCCTTCATACCGTGGGGCGTGGTGGCCTCAAGCACGCCGTGGTCCACGTCGAAGTGCACGCCCAGAGCCTCCAGGCCCACCAGGTGCATGTCGATCTTGCGGGCGCCGATCTGGCAGCCGCCGGGCATGGCCACGCGAGCCTCGCCGAAACGCCCGATCAGCGGCCCCAGCACCGAGATGGAGGCGCGCATCTTCGACACCAGCTCGTAAGGGGTCTCGCAGCAGTCCACCGATGCGGTATCGATGGTGAGCGTGTGCCCGTCGCGCACGACGGTGGCGCCCAGGCGCTCCAGCACCTCGCTCATGATCTCGATATCGGAAATGAGGGGCACGTTGTGCAGAACGGTGACGCCCTGCCCCAGAAGCGAGGCGGCCATCAGCTTCAGCGCCGAGTTCTTGGCACCGGCCACGCTGACATCGCCGGCAAGGGCGCGGTTGCCCCGAACGATGATGACTTCCTGGTTCATTTCTAGTCCTTTGTGCGGGCGCGCGGCGCCCAGTAGTCCATCATACGGTCTATAAGTTTCACCATTATAGAAAAAAGGCCGCGTTTACACGCGGCCTTTCCCTCATCGGAACAAAAAATCCAGCGGTAGATTACTCGCCCAGGGCGAAGCGCACGAAGCCGGTGATGGCGATGGTGCCGCCCAGCTCCTTGGCACACTCGTCGGCATACTGGGACACCGTCTGGTCGGGGTTCTTCACGAAGTCCTGCTCGGCGAGGCAGTTCTCCTTGTAGAACTTGTCCATGCGGCCCTCGGCGATCTTCTCCTGGATGGCCTCCGGCTTGCCGGACTCGGCGGCCTGGGCCTTGTAGATCTCCATCTCGTGGGCGGCCACGTCGGCGGGCACGTCCTCGCGGGTGGCGGACACGGGATTCAGGGCGGCCACCTGCATGGCGATGTCGCGACCGCACTTCTGGAAGCCCTCGGAAGCCGGGTCGATGCCCTCGACGGCGAACGTCACCAGCACGCCGATCTTGCCGCCGCCGTGGATGTAGGCGGCCACCGCCGGAGCCTCCACCACGGCCACGCGAGCCAGCTGGGAGTTCTCGCCCATCACGTGGATGCAGTCGGTCACGATCTCCTCGACGGTCTCGCCGTCGATGGAAGCGGCCTTCAGAGCGTCCACGTCGGCAGCCTTGGAAGCCAGGGCGGCGCGGGCGATCTTCTCGGCGTAGGCCTTGAACTTCTCGTTCATGCCCACGAAGTCGGTCTCGCAGTTCAGCTCGACCACGGCGCCGGTGGTGCAGGCGTCGTCCACGATGGCCATGACGGTGCCCTCGTTGGTGGCGCGCCCGGCCTTCTTGGCCACGGCGGCCAGACCGCGGGTGCGCAGCACGTCGACGGCTTTCTCCATGTCGCCCTCGGCCTCGGCCAGGGCCTTCTTGCACTCCATCATGCCCGCGCCGGTCATCTCGCGGAGCTCCTTCACCATGGAAGCGGTGATGTCAGCCATGAATCCTCCTTTGGGGTTTCGCGGGGTCGGGTTTCAGCCCGTCCCGTACTGTTTCGTAGGGGCCGGGCCTCACCCCGTCCCCGCACCGTTTCGTAGGGGCGGGCTTCAGCCCGCCCGCAGCATCCCGATCGAGGGAGGGCTGAAGCCCTCCCCTACAATGCGCTTTGCGGCCGGACTATTCGGCCAGGTCGGCGGCAACCTCGGCGGCAGCGCCCTCGGCCACGTCGGCGGCGGCCTCCACGGCCACCTCGGCCACGGCGTCGGCAGCAGCGGCCTCGCCGGCCATCTCGGCGGCGGTCACATCGGCACCGGTGCCGGCGATAACGGCGTCGGCCATGAAGTCGGCCAGCAGGCGCACCGAGCGAATGGCGTCGTCGTTGGCCGGGATGCCGTAATCCACGTCATCCGGATCGCAGTTGGTGTCCAGCGTGCCCACGACGGGGATGTTCAGGCGGTGGGCCTCATGCAGGGCGATGCCCTCGCGGTTGGTGTCGATCACGAAGATGGCGTCGGGCACCTTCTTCATGTTGCGGATGCCGTTCAGGTTGGTCTGCAGCTTCGCCAGCTCCTTGTGCAGCAGGATCTGCTCCTTCTTCGGCAGCAGCGCCATGCGGCCGTCGGCGTCCATGGCCTCCAGCTCCTCCATGCGCTTCACGCGGGTGCGAATGGTGGCGAAGTTGGTGAGCATACCGCCGAGCCAGCGGGCGTTCACGTAGGGCATGCCGCAGCGGTTGGCGGCCTCGGACACGGCCTCCTGGGCCTGCTTCTTGGTGCCCACGAACAGCACGGTGCCGCCCTTGCGGGTAAGGTTGCTCACGAAGGTGTAGGCGGCGTCCAGACCGTACAGGGTCTGCTTCAGGTCGATGATATAGATGTCACCGCGGCTGCCGAAGATGTACGGCTTCATCTTGGGGTTCCAGCGGCGGGTCTGATGCCCGAAGTGCGCGCCGGCGTCGAGCAGCGTGGTAATGCTGACTTTCGTCATGATCACTCCATTCGTTAGTCCTCTGCCCGAGGTCTTCCCGACATACCGCAGCCTTTTTCCGGTGGCCACTCGCGGTGTCGGTCGCCCGAGCATGTGTGATAGTTGCCGCTGCACCCGCACGCCTGCGAGAGCAGCCTGTCTAAAATAGCACAATCCCCCGCTAATGCAAGGGATTCTGGACATTTATTCTTTTAATAACCCGCAGGTTCGCCCAAGGAAGCCAGCGAGGTTCCAACAGGTGCCTGTCGGAACCTCAGCATCGGCTGGTCCGCCCGTTCCGTCAGGACGGGCGGAACTGAGACTCGTGTTTGCGGAAGAAGTCGAAACGCGGGGGCAGCTCGTGCACGCGGTGCGCGCCGGCGTCGATCTCGATGGCCGGGCAGAGCTCCTCGTTGGAGTCGAAGTCGTAGTTCCAGCTGAAGAACTCGTCGAAGTCGAAGCTCAGGTAGTCGCAGATCTTCTCGCAGCCCACCGGCACGATGGGGTGCATCAACAGCGTAGCCATGCGCAGCAGGTAGAACGAGTCCACAAGCACCTGGCGACGCGCTGCAGCGTCATCGGCCTCCTCGGCGGCCTTGATACCGTCGGCCCACCACTTGTTCGACCAGCGGATGAACTCGTCGCACACCGACATCACGCGGTGCAGCTCCACCTTGTGCATGCGCTCCTCGTAGTCGAGCAGCGCCTGGAAGGCACGGCGGCGCACCTCGGGCGTCACCGCGCCTAAGGGCATGCAGCCGTCGAAGTTCTTCTGGGCCTCGTAGAAGCAGCTGCGGGCCAGGCGATTGAACACGTTGGTCAGCAGCGCCCCCTCCTTCAGAGCCGGATCGGCCACGCGCGGGTCGTCGCGCTTGGCCGGGTCGGGGTCGAAGGGCTTCGGCGAGAAGCCGACCGACTTCTGGTCGAGCCCCAGGGCCAGAAAGTGCGCGCGCAGCTGCTCGGGAGTGTAATGCTCCAGCAGCTCCTCGCCCGTGGGCGGCTTCACCGAGCCCGACGAGGAGGCCTTCTTCTTCCCGAACAGCATGTGGTGGTTCGCCACGAGCGTGGTCTGGCGCATCTGGGAGTCGGGGCCCTCGGCGAACAGGCCGCCCGGGCGCAGCGCCTCCCACAGCGCCGGCTGGGCCACGCCGTAGAAGTACAGGTTGTCCTGGCCGATGAACTGGTACACCCGCGCGTCGTCGGAGCACCAGAAGTCGCGCCAGCTCGTGCGCGGCAGCCCGCGCTCGTCGTTGATGGTGATGGTGAACGAAATGGGCGCCCACAGCGATTCGGGCCAGCACCACACGGTGAGCCCCTCCACGTCATCGATGACCGGCGCGCGCACACCCCACTCGATGTTGCCCGTGATGCGGAAGGGCACGAGGGTCTTCGAGGTGCGGAAGCGCAGGCCGGCGGCGGCCAGCGCGTCGCGGGCCGCGTCGCGCTCGCCGATGGAGGCGAACTGGATCTCGAAGGACTGCTTGTTGCCCTCGGCGGGACGGAACTCATGGGGCGGCAGGCTCGGGGCCATGGCCTCGTACTCTTCCAAATGCTCGTTCTTCACGAAGATCACCGGCGGCGCCAGAAACTCGGCGATGGCCTTCGTGACCACGGGACGCACCTCATCGTCGGCCTCCAGGGCGCGCACGTGCTCCTTCAGGAAGTCCTCGAAGGCGGGCAGGTCGAAGTACCAGTTCTCCACCGGGCGCATTTCGGGCGTGGCGCCCGTGAGGGTGGACACCGGCGCGATGAGGTCCACCGGCGCGTACTGGTGACCCAGGTCGCATTCGTCGGCATAGGCGTGTTCCGACTTGCACCCCTGCACCGGGCAGCGCCCCTGCACCTGGCGGCCGTTCAGGAACGTGCCGGCCTCGGCATCATAGAACTGCAGGGTGGAATCCAACTTCAAATGTCCGCTCTCGTGCAGCCGCTCGATGAACTGGTCGGAGATCATCTGGTGCACATCGCCGGCATGCCCGATACCGCTGCCCTCGTAGATGTCCAAGCTCACCTGGAAGGCCTCGAGCGTTGCCTTCTGGCGCTCGTGGTTCGCCAGCACGTAGTCGGCGATGGTGCCCGTAAACTCGCCGGCCTCCACCAGCTTGCGGTAGCCCTCGTTGATGGGGCTGCCGAAGCAGTCGGTGCCCGACACGAAGCGCACGTTCTCGGCGCCGATGCGGTCGCGCAAAAAGCGGGCGAAGGCATCGGCGGGCACGAACACGCCGCCGATATGACCGAAGTGCAAGGGCTTGTTGCCGTAGGGCATGCCCGCCGTCACCACGGCGCGGGCAGGCCATTCCACACGAGGTCTGCTATTCAAGTCCGACACGATCCTCCAACTCCTTCAACGCGCGGGTCGTCTCATCGTCGTTCTGCTCGCCCATGATATCCAGCAGGCGCGACAAGTCGCTCGAGGACGACTGCAAGTACACGGTATCCGCATGGGACACGCCCGCCAGCTCGCAGGCCTTGTCCACGGCCATCTCCAAGGTGCCTATCTCGTCGACCAAGCCGTTCTCCACCCCATCGATGCCAGTGAAGGTAAGCCCCGTGGCCAGGGCGCGCACCTCGTCTTCGCTCATGCCGCGCCCCTCGGCCACCGTCTCAATGAACACGGTATTGATCTGGTCGACCTGGGCCTGGTAGTAGGCGCGCTCCTCCTCGGTGAGGGGGCGGTTGCCGTAGCTGGAGTCCTTGGAATCGGCCGAGGTGATGTTGTCCACCGAGATGCCCAGCTTCTCGTAGAGCCCCGATAAGTCGGTCACCTGCATGATCACGCCGATGGAGCCCACCGCCGAGGTCTCGGCGGCGAAGATGTAGTCGGCCCGGGACGAGATCATGTAGGCGGCGCTCGCGTCCATGGAGGCGCACGAGACCACCACCGGCTTGCTGAAATCGCTCACGTAGCGGGACATCTCCTCGCCAGCCGTGGCCACGCCGCCGCCGGAATTGACGCGCAGCACCACCGCCTTGATATGCGGGTTCGCCTCGGCGGCGTCCAGCTGGGCCTTCAGGCCCTCGGGACTTGAGGTGGTGCCGTCGTACTGAATGGTGCCATCGATGTTGATGATGCCCACCGTGTCGCCCGTCACCGTTTCGGTCCACGAAGGGGTCTCATAGGAGAAGGCGCCCATGGAGCTGGACATCACCGCGGTGCACGAGCCGATGGAGACCAGCCCCAGCACGAAGAAGGCGATGACGGCCACCAAAGCCACGATCCAGCCGCGACGCTTCGCCGGCGGGGCGGCAACGGGAGCCGCATAGGCCGGCTGGGGCTGGGGGGCAGCATAGCCGTAGGGACTGGCCGCGGGCTGGGGTTGGGGCTGGGGCTGAGCGCCCCCGGGGAGCGGCCCCGCTTGGGGCGTCGGTGCCTGGCCGGTGCCCCAAGCAGTGCTCTGCCACTGATTCTGATCAGTCATAATGCTCGCATTCCGCCTTTACAGCTCGACGTTCTCGTCCGCGCGACCCTGCTGGGTCTGCATCTTCTTCGCCATGCGCAGCAAGAACTCCTGATTGGAATTGGTCTGCTTCAGCGACTTGATGAGCATGTCCATGGCCCGCTCGGTGGAGTTCGTGTTCGCCAGAATGCGACGCACACCCCAGATAAGCGGGGCCTCCTGGGGATCCATCAGCAGCTCTTCCTTGCGGGTGCCCGAGGAGATGGGATCGATGGCCGGGAAGATGCGGCGGTCGGCCAGATAGCGGTCCAGCTTCAGCTCCATATTGCCCGTGCCCTTGAACTCCTCGAAGATCACCTCGTCCATCTTCGATCCGGTGTCGATGAGGGCCGATGCCAGAATGGTCAGGCTGCCGCCGTTCTCGATGTTGCGGGCCGCGCCCAAGAACCGCTTGGGCGGGTACAGCGCCGTGGAATCCACGCCGCCGGAAAGAATGCGCCCGCTCGCCGGCTGCGCCAGGTTGTAGGCGCGGGCCAGGCGTGTGATGGAGTCCAGCAGGATGACCACGTCGCGGCCCTGCTCCACCAGACGCTTCGCGCGCTCGATCACCAGCTCAGCCACCTGGATGTGGTTCTCGGAGGGCATGTCGAAGGTGGACGACACCACTTCCCCGCGGATGGAGCGCTCCATGTCGGTGGCCTCCTCGGGGCGCTCGTCGATGCCCAAGTACATCAAGTGCACGTCGGGGTTGTTGGCCGTGATGGCCGCGGCGATGTCCTTCAGCACCGTGGTCTTGCCGGCCTTCGGCGGCGATACGATCAGACCGCGCTGGCCCTTGCCGATAGGCGCCGTCAGGTCGATGACGCGGGCCGTGGTGGTGTTCTTCCCATGCTCCATCAGCAGGCGCTCGTCGGGAAACACCGGAGTCAGATCGGCGAACTTGGGGCGCAGGGCCATTACCTCGGGGGCCATACCGTTCACCGTGCCCACGCGCTGCAAAGCGGCGAACTTGTCGTTCGGGCGGGCCGGGCGCGTGGTGCCTGTCACCATATCGCCCTTGCGCAGACCGTTCTTGCGGATAGTGGCCAGACCCACGTAGATATCGTTCTCGCCGGGCAGGTAACCCGACGTGCGCAGGAAGCCGTAGCCGTCGGGCATGATGTCCAGCACGCCGGAGACCTCCGTGAAGCCCTCGGCCTTGCACACGGCCTCGTACACGGCATCCACCAGCTCGGCCTTCTTCAGACCGGCGGCATCCAACCCCACCTCGGCAGCCTTGGCGCGCAGATCGGCCACCTTCAACTCGGCCAACTCCTCCTTGGTCACGGAAGGCTGTGGCTCACGAGAACGGTTCTCGTGGCGCTGACGGCGGTTGTTGCGATCGTGGTTGTTCTGGTTGTTCTTCTTGCCGTTGTTCTGGCCGCCCTTGCCCTGGCTGCCGCCGTTCTGGCTGTTTTGGCCGTTCTGGCGGCGCTGCTCGGCGCGGGAATCGCCCTCGCCGCGGGTGTGCTTGCGCACGACGGCGGCCTTGCGCTCGCCGCCCTTCTTCGCAGCGCCCTCCCCGGTCTCGTCGGCCTTGGGGGCGTCAGCGCTTTTCGCGTCGTCGACCTTGGGAGCCTCATCGCCTTGCGACGCCTCTGCAGCCTCGGCGGGAGCCTCGGCCTTCTTGCGGGTGCGCCGCGCCTTGGGCTTTTCGTCAGCCGCGGGCGCGGCCTCGGCGGCCGCCTCCTCAGGCACCTCGGCCTCGGCCTTGCGCGCACGGGTGCGGCGGGGCTTCGGGGCCTCGGCAGCGTCGGCATCTCCCTCGACGGCCTTGGAGCTGCGGCGCGTCGTCTTCTTCGCCGGCGCCTCAGCGGCCGCGGGCTCGGCCGCAGCCTTCTTGCGCGTGCGACGCGGCTTCGGAGCCTCCTCGTCGCCTGCGGTCATTTGCTTCTCCTCGGCCTCACTCATGCGTTCTGAACCTTCTCCCAGTCCTTAAGGAACGACTCCAGGCCGCGGTCGGTCAGCGGGTGCTGCACGCACTTCTTCAGGATGCCGAAGGGCACGGTGGCGATGTCGGCTCCCATGAGGGCCGCCTGGGTCACATGGTTGGCGCTGCGGATAGACGCGGCGATGATCTCGATCTTTTCCCCGTTCACCGTGTCGGCGGTGAAGTCGTAGTTGCCGATGGCGGTCACCACGTCATCCAGCTGGGCCAGACCGTCCTCGGAGATGTCGTCGAAGCGGCCCACGAACGGCGAGATGTAGCGCGCGCCGGCGCGGGCGGCCAGAATAGCCTGGGGCACGGTGAAGCAGAGCGTCATGTTCACGGGAATGCCCGCATCGGCCAGCTCGCGCGTGGCGGCCAGGCCCTCCACCATGGTGGGGATCTTCACCACGACGTTGGGGGCGATGGCGGCCAGCTCGCGGCCGTCGCGGACGATCTCGTCGCGGGTCATGGCCACCGACTCGGCGGACACCGGGCAATCGGGACCGACGATGTCGCAGATGCGCTTGATGTGGGCGTGGAAGTCGTCGAGCTTCCCGCCGATGCGCGAGTACAGGGTGGGGTTGGTGGTCACGCCGGCCAGGGCGCCCCAGCTGGCGGCCTCCTCGATCTCGGCGAGGTCGGCGGTGTCCAGAAAGAACTTCACGTTCATCCTCCTTCATTGAGGTTTTCGGGAACTAAAGGGATTGGCCTCCAAATCGAGAGCGGTGCGCACCGAAAAGCCCCTACCGCGAGAACGTTGAGAGATTGATATACGGAACATTGGGAAGGAAGTCATGCGCTCGTGCGCGCTTGAGATTTAGAGCTGGAATCATAGTAGCGCAAGAGCCCTGCGCGCACAAGAACATACCACAACCCGCCCCACGGCCCCGCAGGTTAGGGAAGGCGGAACCCGAGAGTCCTCCGTAGGGGCGGCCTTCAGACCGCACGCTGCAAATGGACGATCGGGTTGCGTGCGGGCTAAAGCCCGCCCCTACGAGGCCGCGATGCCCCTGGGACGCATCTGTAGGGGCGGCCTTCAGGCCGCCCACTGCCGCCGAAACGCGTTCCCTACCCTTTCACCAGCGATCGGTAGAAGCAGGTACGCTCGCCGGTGTGACACGCGGGACCGGCAGGATGCACGAGGGCGAGCAGAGTGTCGGCATCGCAGTCGTAGCGCAGATCCACCAGCTTCTGGGTGTTGCCGCTCGTAGCGCCCTTGTGCCACAGCTCCTGACGGCTGCGGCTCCAGAACACCGTCTCGCCCCGCTCCAGCGTGAGCCCGATCGACTCGGCGCTCATCCACGCCATCATCAGCACCTCGCCCGTATTCGCATCCTGCACAATACAGGGAATAAGGCCGGCGTCGTTGTACTTCAACTCGGAAAAGTTCACGGATGCTCCTTCGGACGTTTTTCTCGGCATTATCCCACCGCGCGTCGCCAGATTGCGGAGGGATCGAGTCAGGTAGCGGAGACTGGCCATAAATCAAAGGTTTTATATGCAAGAGTCACCTCAAGCCCTCGGCTCTGGCCAAAAACCTCACGATTTCTAAGGCATTCGAGCTCCCGTCACCCTTTTTCTCATAGAAATCCGTTCATTTGCGACCACGATCAATCGGATTCTCTCCTCCAGCGCTGCAAAAGACATATACATCCTGCTACTTTTGGCCAAAAGCCACCCAGTAGGGTGCAAAGCCTTATAAATCTTCCAATTTCAGGCCCAAACCCTCGATGTACCCCAAAATGTCCCACGGGGCCAGACGCCACTCGGACCGAGCGCCGACCTAGGTCAGACACCGCTCGGCCCGGCCATCGCCCAAGGCAACGTTCGAGCACAAGCCAGTCCGCGGCAGCGAGAGGCTCGTCGTATCAGCCAATGCCGCGCCCGACGATATGGAGAAGATGGGCGCCGCCCACGCGGCCAAGCTGCTCGGCGTCAGCCGCAGCCACGTGACGGCCATGCTGCATTCAGGGCTTCTTGGAGGGTCGGAAGGAAGACCGTAACACCTGGGTGACCAAGGACAGCATCGACACCCACCTCGCCTCCCCGCCCCCCGCCAGCCGCTTGAAGGCCATGGGGCAAACGGTTGCCTCACCCCCAAAACTAGCAGTACGGCGAGGGGCACAGAAGTACTCAGCCCTCGCCATGGTCAGGGGCGACGCATCCTGGACGCGCCTTTGTGCCAACCGCTACAGCCGTACGGGGATGCCAGCGGCGCGCATGGATTCCTTCACCTGGCGCACGGTGAGCTCGCCGAAGTGGAAGACGCTGGCGGCTAGCACCGCGTCGGCCTCGCCCTCGATGATGCCCTCGGCGAAGTGCTCCAGCTTGCCCACCCCTCCGCTGGCGATGACGGGGATGTCCACGGCGCGGGCCACGCTGCGCGTGAGGTGGCAGTCGAAACCATCGCGGCTACCGTCGCGGTCCATGCTGGTGAGCAGGATCTCCCCCGCACCGCGCCGGGCCGCCTCGCGCGCCCACTCCACGGCGTCGATGCCCGTGTTCTTGCGACCGCCGGCCACGTAGACCTCCCACTTGTTGGGATTGCCCGGCACCGCCTTCGCGTCGATGGCCACGAGGATGGCCTGGGTGCCGAAAGCCCGCGCGGCTTGGGTGATGAGCTCGGGGTTGGCCACGGCCGCCGAGTTCACCGACACCTTGTCGGCTCCCGCGGCGATCATCTTCCGGATATCAGCCACGCTGCGGAAGCCCCCGCCCACACAGTAGGGCAAATGCAGCTCGGCGGCGGCATGGCTCGCGAGCTCCACCGTGGTGGCGCGATCGTCGCTCGTTGCCGTGATATCGAGGAAGATGACCTCGTCGGCCTTCTGCTCGTCGTAAGCGCGGGCCAACTCGATAGGGTCGCCCGCATCCCGCAGGCCGACGAAGTTCACGCCCTTCACCACGCGCCCGTCCTTCACGTCCAGGCAGGGGATTACTCGTTTTGTCAGCATATCTTCTTCAACCTGTCCGCCCGTGCGATGCCGGGCACCTTGATTCGCTCAGACAGTCCTCGCTTTGTGGAAATGCCCACTGGGCATTTCCAGTCGCTGCGGAACTCGCTCGGTCAAGGCGCCCGCCATCGCACGGGCTGCTCTTCCTTTGCCGTATCGCGTTTGCCAGTCGCACTGCGGAACTCGCTCGGTCACAACACCGTCCGTCTCGCCGACTGCTCTTCCTTGCTTGCCTTCCTGCTGCTTGCTCATCTGCAAAACTCACTCGGTCAAGGCACCCGCCATCGTGCGGGCTGCTCTTCCTTACTTGCTACCGCTCCAAGTCCTCGATGGTCAGGGGACGCGACTCCTCTTCCAGCTGGTCGCTCAGCTGATAGGTGCCCTCGCAGGCGGCCACGCCGTCGGCGACGCTCAAGGTGCCCTCGTAGATGGCGCGGCCGGCGATAACGCCCTCCACCGCGTCGGCGATGGGAGCCAGAGCCAGGATGTCAGCTGCCGACGAGATGCCACCCGACACGATGACGGGGTTGCCGAAGGCAGCGGCCATCTTCGCGTAGGCACCGTTCTCCACGCCGGTCTGCATGCCGTCGCGGGCGATATCGGTGTACACAATATGCTCGTAGCCGAGGCGCGCCATGCGCTGTGCCAGGTCGGCGGCAGGTACGCCCGAGCCCTCGGTCCAGCCGGCCACGGCCGCCTCCCAGCCCTTGGCATCGATGCCGGCCACAAGCGCGTCCGGGCCGAACTTCTCGATGGCCGCTTGGGCGAAATCGGGATCGCGCACAAGCGCGGTGCCCAGAATGACGCGGTTCGCGCCGGCGTCCAGCAAGCGGTCGGCCACCTCTAGGCTGCGCACGCCGCCGCCCACCTCCACCTTCAGCTTGGTGCGCGCCAGAATGCGGCGGACGACCTCGATGTTGTCGGGGTTGCCCGACTTCGCGCCGTCCAGGTCCACCACGTGAATCCACGCGGCGCCGTCCTCCTCGAACAGCTGCGCCTGGCACGCCGGGTCGTCGTTATACACGGTAACGGCATCGTAGTCGCCCCGGGCCAGGCGCACGGCGCGCCCGTCTAAGATGTCGATGGCGGGCAAGAGGTACATGGCTACTCCTTTGGTCGGTGGTCGCGAGATCCTTCGGCTCGCTCCGCTCGCTCAGGATGACGCGAGGGAGACGTCGCATTCAGCATGACACGGAAAGACCGCGCCCGGTCGCAACGGTTACGAAGTTGGCGAGCATGCGCGCGCCGGCATCCGAGCTCTTCTCGGGATGGAACTGCACGCCCCACACGGGAAGTCCCGGCACCTGCACGGCGCAGGGGAATTCCACCGAGTGCACGGTCTCGGCAATAGTGGCCTCACTCGGAGGCGCAATGAAGCTGTGAGTGAAGTAGAAGAACTCGCCGGGGGCGATGCCCTCGAACAACGGGTTCAGCTCCGCGAACTCCACCGAGTTCCACCCCACATGGGGCACCTTGTAGACGCGCCCGGCCGCATCAATGCGCGGCATAGCCCCCACAATGCCGGGGACGAGCCCAAGTCCCGCAGGCAGCGAGCCATCCTCGGGCGCATGCTCTACGCCATGCTCGAACATAAGGTGCATCCCCAGGCAAATGCCGAGGAAGGGCGCGCCTGCTGCAACCGCGTCGCGCACGGCATCGGCCAGACCCAGCTCGTCCATGGCAGCAGCCGCATCGGCGAAGGCACCCACACCCGGCAGCACCACGGCATCGGCCGCGCGCACCACCTCGGGTGCATCGCTCACGACCACCTCGGCCCCAGCCGCGGCAAGCCCCCGTTCCACCGAAAGCAGATTTCCCTTGTGATAATCGATAACTACTATGCTCATATACTCTCTACTTTTATCTCACCGGTCAGTCTATGTCAGCGAGGCTTCGACAGGTCCGTTCGTCCCGCAGGGCGAACGGAACTACAGGCAGCCTTTAGTGGACGGAACCTCGCCGGCCAGGGCCGCATCCACCGCCACCGCCTCGCGCAGGGCGCGACCGCAAGCCTTGAAGGCGGCCTCGAAGATGTGGTGCACGTTGTCGCCGGCCAGCTGGCGCACGTGCAGCGTGATGCCGGCGTTCGTTGCCAGCGCGATGAAGAACTCCCGCGCGAGCTGGGTGTCGAGGCCGCCCACCATCCCGAAGGGCACCTCCACCGCCCAGTGCAGCTGCCCTCGGCCCGAAATGTCCAGAGCCGCCAGCACCAGCGCCTCGTCCATGGGCACAAACGAGCTGCCAAAACGGGTGATACCCGCCTTGTCGCCGAGCGCCCGCGCGATAGCCTGACCGATCACGATGCCCGTGTCCTCCACCGTATGGTGGCCGTCCACCTCCACATCGCCCTTCACGCGCACATCCATATCGATGCGCCCGTGGCGCGCCATCGCGGTGAGCATATGATCGAAAAACCCGATTCCCGTGTCCACGTGGGCGCGGCCGCAGCCGTCCAAGTTCACCGTCACCGCGATGTCGGTCTCCGCCGTCGTGCGGCAGATGGTCGCTTCCCTTGCCACAAGCCTCTCCCTTCCTATGCGCGCGCCGCCTGGGCGCGCTTCTGCCCGCGCTCGGCCACGAAGGCCCGCAGCAAGCGAATGAACTCGTCGTTCTGCTCCGGCGTGCCGATGGTCACGCGCAGGCAGCCCTCCAGAAGCGGCGTGGCCGAGAAATCGCGCACCAGCACGCCGTTCTCGTACAGAGAGGCCCAAGCCGCGCCCGCATCCTCCATGTTGAACAGAATCCAGTTGGAATCGGACGGATAAGGCCGCACGCCCACCGTAGTGCGCAGGGCCTCCATGACGCGCCCGCGTTCCTCGATGATCTCGCGAATGCCCGGCTCGAAGCGCGCCCGATGCTCGTACACCACCTCGCCCACGGCCTGGGACACCGCGTCCACCGAATAGGGCTGCCGTACCTTCAAAAACTCGTTGATGACGCCGGGGTTCGCCAGAATGTAGCCGAGGCGCACGCCCGCCAGCGAGAACGCCTTCGAGAACGTGCGCAAAATGACCAGGTTCTCGTGGGTCGCCAGAAGCGGCCGCACCGTGGAGCGCGAGAACTCGAAGTAGGCCTCGTCCACCATGACAAGCGCGTCGGTGGCATCAAGCAGCCGCTCCAGGAAGTCCTGGGGGGCGCGCAGGCCCGTGGGATTGTTCGGGCTCGCCACCACCACGTAGTCGATATCGCCCACGGCCAAGCGCTCGAAGGTCGCCTCCTCGTCGATGGAGAAATCCTCGCGCCGTGCGATGTCGACCACCGCGGTGTTCGTGAGCCGCGCGTTGGCCGCGTACACCGAGAACGTGGGCGGAAAGTTCAGGCAGGTGCGCCCGGGACCGCCCCAGGCCAGCGCCAAATCGAACAGCAGCTCATCGCCGCCGTTGCCCAGAAGCACGCAGGAGCGGTCGAGCCCGTTGGCCTCGGCGATCATATCGCGCAGACCGTTCGCGAGCGGGTCGGGATAGCGGTTGAGGGGCACGCTCGCGATGCGCCGCGAAATCAGCTCGCGCACCTCGGCGTCCACGTCGCGCGGGTTCTCGTTGGCCGATAAAAACGCCCGGGCCGGCAGGTACTTCGGGTCATAGGGAACAAGGCCCGCCAGCTGCGGAGCCGATGCACGTACCCTATTCATCGCCCGCGCCTTCCGCAGTACCCGCGTCCACCTTGGCGGCCGAGGCGCCGGCCACGCTCGCCTGCTCGGCATCCAGCAGCGCGCGCAGGCGCAGGGCCACCGACTGGGCGTGGGCCCACAGCCCCTCATGGGTGGCAATCTGCACCACGGCCCTGGCGTCGTTCTTCAAGGCCGCCGGCGTGTACTGGATAATAGAGGACTTCTTCACGTAATCGTCCACGGAAAGCGGCGACGAGTAGCGGGCCGTGCCGCCGGTGGGCAGCGTGTGGTTGGGCCCGGCCACATAATCGCCCACGGCCTCGGGCGTCCACGCGCCCAGGAAGATGGCGCCGGCGTTACGGATGGAGCCCAGGTACTCCATGGCATGGGCCACGTGCATCTCCAGGTGCTCCGGCGCGATAACGTTCACCGCCTCCAGGGCCTGCTCCATGGAGGTGCACACCACGATGAGGCCGTGGTCGTCCAGGGAGGCGCGAGTGATGTCGGCGCGGGTGGTGCGGCTCATATGGTCGGCGATGGCCGCCTCCACCTCGTCGGCGTAGGCATCCGAGAAGGTGACCAGATAGCAGGCGGCCAAAGGATCGTGCTCGGCCTGGGCCATCAGATCGATGGCCACCATGGCGGGATCGGCGGTCTCGTCGGCCACCACGCACACCTCGGAGGGGCCGGCGATCATGTCGATGCCCACATCGCCCGATACGAGCTTCTTCGCCGCGGCCACAAAGGCGTTGCCCGGCCCGGTGATCTTCGCCACGGAGCGGATGGTCTCGGTGCCGTAGGCCAGCGCCGCCACGGCCTGGGCACCGCCGACGGTGTAGATCTCGGTCACGCCGGCCACCTTGCAGGCCGCGAGCACCGTGGCATCCAGCGTGCCGTCCTTGGTGGGCGGCGTCACGCACACGATGCGCTCCACGCCGGCCACCTGGGCGGGCAGGGCGTTCATGAGCACCGTGGAGGGATACAGGGCGCGCCCGCCCGGCACGTAGATGCCCACCGACTCCAAGGGCGTCACCTTCGACCCCACGATGGCCCCGTCCTCGCGGGCGAAAAACCAGCTCTGCTGCTTCTGGCGCTCGTGGAAGTCGCGAATTTGGGCCGCGGCGTGGTTGAGCGCGTCGATGGTATCGGGGTCCACCTCGGCAAGCGCCGCCTCGATGGCGCTCTCGGGCACGCGGAAGTTCTCGATGGCCACGCCGTCGAACTTCTCGGTGAGCGCGCGCAGGGCCGCGTCTCCCCCCTCGCGCACCTCCTCGATGATGGCGGTGGCGGCCGTAAGCGCACCGGGGTTGAAGGCGCCGGTGCGGTCGATGAAGTCGGCGGTAAAGGGCTCCAGGGGCTGAAGATCGATGCGTCGCATGGTCATGGGTATCTCCTTCGGAACTTATCGGACGGGGTTCGTGGCGCCGGGAATGGGCGCGTAGTCGTGCTGCAAAGCGGCATCGGCCAGCTTGCGGGCCAAGTCCACGATGCGGTCGTCGGTGCGCAGGGCGCAGCCGTTGGCGAAGAAGCGCGCCGTGGAGGCCAGCACCTCTTCCACAATATCGAGATTGTTCTCGGCCAGCGTGGTGCCCGTGGCCGTGATGTCCACGATACGCTCGGCCAGGCCCACCATGGGCGCCAGCTCCACGTTGCCGTGCAGGTACACGATCTCCACCTGGGTGCCCGTCTTGGCGAAGTGCGCGCGGGTGATGGAGGGGTACTTCGTGGCGATGCGCATGCTGCCGAGCTTGCGGTAGCGCTCCTCGATGGCATCGGTGGTGCCGGCCGATTCGGCCACCACGAAGCGGCAGCCGCCAAAACGCAGATCCGCCAATTCCACCACGTCGGCCCCCACTTCCAGAAGCGAGTCCTTGCCGCAGATGCCGCAGTCGGCCGCGCCCAGGGCCACGAACACGGGTGCATCGGAGGGGCGCACGATAATGTAGTCGACCCCCGGGTTGGATATGACGAGCGAACGACCCGGACTGGACAGGCCCGTCACATCCAGGCCGGCCTCCTCCAAACACGCAATGGCCTCAGCGGCAAGCGAGCCCTTCGGCACGGCGATGCGCAGGGGGCGCTCGCCGCGCGCGGGACCGGTCGCCTCGGCCGCCGCCGCGCTCGCCACCTGTTCCAAGCCGAAAGCGAAGCCGGCGGCGGGGCGGTCGGCCCCGTAGGTGCCGATCATGCGGTCGTAGCGGCCGCCCGAACCCAGCGGCGCGCCCAGATAGGGCGACACCGCCTCGAACACGATGCCCGTGTAATAGTTGAACGAGCTGATGACCGAGAAATCCACCAGCAGGCGATCTCCCAGCCCCGCTTCCACCAAACGATCGTAGGTGCCTTGGAAAGCGTCCAGGTCGGCAGTGCACCCCAGGGGCGCCACGAGGGCGCGCACGGCGTCGATGGCGTCGCGACCGCCCCGGATGCGCGCCAGGTTCCGCACCGCTTCCACGTAGGCGGGAGCGGCGCATTCGGCATCGGGCAGCTCGCCGGCCGCCGGCCGGCCGGCGGCGGCGTCGCACAGGCGGTCGAGGGCCACGAAGTCGGAGTCGTGGTAGGCCTCCAGCACCGCCTCGCGCCAGGGACCGGCCGCCCCCGAGCGCTCCAGCAGCGCCCGCAGCACGCCCACCGTGGCCAGGCTCAGCACGAAGCTGCCCACCCCCGCCAGACTCAGCGCCTCGGCGAACAGCTTCACGATCTCGGCATCCACATCGGCCCCGGCCACGCCGATGCATTCCACGCCGCACTGGGTCAGCTCGCGGGCCTGCACCTGATTGTCGGCCTCAGTCTCGCGAAACACGCGCTGGGTGTAGCGGAAGCGGAAGGGGCCTTCCTCGGCCGCCAGGCGCGTGGCGCACATGCGGGCGATCTGCAGGGTGACATCGGGCCTCATGGCCAGCAGGTCGTCATGGGAGTCGAAGAACTTGAAGGGCGATGCCGGCATGCGGCCGCCGGCCCGCATGACGTCCATCACCTCCAGGGTGGGCGTCTCGATGGGCACATAGCCATGGGCGGCGAACAGGTCCTGCACCGCGCGCACCACCGTCTCGCGGGCCAGGGCCTCCTCGGCGAGCACATCGCGAAAGCCCGAGGGGGTAACTGCGTTCAAAGCGAATCCTCACTTGCCTTAAGGTTACTGAACTTGTCATGGTACTCGCCTTCCCTCCGCTCGGCGCCCCGAGACAGCAAACGGCGAATTATCGACAGAGTTCACCTGTCGATTCCAATACTTTATCACAGTAGAGTACTAAAGCAACAGTTTTTACGTGAGCGGTTCGATGATCATGGCACGCAGGATACCCGGCGTATCATAGGCGCGCTTGCCGGCACCCATGCCCACTGCTCGGATGGCGAAACGCTCGGGCAGCACGTCGCCGGTGCGCAGGGCCGCAGCCACCGCCGCGCCCGTGGGGGTCACCAGCTCCCCTTCCACATCCACCGGCGTTAAAGGCAGACCGGCCGCCTCGGCAATGAAGGCCGTGGCAGGCGCCGGCACGGGAATAACGCCGTGCTGGCAGCGCACGGTGCCGCGCCCGCAGGGCAGATCGGTCACCACCGCGCCGTCGCAGGCCAGGTCGTCGGCGGCCACGGCAATGGCCACGATGTCGGCGATGGAGTCCACCGCCCCCACCTCGTGGAAGTGCACTTCGCCCACCGGCACCCCGTGGACCCGCGCCTCGGCGGCGGCCACGTAGCCGAACACCGCATGCGCGATGGCCTTGGCGCCCTCGGTCATGGCCGCCCCGTCGATGAGCGCCGCGATCTCGCGCGGCCCCCGATGATGGTGCTCGCCGTGGGAATGGCCGTGGCCATGGGAGCGCCCCGCGTCGCCATCGTGCCCGTGGCCGTGCGCATGCCCATGGTCGAGCATGTGCGCATGCCCGTGATCGTGTCCGTGCAGATAGGCCATATCGTGGTCGTGGTTCTCGTGGGCCGCGTCCAGCACCACGTTGAAGTCGCACACGTCCAGGCCCGACTTCCTCACCCGCGTTATCTCCACGGAAAAGCCCCCCACATCCAGGCTGTCCAAGGCGCGGCGCACCGCCTCCTCGCTCGCGCCCAAATCCAGCAGGGCCGCCGCGGCCATGTCACCGCTGATGCCCGAGGTGCATTCCAAATACAGAAGCTTCGTCATATTCGCGCCTTTCGCGTCCTTAAGCCCGGCGGGAGTTCAAATGGTTGATGGCGCTCGCCTGGAAGGCCGCGCCGAAGCCGTTGTCGATGTTCACCACCGACACCCCGCTCGCGCACGAGTTCAGCATGGCCAGCAGGGCGGTAACGCCCCCGAAGGAAGCGCCGTAGCCCACCGAGGTGGGCACCGCGATAACCGGGCACGAAACCAAGCCGCCCACCACGCTGGCAAGGGCCCCCTCCATACCGGCCACGGCCACCACCACGCGGGCGCGGGCCAGCTCGTCGGCGCAGTCGAGCAGGCGGTGGATGCCCGCCACCCCCACATCGTAGCGGCGTACCACCTCGTTGCCCAGAAACTCCGCGGTCAGCGCCGCCTCCTCGGCCACGGGCAGGTCGCTCGTGCCAGCAGCCACCACGGCCACCGTCCCGTCGCCGTCGGGCACGGGCATCTCGCCGAACACCAGCAGCCGCGCCGTCTCGTGAAATGCCAGCGGCACCGCGCGCGCCCGCACCGCGGCGGCCAGCGACGTGCCGGCACCCGATGCATCCCGACGCTCGCGCTGCGCCTCCGCCCACCGCGCGCGCACGGCAGCGGCCTTTTCCGCGTCCACCCGCGTGGCCAGCACCCGGGGCTGGCCGCCCTCGATGAGCGCCGCGGCAATGCCGGCGATCTGCTCGGCCGTCTTGCCCTCGCCGTAAATCACCTCGCCCGCGCCCTGGCGCGCCGCCCGATCGAAATCGGGGCGCGCGTAGCCCAACGCGGAATCGTTGTCAGCAGCCTTCACAGGATGCGCCTTTCTCGCCAGCATGAACAAGCCGACCGGGAAGGTCGGCTCTCCGTTGCGTATCATGATAAAGGTTGGAGTTGACTCCATGTCCAGAGAACGGACGACGACCACGGAAGTTCCGCGGCGCGTTGGCGCAAGCGGCGCGGGCGGGTGTTACTCCCCCGGACGCAGTGCCCGCTCGCTGTCGGCCATGACGTCGTCGTAGTGGTCGATTTTATACTGCAGACGCTCCAAAGCGCGCTCCAAGTCGGCGATGCGCGCGCGAATAGCCTCGCCCTGCCGGCTCAGCAGCTCCTTGCGCGCCGCCCGCGTGCCGTCGCCCTGGTCGATGAGCTCCATGTACTCGACCAGCGACTCGATGGACATGCCGGCATCGCGCATGCACTTCACGAATTCCACGGCATTGCAGCTGGCCTCGTCGTAATCGCGAATGCCGCTCTTGTTGCGGGGCACATGGCGCAACAGGCCCACCCGCTCGTAATAACGCAGCGTATCAGTGGAAACACCGTAGCGTTTGCTGACTTCCGCAATCTTCATCCAGTCCCCTTCGACCCTCTTGCAGCCGTTTTGCCACTCGCACCGACTGCCTGTCAATTAGACCACATGGAGTAGGCTATAAGTCAAGGGTAGGGCCGCTGTTTCTCGGAAAAGGGGCGGCGGAATCCTTAGGCCGCCGCGGTCTTCGCCAGCACGTCGCGCAGCTGCCGCAGGGCGTTCCCGCGGTGCGAGATGAGGTTCTTCTCGGCCTGGGACACCTCGGCCAGGGAACGAGATCCCTCGTAGGCGTCGGGCATGAACAGCGGATCGTAGCCGAAGCCCCCGTCGCCCCGCAGCTCGTGGCCGACGGCCCCCTCGATAGTGCCCCGGGCCACCGTCTCGACGCCGTCCTCGTCGATGAACACGAGGGTGCACACGAAGCGCGCCGTCCGCTGCCCGTCGGGCACGGCGGCCAACTCGGCCAGCAGCTTCGCGTTGTTGGCGGCATCATCGCCGTCGGCGCCGGCATAGCGCGACGAGTACACGCCGGGCGCACCGTCCAGGGCATCCACCGCCAAGCCGGAATCATCGGCCAGCACCGCTGCCTCCAGGCCGGCCGCACGGGCGGCCTCGCGAGCGGCCATAGCCTTGATGCGCGCATTCCCCTCGAAGCTGTCAGCGTCCTCGACAGGGTCGGAGGCCAACCCGGCCTCGGCCAAGGTCTTGAACTCCCAACCCTCGAAATCGAGGGCCGAGCGAATCTCGGACACCTTATGGGCGTTGTTCGTGGCGATGACGACCGTCTTCATGGCAATCCTCTCGTAACGGGTCGGGCGCGTTGCGCTCCCGAGTATACCCCACCGGCCGCCGTGGCGAAGACGCGACTAGGAAACGATCAGGTCGGGCAGGTCCACATGCTCCACCACGTCCATGGGGCGCGCCAGCACCCGGCCTCCGAAGCGGCGGAACTCGTCGGTATCGGCCGCCGTGGTGAAAAACGAGTACACGGGCGCGTGGCCCGGCTGGGCGAAGCTACGGCGACGCCGCAGAATGTGATCCACGTCGCGGGCCGTTTCCTCCGCCGAGGACACCAGCGTCACCGCGCGGCCCACCACACCGCCGATCAGCGCCTTCAGCAGCGGGTAATGGGTGCAGCCCAGCACCAGCGTGTCTATCTCGCAGCGGCGCAGAGGCTCCAGGTATTCCCGGGCGATGTCCTCGAACTCGGGGCGGATGTACACCTTCGTCGCCTCCGACATGTAGTCCTCGATGGGGCCGTCGGCCAGCTTCAGGCCCATCTCGGCGATTTCCACGAAACGCGGCGTGGCGGTGGAGAACACGGTAATGCCCGCATCGATATGGCGGATGGCGTCGGAATAGGCGTTCGACTCCACGGTGCCCTTAGTGGCTATCACCCCCACGCGCCTGTTCATCGTGGTATGGGCCGCCGCCCGGGCACCAGGTTCCACCACGCCCACCACGGGCACGTCGAAGGCCCGCTGGGCGTGGGCGAGACCGGCGGCCGTGGCCGTGTTGCAGGCGATGACGATCATCTTCACATCGCGGCCCAGAAGCCAGGTGCAGATCTGCTGCACGAAGCGGTCCACCTCGGCCTGATCGCGCGGGCCGTAGGGGCAGCGTGCCGAATCGCCGAAATACACCAGGCTCTCCTCGGGCAGGCGCTTCTGCAGCTCGCGGGCCACGGTCAGGCCGCCGTAACCCGAATCGAACACGCCGATGGGCCGGTTGTCGAAGGCGACGCCGCCATCGGCGCTGCCGGCGCTGTCGTCCCAAGCCATGACGTTCCCCCTAGTCGTGCACGACGACGGCGTCGCCCACCTTGATGACATCATGCAGTTCCTTGGCCTTCGCGGGCGGCAGGTTGATGCAGCCGTGGCTGCCGTGCTCCACGTACCAGTCGCCCCCGAAAGTAGGCTGCCACTTGGCATCGTGGAAGCCCACGGAATTGCCCTTGAAGGGCATCCAGTAGTCCACCGGCGTCTCGTAGTCGGGCGTGCCGTCGGGCTTGTAGCCGCGCAGCGTGGAGGCGCCGTCGTTGGTCTTCAGATAATAGGTGCCCCGCGGCGTGTCGCGCCCGTCGGAGGGGCGACCGCTCACGATATCGCTCTCCCAGATGATGCTGCCGTCGTCGCCGTAGAGGCGCGCGTGCTGCTCGGTCAGGTCCACGTCCACGTAGCGCGCGCCGAAATCGCGGCCGTTCTCGTCGGGCAGCTGACCGGCCGACCACTTCATCACGATGTCCACTGCGCCGCCGTTGCCGTTGGTCAGCGCCTCGCGCACGGCATCGGCCGTTGCCTGGCTGTTGGTAATCCAGCCATAGTCGCCGCCCTGCACCGTAACCACCTTGCCGTCGGGGCGCGTATAGGTGCGCGTGGCCCCCACGGTGTCCAGGGCGTTCACGCTATCCTTCACCCAAGCCACCAAGGGCTCCGCATCGAAGCTGACGGCCAGGTCCTCCCCGATGGCGATATGGCTCGCCAAGGCGTCCTCGTCGATGGCGAGGGCCTGGGAACCGGCCATCATCAGCTGCACCGTGCGCTTCACGTAGCTGTTGGCCGCATCGCGCGCCTCGGCCAGCGACGGATCGTCCTGGGTCACCGTGGGCTGGGCCAGCACCGCCTCCGACAAGGTCACCTTGGGCGCGAAGTTCACCGTGCCCGCCGTCACTTCCTTCAGCACCTCGTCGGCCAGAAGCGTGTCGCCGGCCACCTCGGGAACCACCACGTATTCCTTGGCCTCGCTGTCGTAGGCCACCGTGGCGTTCTTGGGAGCCTGCCCCTTGGCGTTCACTTCCTCGACGGCCGCCTGGATGGCGTCGGCCAGCTTGGTGTCCTCGAAGGTGGACACCAAGTCCTCGGTATCGTCATGGCTTTGGAACACCTCGTAGGGCCACGCCCACGGGTTCATCTGCGCCAGCAGGTTGTCGGCGATGGACTGGCTGTCCAGAGACATGCCCATCTCGGCGGCGCTCAGGGTAAGGTTCAGCCCCTGCCCCTCCACCTTGAAGGTGTAGTCGTCCAGCACCTCGGTCAGCATCTGGTGTACCTCTTCGGGGGTCTTTCCCGAAATGTCCATATCGATGATGGAGGTGTGCGGAAAGAACCGCCCCATGAAGATGACGACGCCCGCCAGGTAGATCAGGGCCGCAGCACCCACGATGGCGCCGACGACGATGCCGAAGATCTTCAGCCCCCGATGGCGTTTCTCCTCGGGGGGAATGGGGGTCATCTGGTACGAGGGCACATAGCCCGCACCGCCGGCGGCCCTCACCGGCGCCGCTGCGGCCGCCCGAGGCGCGCCGCCCACGACAGGCATCGCACCCGTGGTGCGAGGGGCGCCCCCTACCGGCGGCATCGAACCCGTCGCTCGGGGCGCACCGCCCACGGGCGGCATGGCCCCCGTGGTACGCGGCGCCCGGCCCGAACCCTGGCCCCGCGCCGCACCCGAGGGAGCCCCGCCCGAGGGGGCCGCAGGCTTCTTGCTGTGTTTTCCCTGACCGTTCTGTGCCATGTCGTACTCTCGAAGATATGCTCAACGGAGGCCGCGCCCCCGTGCCGTTTCAGTCCGTCCGACGATTATACGACACCGCGCCGCTTCCGCCACGGACATTCAATGGTTAATGGGGCTACTTTCACACAGAAGCGCACGCCCTGGCAACGACCGCGCGCATTCACCACGAGCCATCCACGAAACTTACGTCAAATGACAGAGTTTTACCAGAATATGACCGTTTTCCTTAAGATTTGGGCGCAGTATTCCCCAAAGCCCCGATCCCTCCGCCGACACCCGCGCTTTCGCCCGCCGCAATCCCCCCCCGGCAAGCAAAAGGCCCCCGCGCCGGCAGGTCGGCGGCGCGGGGGCCCGAACGTTTTGGTGGAGGCGCGGAGAATCGAACTCCGGTCCATACTAAATCGTCCACGAGGCTCTACAAGCTTAGTTGGCGATCGGGGTTCGGAGCGGATCGGTTCGCCAACCAACGTGGCCGCTCCTAGTCGGTTCAATCTTTCCCGCAGCCATACCGGCTACGTGCCGCGGGGCATTCCCCTTAAGTTGACGCCTTGCCCGGTTCGGGGAAACACCGGGTTCGGCGATCACCAGAACTGCTGTTAGGCAGCCATGGCGGCCGGCATGTAGTAGCCGGTCTTAGAAGTGTTTTTGCCAATTAACTTGACGTTACCCCTGTTTAACGTGGCGAGGAGACCACGACCTGCTCCTCGTTTCGGACTTACCATGTCGAAACCAGTCGCCCCCTTAAGGGTTCGTCCATTGTAGCGGCCGCACCGCGCCTGTCAAGGGACGACCGCCCAAGCTGGCCCTACTGGGGAATAACCGTCAGCTCGCTGGCACCCAGATCGTAGTCGTCCAAACACGCGCTGTGGCGCGCGGGCTCGTCGTAGGTGCACCAGTAGTAGGTGCGCGTGGCGGCCGAGTAGCAGTCGCTGAACATGGTGTACTCGTAGCGGCCGTCGGCCATCTTGCCGCCGCCCTTGCACATCGAGCAGCCCTCCAAGGTGCGGAACAGACGCGTCACGTTCGCGGCCTCGCCCTCCTCGGCAGGGTAGTTGGCGTTCAGGTAGGCGGCGCGCACGAAGCGGCTGGCCGGGTCGTAGCCGCCCGGGAAACCCGCCATGCCGGCGCCGGTGCCGAAGGCCTTCAGCGTGTCGCGGGTCCAGGTCACGGGCTCGGGATGCTCGTTGCTCACGTGCATGTAGTTACGCACGTTCTCGGCATGCCACGGGAAAGGCGGCTGGTTGGTCAGCACGTCCAGGCCGTCGTCGTACACGTGCATGCCGTCGGCCTGGCACTCCACGACGATGGACTCCTTGGCGTCGCCGATGATCCAGTGCAGCTGGGCCACGGCGTAGCCGTCGCTGGGCGCCTTGGCCACCAGCGTCACGTTCTTCAGCGCCTCGCGCACCTGGGCGACGGTCTCGAACTGCGAGGCCACCCACATCGGAAACTCGTAGACGGCCACGTTCACCGCGCCGTCGGCCGGACCCTCGGCGAAAGAGGCATAGCCCGGGAAGTTCAGGCCCGCCACCGCCAGCCCCACCTCGTTGCCGCAGTCGTAATAGCAGGGAGCGCCGTTCACCACGATGGCCGTGCCGATGCAGGCGTGCTTCGGCTCGATGGTGCCGAGGAAAGGCGACGGAATACGCGCCCCGCGCGGCATGACGACGACCTTCTCGCCGTAGGACTCGCACCAATCGAGGTTGCGGCCCAGGTACATATTGCCCTTGGCATCTGAGAAGCGGACTCCTGTGCACATATTCAGCTCCTAAGTCTCGGAAACGAAAACGGGAGCGATCAACCCGATCGCTCCCGTCCATGGTAGTCTCGCACCGTTGCCCGCGCGCTCGCACGCGTCCTTGGTTGCCGATTTGACAGCGACGCGTCGCCGTTACTTTTTCTTCTTCAGGAAGCTGAGGGAATCGGCGATCTCGTCGAAGGTGCCCTTCAGCTCCGAGGCCACGGCCATACCGTCCTTGTAGATGGCGTTCACGTCCTTGGTGGCCGCCGCCACACCCTCGCGGCTGATGCCCAAGTCGAACTCGTCGCCGTCGGAGGTGCGCTCCACGCGCACGCCGTCGTTGTCGTTGTCCTCGTCGACGTAGTAGTACTCCACCTCGTTGCCGTCCTCGTCCAGAAGCACGAAGCCGATCTCGTTGTCGAACTCGTCCACGATGACGGCATGCACGTCGCCGTCCTCGATCTCCATCTCGATGATCTCGCTCTCCTCCTCGGGCTCATCCTCGATGTGATAGCCCTCGGAATGCAGGATGTCGGCCTCCTCGTCGGCCTCCACGGCCTCTTCCACCTCTTCGGCGTCCCAGCCGTCGTAATCGGTCTCGCCCTCGGTCATGAAGCTGTCGTAGGCGTGCTCCACGTCGCTTTCCGCGGCATCCTCGCCGAAGATCTCGTCCTCGTCGCCCTCGACGTCCTCAAGCTCGGTTTCCTGGTCGGTCCACTCGGCATCGGTCTCGCCGAGATCTTCCATGCTCTCAAGTTCTTCGTCCAGACCCATGGTGGCGCTCCTTTTGTCGTGTCCGTCCTTCAGCGAGCCGCCAGGCGCCCGCTGCCGTTTCATGATGCCACCCATCGGCGTTCGCGGCGGCGGGGCGGCGCTTTCGTTTCCCTAACGTGAACGCTCTTTCATGGCGCGGTCGATCTCGCGTTTCGCATCCCGCTCCTTCATGGAGGCGCGCTTGTCGTAGAGCTTCTTGCCGCGGGCCAGCGCCAGTTCCACTTTCACGCGGCCGTCGGTGTTGAAGTACATCTTCAGCGGGACGATGGCAAGCCCCTTCTCGGCTACCTTCGCGTCCAGATAGCGAATCTGCTTCTTGTGCAGCAGCAGCCGCCGCTTGCGATCGGGGTCGGGGTTGAAGATGCTGCCGTTGGAATACGGCGGAATGTGCACGTTGTTCAGCCACACCTGGCCATCGCGGATAAGCGCAAAGCAGTCGGTGAGCTGGCAGTTGTTCTCACGCAGCGAGCGCACCTCAGTGCCCGTCAGCTCGATGCCCGCCTCGTAGGTTTCCAGAATCTCGTAGTCGTGAAAGGCCCGGCGATTCTTCGCGATGGGCTTCTCGTCGCGCTTGGGCACGTCTCCTACGCCTCCTCAACCGGCACGCCGGCCGCCCGATCGCCCAGGCCGGGCACGAAGCTCACGTCGGGGGTAAGGTCGCGGGCAAAGCGCACGATGAGGCGCACGGTGGCCTGCAGGTCGGCCAGGCACACCACCTCGGTGGGCGTGTGCATATAGCGCAGCGGCACCGAGACGAGTCCCGTGGGAATGCCGTCACGAGCCACCTGAATGGCGCGGGCGTCGGTACCAGTCACGGAAGGCTCGGCTTCCAGCTGGTACGGAATGCCCTCGGCCTCGGCCGCCGCCACCAAACGCTCGAACACGATGGGGTTGATATTCGGGCCGCGGGCGATGACCGGGCCCGCTCCGCAGACGATCTTGCCGTACTTGGTCTTATCGATGCCCGGGTAGTCGGTGGCGTGAGTCACGTCGAAGGCCAGGGCCACGTCCGGGTTCACGGCATGGGCGGAGGTCTGCGCGCCGCGGGTGCCGATCTCCTCCTGGGTGGTGGCCACCGCGATGAAGTCGCCCGGAGCGCCGCCCACCTGGGCCAGCTCCTCCATCACGCGGCAGGCGATCCACACGCCGCACTTATCGTCGAAGCACTTCGATACGGCCATGCCGTCGCCGAAGCGCTCGAAACCCACACCGAAGGTGATGGGATCGCCCACCTGCACAAGCTTTTTCACGCGCTTGGGCTTCATGCCCAGATCGATCACCAGACCCGAAAGCGGCGTGACGCTCTTGCGCTCGTCGGGTTCGATGAGGTGAATGGGCTTGCGGCCCACCACGCCGCGCAGCACGCCCGAGGCCGTGTGCACGTCCACGCGCATGCCGGGCAGAATGGCCGCATCCACGCCACCGAGAGAGGCTACCGACAGGAAGCCTTCGTCGGAAATGTAAGTAACCATGAGGCCGATCTCATCCATATGGGCCGCCAGCATGAGCGAGGGGGCGCCCTCGTCGGCGCCGGCCAGCACCGCGCGCACCGATCCCATGGTGTCGGTGGCAATCTCGTCGGCCACATCGGCCAGACGATCGCGCACGAGCGCGGCTGCCGGCTCCTCGAATCCGGTGGGCGAGGGCGTCTCCAGCAGTTGCTTCAGAAACTTCACATGCTTCTTCTTCATATCACCAGTATCCTTTCGAATGCTTCCGCTTGCGCTCGGGCTTGGGCGGACGGAAATCGAGCGCCAGCTGGCCGTCGGTGATCTTCTCCTGCTTGTCGGCAGGGCCGGCGCCCTTGCGCTCCACCTTCTCAATGGTCCACGACACCGCGCCCGCGCCGAACAGCTCCAGCATGCGCAAACGCGCATCGTGGGCATTGGCCTTCGTGCCGGCCCGCGCGTCACTCTCGAACTCGAACAGTCCCCGCTCGCGGTCGTAGGACCCCTTCGGCGACTGGTAGTGGGCGATGTAGGTTGCCATGGGTACTCGAAATCCTTCCCTTCATAGTTCGCCAGCCATTCTAGCACGACCGCCGCAAGCGTCTTCTGCGTATTCGCCCCAACAACGAGAAAGCGGACCGGGACGTTCCCGATCCGCTTGCATTCGTGGAGCCGGCGACAGGAATCGAACCCGCAACCCACTGATTACAAATCAGTTGCTCTACCGTTGAGCCACGCCGGCAATGATCAGTTATTCTACACGTTCCCCTGCCCGAAAACGGGACAAATGAAAACAAAAGGCGAATAACCCCAAAGACCCCGCAGAGGCGCCTCCCGGAATCTGTAGGAGCGGCCCCCGCGCGCCTGCAGCGCCCACAACTCCCACAGCTCTCGTAGGGGCGGGCTTCAGCCCGCCCTTCTCGCACACGGCTGCCGGCCAGCGGAAGGGCTAAAGCCCTCCCCTACGAAGCTGCCTCCGCTGAAGCCCTCCCCTACGAAGCTGCCTCCGCTGAGGCCCTCCCCTACGAAGCCGCCTCCGCCGAAGCGCTCCCCCTACGGGATCGCCCCACAGCGGCTACTCCTTAGCGCCCCACTGCTCGTAGTAGGCGTCGATGGCCGCCGCGATGTCGTCGTCGATGACCACGCGCCCGGCTACCTCATGGTTGTGCAGGCACTCCTTCACCTCGGCCATGGACACGATGGAGGCCACCGGGAAACCGTACTTCGCCTGAATCTCCTTCTGGGCCGTGGTGACGCCGCCCTTTCCCACCTCCATGCGATTCAAAGACACGATGAGCCCGCGCACGTCCACATCGGCCGCCGTCTTCAGGATAGGGTAGGTCTCGTCGATGGATTTGCCCGAGGTGGTCACGTCCTCCACCATGATGACCTTGTCGCCATCGTGCAGCTCGGCACCCAGCAGGTTGCCCGCGTCGGCGCCGTGGTCCTTCACTTCCTTGCGGTTGCAGCAGTACTTCACCTTTTTGCCATAGAGCTCCTCAAGCGCCATGGCCGTGACCACCGCCAGCGGGATGCCCTTGTAGGCCGGCCCGAACACCACGTCGAAATCGAGCCCGAAGTTGTCGTTGATGGCCTGGGCGTAGTACAGACCCAGCCGATGCAGCTGCTCGCCGGTCACGTACGCGCCCGCGTTCATGAAGAACGGCGATTTGCGCCCGCTCTTCAGCGTGAAGTCGCCGAACTTCAGCACGTCGCTTTCCACCATGAACTCAATGAACTCGCGCTTGTAAGCTTCCATGGCCGCCCTTTCGTCCCATGAGGTCCGCCCTCATATTTTCCATGGGGAACATGATACCCGATTCCCCCACCCGTTTCCGCAGAGCCGGCGAAATGGACCCGGAAGATACCGCGCCTACCGCACGCCATCGTAGTGGCCCCCTGCGCGCTAGCTCCACGGCGCCGCCGTAGCAGGCGCCGTCTGCGGTAACGGGACCGGAGACGACCTCGCAGACAAAGCAGTACTTCAGGCAAACGCGTCAGCGCCTACGCAAGATCGCCCTCTTCGACGCGGGTTGCAAGATAGTCGCGGAAGCCGGGCATGTCGAATCGCAAGTAACCGCGTTGCGGCTCCCCGATGATTCCCTGCTCGAGCAAACGGCGGCGGTATTGGGAGGCGTAGTTGCTCTTCACGCCCATGCGCCGGGCCACATCGGCCATGGCGCTCATCTTCTGATCGGGAAGCATCGCCACGAGAAAACGCAGGTCGCCTTTGGAAAGATCGCGGAAGGTGTACTCGAGGATGCCCTCGATCATCTCCTTTTGCGCGCGCGACACGCCCCGGGCGACGTCTTGCGCGCTTATCTCGCGCTCGCCGGGATGCTGGGCCCACATATAATATCCCACGAGCTGCATCATATAGGGGAACCCGTCAATCGCCTCGACGGCAACATCGAGCCCGGCCCCGTCAATGGTTCGGCCCGACTGCTCCACCGTAAGCGCCACCGCCCCGCGAATCTCGCGATCGGGAATGCGCGCCAGCGAATGCTTGCGGGCGCGGCGCAGGAAGGACACGTCCTCGTCGTTCAGCAGCCCGGAAACGCTATGGGGAAGGCCCGCCATGAGCAAAGCGACGTTTCGCCCTTCGCGGACGAAATGCTGGTACACGCGAGCAAGCTGCTTCATCTCCGGAACCGTCGCCTTCACCTCATCGACTGTGATGAGAAGACCGATGCCCTTCTCGCCGAGCTGATCGAGGAGGCGATTCATACGAGTGCGCCAATTCCCCGGATCGCCCGAAGCGTTCTCCCATTCCAACCCTACGAACTGACCAAGCGTGATGCCGCTCAAGTGCTTGCGCTCCAGCGACTCGATAAACTCCCAGGCACCGCTCTCGGCCTGCTGTAATATATCTTCCAACATGCCCTCTGCCGCAGTCGTATTCGCGCAAATCCATCCCTGAGAAGACGCCTCCTCCCCCATAAAAGAGAGGAGCGCCGTCTTTCCCGTCCCGCGAGCGCCCGACACGATGGTGCACAAGTTTGGGTCCCCCAGGCCATGGGCGAAAGCTGCGGAGAGCTCCTCCACAAGTTCTTCTCGACCCGCCATAAACGGCGGAATAATGCCGAACGTCGGCGTAAACGGATTGTTTGCCTGCACAGTTATCCCTTCGAGCAGCAACTATCTACCTGAAGTTTTGCAAACTTTTTCTACTTTTGCAAACTTTTTCTACTTTTGCAAACTTTTTCTACTTTTGCAAATTGATCTGAACTGGTCTTTTAATTCGATGCACGATCTGCACGACCCCATTGACACGCGAACATATATTCGGGTAGTATAGCGTACATTCATTCGGGCGAACAAGTGTGCTCATGCGAATCTGAAACGGAGGGGCAGCGGTGAACGTCATCGAGAAGCTGGAAGTGCTCGCCGATGCAGCGAAGTACGACGTGGCCTGCACCTCCTCGGGCGTTCAACGCGACGGGAAGAAGGGGCAGCTGGGGGCAGCGCAGCAGGCCGGCTGCTGCCACTCGTTCACCCCCGACGGGCGCTGCGTCACGCTGCTGAAGGTGCTCATGACCAACATCTGCGTCCACGACTGCTGCTACTGCGTGAACCGGGCCAGCAACGCTGCCATGCGCCGGGCGGCCTTCACCCCGCGCGAGCTGGCCGACCTCACCATCGGCTTCTACCGGCGCAACTACATCGAGGGGCTTTTCCTGTCGTCGGGCGTGGCGGGCAGCGCCGATGCCACCACCGAGCTCATGGTGGAGGCCCTGCGCATCCTGCGCGAAGAATACGGCTTTCGCGGCTACATCCACGCCAAGGCCATTCCCGGCACCTCCGTCGAGCTCATCGACGCGCTGGGGCGGCTGGCCGATCGCCTCTCGGTGAACATGGAACTGCCGAGCGGGCAGAGCCTGGGGCTGCTGGCCCCCGGCAAGTCGCGCCGCTCCATCCTGGCCCCCATGCGACACATCCACGATTCCATCGCCGAGGATGCGGAATCCCGGTCGCTGGCGAAGAAGCGCACCACGGTGTACCAAACGAAGAAGATCGCCCGCAAGACCCAGGCCTTCGCACCGGCCGGCCAGTCCACCCAGATGATCATCGGCGCCACGCCCGAGAGCGATCACCAAATTCTGAACCTCTCGGCGGCGCTCTACCAGCAGCTGTCGCTCAAGCGCGTCTTCTTCAGCGCGTATTTGCCCGCGGTGGCCCATCCCCTCCTGCCCGCCACCGATGCCGTGCAGCTGAACCGCGAGCACCGCCTGTACCAGGCCGACTGGCTCATGCGCTTCTACGGTTTCAGCGTCGAGGAGATCATCGACGAGGAACACCCTTTCCTGGAACCAGACGTAGACCCGAAGGCGAACTGGGCCTTGAACCACCTGGACTTCTTCCCCGTAGAGGTAAACACCGCGCCTCTGGAGGCACTGTTGCGGGTGCCCGGCATCGGCGTGCGCGGGGCGAAGCTCATCTGCCGCGCGCGCCGCCAGTCCACGCTCGGCGAGGCGGAGTTGCGCCGCCTCGGCATCGCATACAAGCGAGCGCGCTATTTCATCACCATGAACGGTGCCTGGGGAGGCTCCGGCATCGACTTCTCGCGCGATGCCCTGCACGCGCGCCTGGCGGCCCCCATCCAGGGTGGACGCCACGGACGCCGCGCCGACAAGGCAATGGCCGGGCAGATGAGCCTCTTCGAATCGGTTGAGGAGCCGCCCGTATTGCCCGAGGCAACGCCGGCGAACCGTGCGGCGCTCGATGCGGCCTTCGCCGCCCAGCGCAAGGCCCTGGAAGGAACGCAGGCAACCCCGAGCGGCGCGGCACTCCGCTCGGTGGCATAGGGAAGCCCATGGCCTCCTCGAAGACAACCGCCGCCCAGCCGCGCTCCGCAGCTCCCGAAATCTACAGCGAGGTAGCCTACGCCTACGACGGCTCCTTGGAAGGGTTGCTCACCGCCGTCTTCGTCTCGTACGAGCGGCACGAGAAGCCCACCGACGTGGCTCCCGAGGCGCGCCTGCAGCCGCGTCTCGGGCAGCGCGTGGCCGCCATCGAGACCGACCCAGCCAAAGCCGAGCGCGTGCTGCGCGGCGTGAAGCGAACCTGCGGCTGGGCGGCCGCGCTGGCCGTAAAGCGCGCCGCCTGCGCGGACGACCCGGATGCGGGCACCGCGGTCTTTCGTTTCGTGCGCTACGCCATGGACGAGCAGAAGCGCCGCCGCTGCGATCAGTGCCGCAAGCGCCTCTCCTGCAAGGGCCGCGGCGGCGTGGGCCCCTGCCCCAAGCAACGCGGGCGCGCCTTCTCGGACATCACGCATCCGGCCGTGGAGCACCTCTTCCGCATCGCGCGCGCCGTGAGCCAGGAATGCGAGCATATGCGCCAGTTCGCGCGCTTCCAGCACCTGCGCGGCGATGGGGCCGACCTGTGGTTTGCGCGCGTGAACCCGAAGGCCTCGGTGGTGCCGCTTATCATGGCGCACTTTGTAGAGCGCATGGGCGACGCGCCCTTCATCATCTACGACGAGGTGCACGAGCTGGCCGGCGTCTACGACGGGGGCGAGTGGTATCTGGTGAGCACTCACGGCAACGGCGACTTGCAGCGCGCCCTTCCCCGCGACAGCACCGACGAGGCCCTGTACGCCGAAGCCTGGCGCACCTTCTACCGCAGCGTGTCCATCGACGCTCGCTACAACCCCGAGCTACGCCGCCAGTTCATGCCGAAGCGTTTCTGGAAGAACCTCACCGAACTGCAGGAATCCCCCGCCGCCCTGCGTGCGACAGCGCGTTGAGCGCAGGCGGCCGCCCGCAGGCTCCCCAGCCCACGCCGAGTTACAAACTGAACACCAGCTCGCTTGCCGAGGCCGTCAGTTTGCCGGGCACGGGGCGCTCGCACTCATAGGCCAGTCCCAGAGCCGGTCCCACATGCACGCCGATGACCGGGCTCACGGGCAACACCTCCACCGCGCGTCCCGCCACCGGTTCCACCGCATCGCGGGCCCAGGCCAGGGCGGGTGCCGCCGAGCCGATGTAGTGCACCACCACGCGTTTCAGCCCGCAAGCGTCGATATCGTCCTTGAAGGTGTCCACCATGCGCGCCAGCGTCTTCTTCCACGTGCGCACTTTGGCGAGCGTCGCCGTTTCCCAATCGGCCACGGTCAGCACGGGCGATATCTGCAACAGGCCGCCGAGCAGCGCCGAGGCGCCCCCGATGCGGCCCCCGGCCTTCAAAAACGCCAGGCTCTCCGGCGCGAAGATGAAGCGCGACGACGCCACGGCATCGGTGACCGCCCGGGCGCATTCCCCCAGCGTGGCCCCCGCATCGCGCGCATCGGCAGCATCCAGCACGGCGAACATCTCGTCGCCGCAATTCGAAGTGGAATCCACCAGCGTGCAATGGAAGTGCCCGAAGCGTTCCTTCACAGCCCGGGCAGCGCGCACGGCCCCCTCGAACGTACCCGACATCTTCGACGACATGAACACGCCCAGCACCTCGTCGCGGGCCTCGGCGGCGCGCTCGAATATCGTTTCCAACGCATGCTGAGAGGGCTGACTCGAAGTGGGTGGATTATCGATCATGTCTGCAATATCCTCGTAAAAGGCCTCCACGTCCATATCGGCCTCACGATACTCGCGCCCCTCGCGGCTCACGTACAGCGACACCACTTCGATGTCGCGCGCCCGCACCACCTCGGCGGGAATGGAAGCGACGGAATCGGTGACGATCTTGACCACAACGTCTCCTCTCGAACATCAGGCCCGCCCGCACCGGCGCGCGGGCGAAAGTTTCCGCCCATGCTACACCATGGAACCCCCGGAAACCCCCGCGGCCTCGTTTGTTCACCCAGCGGTCAACGGAAACCGACGGCCGTCCCCCCCTCACAGTCATCTCCCTTCGCCCGGCCCATGCGGCGCACCGCGACCCTCTTGCCGGCCGAGCATCCTCCGCACATATTTCCACCCCTGCACAGCGAGGCGCCCCGCCGGGGAGGACGACGGGGCGCCTGCAAGAGGGAGGGCGAAGAAGCCCGGCTATTTGGCCGCGAGAGCCTTGCCGATCATGCGCGCGAAGGTGATCGAGCGGCCGCAGCAATTGCCCGTGGACATATTCGGGTAGGTGCCGGCATAGTAGGAACCCGAATCCACACCCGCCACGTAGAGCCCTTCAATAGGCTCGCACGCCTCGTTCAGGGCCTGGAACTGCTCGTTGATAGTGATGCCGTCCAGCGTGCAGAGCATATAGCCCGACGTGCGCACGCCATAGAAAGGAGCCTTGCGAATCGGCGAGAGGCGGAAGGCCTCCTTGCCAAAGTCGGGGTCCACCTGGTTATCGTAGTTCTCGTTTTGGCGCTCCACCGTCTTCTTCAAGTTCTCGGCCGGAATGCCCAGGCCTTCCGCCAACTCCTCGATGGTATCGGCCTTCACGATGAACCCGTCCTCCAGCAACGCCTCGTTCATGCCGATCACCGTCTCCAGGGTGATATTGGTCGGCGCGCCATTCTCGAACGGCAGGAAGCGGGCGCAGCCATGCACGTCAAACTGCTCGATATAGCGCTCGTAGTCGGAATCCCAAATATTGACGAAGGTGTTGTGCGGCTGGCTCAGGGCGGCGTTGAGAACGTAGTCGTACGGGGACGATTCGTTAATGAAGCGCTCCCCGTTCAGGTTCACCTTCAGCCAGGGATTCGACCCCATCCAGAACAACTCGCCCTGCGCATCGTAGCTCTGCACCTGGTCGGGCTTGATCGCAACACGGTCGAACACCATGGCCGTGTGCACATCATCCATGCGCGCACCGGCCCACAGGCACGCCTTGATGCCGTCGCCCGTCGTACCAGGCACCGCGATGTTGGCGGCATACTTGCGCATTGTTTGCGGCTGCAGCGCCTCCAGCATCTCCTCGTTATGGGCATAGCCGCCGGTGCACACCACCGTTCCCTTGGATGCCAGCACCTTCACATAACCCTCGGGACCCTTGGCAAACGCACCCTTGACGGCGCCGTCTTCCACAACCAGCTTCACCATAGGCGTGCTGAAGAGAAATTCCACGCCCTGGGACGTCGCGTAATCGCCCAGAACAATCTTCCCGTTCACCACATCGGTCAGGCCAGAGCTCTCCGCATCAGCCGGCCAACTGGGAATATGTCCCGTTGCCCAATGCTTGAAGTACGTCGGAGTGGCGTTATTGGCTGCCTCGAAGAACAGCTGGAAGCCAGCTTCCTCCACACGGTCCTGATACCAGTCGACCGCCTCGCCAGAGTTCTGCGCCCAGATATGGTAAAGCTTCGGGTTCACATAGCCGGTGGCGTAGCGCATGAGGTCATTGCATATCTCGTTCTCATCGATCTCGCAGCCAGCCTCCCGTTGCAGGCGACTGTTGAGCGAACCCAGGTTGTCGCGCACGCCGCCGCCGATACTGCCCTTCTCCAGGCAAACCACGCGAGCACCGTTCTCGGCCGCCGCGCACGCGGCAAACAGACCCGAGGTTCCCGCGCCGCACACAAGCACGTCGGTCTCGATCACCTCGACAACATCCTCATCGGCAATCGGGGGCTCCTCGCCCAGCCATGCATCCTGAGCGCCCGTATCCGACAGTTCCTCTGCAACCGGCGAGGCGCTCGGCGCGCATCCTGCGCAAGCCGCCCCCGCAACCGCTGCAGCGGCGCCCAAGCCGAAAAAGGCGCGTCGGCTCATAGCCAAAGACTCGTTCATCATGATATCCCCTTCCTCGTGGATTTTCGTTGCCCCCACCGCCCCACCGGCGATGGCCGACAAGGGCAATCTTAGACACGAGAGCTGAAAAACACGTCATATCACCCAGGCGAAACACCTCATACAACTCGGGTGATTTCCTCATCTTCTCCCCGCTCAAGGCCTCATATTGGTAAAATGGTTCGGCGCCGCACCGACCGCTGCGCGAAAAAGGGAGCACAGGGAGGGGGAACTGTGAACGAGCGCGAAAACGACCGCATCGATCTGTTCGTGTTGCGCATTCTCATCTTCGCGTCCATCTTCGCCAGCAACTGGCTGCTCAACTCCAGCGCCTTTCCCCTCTTCGATCCGGTTTTCGCCTGGACCCGCGAGCTCAGCGCGATCCTCGGCGGAGCCACGCTCACGGCGGTGGCTATCGTCTCTTACTGGAAGCCAAAGCCGTTTACGGGACGCGCCCTTGTTGTTGCCGGCATCGCATCCCTCGGAGTGGGCGCCCTTCTCATGGCCATCGGTCTCGCCCTCGCGGCTCCCCCGGTACTCATCGCGGGCGCATCGGCCATAACCATCGGACTGAGCATCGCCGAGATAGTCGGTTGCCTCGGCTGCCTCGACATGGGCATGAAGAAACTGTGCCTCGGCGTGAGCGTCGCCTACGTACTCTCGTTTGCGTTTCGCAGCGTCTTCGCCACCCTGCCAACCGTTTCGAACATGATCCTGCTCTGTCTTCTGCCCCTCGCAACCATCCTGCTTGCCAACCGCAGGGCACGTCCCGTGCTCGACGCGGCATCAAGCCAGGAAAGCGCCGCCAATCTCGCGCTCACCTCGCCCTCGTCGTTCCTGCCCTTCTCCCACCAGCTGTTCGCGACACTGCTCGCTTTCCGCATGCTCTGCGGGTTCACCTTCCGCTTCGGCGAGGTGGAGGCAACACCGCTCCTGGCCCTGGGCGCCCTCATTCCGCTCGTGTTGCTCGTAGGCGTCGCCTGCTTCAAGACGACTGCGCTGTCGCCCGACACCCTGTTCCAGGCATCCATCTTATGCTCCTCGGCAGGGCTGCTCCTCCTGTTCATAGCCCCTTCCGCACTGCCGGTCTTCGCCGATCGCGGCGATCTCTCGAACACGCTGCTCGCCTGCGGCACCGGCCTGTTCGAGATCCTGATGTACTACGTGCTTATCGCCCTGGCATCGCGCAACCATCCCAGTGCCCTGCCCATTCTTGCCTGGGGCGCGGCCATGAGCTCGTGGGGAACGCTCATCGGAGCGAATCTGGGGCGCATCGCCAATCTTTCCAGCGTTAACCCTGCCGCTTCTTCAGGAGCCATCGTCCTGGCGTTGTTCGCCATCATCGCTTACGTCGTCATCGTCCAGCGAGGGTTCAGCTTTTCCGGCACTATCCGCAACTTGGAGCCCCTCCGACCGTCCATCGTTTTGGAATCGCCCTCGGGAGAGACGTTCTCGCTCGAGGAGCGCTGCCGGGAAATGAGCGAAGCCTGCGGCCTCACGGCGCGGGAGGCCGAAGTGTTCGGATACCTGGCACGTGGGCGCAATGTACGGTTCATCGAGGAAGAGCTCGTAGTGTCCTACAACACGGTAAAGACCCACGTAAGTCACATTTACGCCAAACTGGGCGTACATTCCCACCAAGAGCTCATTAACCTCGTGGAGCAGGGCGACGCGCCCCGAGCCCGATAATCGGCCGGACACGAAGCCCAGCGAGACGACCGAGCCGGCACGGGGCCGGCGGTGCCTACACTCCCGTAAAGTCGAAGGAGGGAATGAAGCTCTCGACAGCGGCGCCACCCTCTTGCCAGAAGTAGTCCTCCACGCCCAGCGCATCGGCGAAATCAAGCAGCTCCTCGTACGCAGCGTCGGGCACCGTGCACGCCAGCTCGGGGCATGCCGCAAGCGCCGCGGCCGCCCGGGAATTCCCCGCCTCAGCCGCCGAGGCCAGCACAGGCGTGTACTGGTTCATAAGCGAGAGGCGCACCGCATTGCCGAAACGCTCGTGCACCAGGCGCACCACGGCCTTCGAGTCCTCCAACGCGCCGGGCAGCATCAGGTGGCGCACCACGACACCGGACACCAGGCGCTCCTGGCCGCGATAAGTGTCGTAGCGCGGCTCGCCAACCGCCTGAACCATGGCCTCCAGGGCCGCCAGAGCCTCTGCGGGGTAGTCGGGCGCATGGGAGTAGCGCCGCGCAAGGGCTGCGTCGGCATACTTGAAGTCGGTCAGATAGGCATCCACCGTGCCGGCATTCCCCCGCACGGCCTCCACGGTCTCGTAGCCGCCCGTGTTCCACAGCACCGGCAACGCCATGCCCGCCGCCCGAGCTGCCGCTACGGCCGCGCGAATCTGCGGCGCGTAGTGGGTGGGCGTCACGCAGTTGATGTTCAGGGCACCGGCCGCCTGAAGCTCGCCCATGATAGCAGCGAGGCGCTCCACGGTGATCTCGCGGGCATGCTCGCCGAGGGCGATATCGGCGTTCTGGCAGTACACGCAACGCAGGGGGCAGCCGGCGAAGAAGATGGTGCCGCTGCCGTCCTCGCCGGAAATCGGCGGCTCCTCCCAGAAATGCAGGGCCGCCCGGGCCACCATCAGACGATCGTCGGCTCCGCACACCCCGCGCTCCCCCGCCGCCCGATCCGCCCCGCACCGCCGGGGACACAGGCTGCATTCTTCTTTACTATTCACCGGAATCACAGGCCGTTCGCAACATCGCGCACAAAGGAAACGGCAATACATAGAGGGGGTGCGGGATGCCTTGACCGAGCGAGTTCCGCAGCGAACGGGAATGTCCAGCGGACATTCCCGCAGAGCGAGGACTGTTTGAGCGAATCAAGGTATCCCGCACCCCCGGCCCCGAGGACTCGCAGCTAGTTGGCAGAGAAGTCGAAGCCATCGTAGTCCGACGGGTCGTTCCAGTCGGCATCGTCGTAGCCACCCCAGTCGTCATCGTCGTCGTGGTCGTGATCGTGATGATGGCCACCGCCGTAGGCCTGCTCGGCACGGGTCCAGTCGAGCCCGGCCGCCGCGCCCGCCTCCTCGTCGCGGTACACCAGCGCCAACGCTGCCGGGGCCATGTCGGCGCCGCCGATAACCGCCAAAAGCTCCAGCAGGTGCATCGTGGCCTCCACGCCCGGCAGAATCACCTCGGCGTCGTCGGCGGCCATCAGCGCCGCCGAAAGCTCGGCCAGAAGCATCTCGGCCGTATAGGCGCCCGTAAAGCGTTCCTGACGCACGGCCTGCACCACCGGATCGGCGCTCACCGGGCTGAAAAGCGGCATCTGGTCGGCATCCAAAGCACCCACCGAGCGGGCCGCCGCATCGTCCAGGGCCACGGCCTCGATGGCGCTCACCAGCGCCGCCGCCAAGGGCAGCGTGCGCGTGTTGCGCATCAGCTGGGCGCGCCCGGGAGCGCCCACTTCCACCACCTCGCCGAAGATGGCACCCAACAGGGCACGCACCTCAGCAGTCAGTTCCGACTCGGAGGCCACCGGCCCCAGAAGGTTCTCGCGACAGAAGGCCTCGGGTGCCACCAGCGAGCGCACCGTGAGCGGGGCCTCCACCATCACCAGGTCGTTCACCGTGGCCACGGCGTTTATCTCGCGGGCGAAGTTCGGCGTGGTGGCCGACAGGTCTACCAACGTGCAGCCCGGTGCCACGCTGGTCACCAGGCCGTCGTCGCCGAAATACAGGTCCTCCAACGCCGAGGCCGACGTGCAGAAGGTGATCACGATATCGGCCGAGGTAGCATCGGACGCGCGCACGAAGCCGGCATCGGCCAGGCGCCCCTCCACCGCGGCGATGAACGTGGGCGCACCCACGTAGGCGTATGAGGTCGCCATTACTTCTCTCCCTTCACCTTGCGGGCGATGCGGTCGGCCACCGATAGGTTGTCGCGCTTGTCGTGGCCCCAGAACACCACGGCCAGCATTTCGGGCCCCACATGGCTGCCGATAACCGGGCCGATGCTGCATTCCAGCACGAGCAGGTTCGGGTCCTCCTTCAGCAGGGCCTCCTTCAAGCGCGCCGCGTCCTTGGGGCAGTCGGCGTGGCCGATGACGGCCGCATGGGTGGGACCGGCCGGATCCACGTTCTTCTTGTAGTACTCCACCAGCTGCTTGATGCCCTTCTTGCGGCCGCGAGCCACGCCGGTCAGCGCCAGCTTGCCGTCCTCGCCGATGACGAGCAGCGGCTTCACATCCAGCGCCGCGCCCGCCACGGCCACCGAAGCCGGAATGCGGCCGCCCCGGCGCAGGGCGCCCAGGTCGTCCACCATGAACTCCTCGTTCACGAAGCAGCGGGCCTCCTCGGCCCAGGCGGCCAGCTCGGCGGCGCTCATGCCCTTCTCCAGCTGCTCCAGCGCCCCGTACACCAAAAGGCCCTCGGCCACGCTGGCAAGGTGCGTGTCAACCAGGTAGAACTCGAAATCGGGATACGCGGCCAGCACCTGGTCGCGCACCACGCAGGCCGCGTCGAAGGTGGCGGAAAGCCCGCTCGAGAACGCCAGATACACGCAGGGCGTGCCTTGCTGGGCCGCCGCGGTGAACGTCTCGGTCAGCGTCTGCAGCGCCACTTGCGCGGTGCTCGGCTCGGAGCCCTTGCGCATGGCGTTGTAGAAGTCCTCCGCCGAGGCGCTCTCGAACAGATCGTCCTCGAAGGTGCCCCCGTCCATCATGTAGGGGAACTTCATCAGCGTGACCCCCTCGCGCTGCACGAGCCGCGCGGGCAGATCGCAGCACGAGTCGATAATCAGATGACAGTTGGCCATGAAAGCCCCTTTCCGACGGCTCGGCGCCGTCCTCGCACGGAAACGCCGGCACCGGCCGCACGGCCACGTGCCCGGCACCCGCAGGTTCTACACGATGCCGCGCAGCTCGGCCACCAGGGCCCGGCGACGGTCGTTCAGCCCCAACTCCAAACCAACGGGGTAGGTGTGGGGGTTCAGCATGCGCAGCTGGGTTTCGTCCAGCGTATCCAATCCGGCAAACGCGCGCTCGCGGGCGGCCATGGCGTTGCGGAACTGAGGCTCCAGCACCACGCGCCCGCCACGAGATAGCGGCGCCAGCAGCGTCTCGAAGCGCAGGCCCGCCAGCTTCTTCTGGCGCAGATCGTCCATGGGGTCCACAATCACCTCGCGTCCGTCGGGCTGGAAGTTCACGTCGAACACCATGTCGCCGGCTACCCGACCGTCCGCGTGGTAGTAGCGGCGCACATCCAGCACGCCGGGGGTGGTCAGCTTCGCGGCCGACTCGGATATCTTCAGGCGCATCTCCCAGGGCGCGTTGGCGGCCGAGCGCACGGCGGCCAGCTTGTACACACCGCCCAGGGTGGGCTGGTCGTAGGCGCTCGCCAGCTTGGTGCCCACGCCGAACGAGGCCACCTCGGCCCCCTCGTCCAGCATCGATTGGATGGTGTACTCGTCCAGATCGTTCGACAGCACGATGCCGCAGTCGGAAAGCCCCGCCGCATCCAGCATCCGCCGGGCCATCTTGGAAAGCCACGACAGGTCGCCCGAGTCGATGCGAATGCCCGCGAGCCGCTCGCCGCGCTCGCGCATCTCCAGCCCCACGGTGATAGCGTTCTCGATGCCCCGCTCTACATCGTAGGTGTCCACCAGAAGCACGCAGTTGTTCGGGAAGACGCGCGCGTACTCGCGGAAGGCCGTCAGCTCGTCGTCGAAGGACATCACCCAGGAGTGGGCGTGGGTGCCCGACACGGGAATGTCGAACAGGCGCCCGGCCAGCACGTCGGAAGTGGAGGCGCAGCCGCCCACCACCGCCGCGCGGCTCGCCCACACCCCTCCTAGGCCCTGGGCACGGCGCAGGCCGAACTCGGCCACGGGACGCCCCTTAGCCGCCCGCACCACGCGCGCCGCCTTGGTGGCGATGAGCGTCTGAAAGTTCACCATGTTCAAAAGCGCCGTCTCGATGAGCTGGCATTGCATGATGGGACCCGTCACGCGCACGATGGGCTCGTGGGGAAACACGATGGTGCCCTCGGGCACCGCGTCGATATCGACGGTCAGGCGCAGATCGCGCAGGTAGTCCAGAAAGCGCGCGTCGAACAGCGGGCCGCCGCCCGGTGCCTGAAGGCCGGCCAGATAGGCGATGTCCTCGTCGCTGAAGCGGAACTGGTCCACCAGATCGGCCAGCTGGGCCATACCGCAGGCCACCGCGTAGCCCCCTTTGAAGGGGTAGTCGCGGAAGTACATGGTGAAGCAGGCCTCCTCGTCGGTCTTGCCCGCATCCCAGTAGCCCTGGGCCATGGTGATCTGGTACAGATCGGTTAAAAGCGCGTAGTCCACGTTCATCTACTCGGCTCCTCCCTGGGCGGTCGGCTGACCGCCGCCCGTGCCTCCGCCGTCGCCCTTGGGCTTGCGGCTGCGCCGACGCCGCCGGGGCTTGCGCGGGGCCTCGCCGTCCTTGTTCGCGGGGGCGCCGCCCTCGGCGCGGTCGGGACGGCCGGCGGCCAGGCCCGACGACTTCTGCCCCGGACGCGCACCGCCGCGCGGCTTGCCGGCACCGGTCCCCGATGCGCCCTTCGCGCCCGCGCCCTTGCCGTCCTTGGAGCGGCTCTGCCCCTGCGATCCGCACGCACCCTGCTCGCCGCCGCGGGAGGCGCCGTCCTTCGACCGGCGGCTGCGCCGCGGCTTGGGGGCCGTCGTGTCGCCGGCGCTCTCGTCGCGCGAGGTGGACACGCGTTCCAAACCGTGCCCGTCATCGCCGGCGGAAAGCTTCGTGGAGCGGCGGCGCTTGCGCGGGGGCGCGGCCGGAGCGGCGGCCTGATCGCCGCGGCCGCCCGAGCGCTTGGAGCGCCCGCGGTCGGACGACGATCCCTTCGACCGACGGCCCTCGCCGGCCTTGCGGCCGCCACCGGTATGGCGCACCTTCGCGCCCTCGGCCAGCTTGTCCGAGCCGGTGAACTGGCTCGTGGAGAAGATGAGCGACTCGCCCGGCAGCGCGCCGTGCTCGGTGGTGGCCCGCTCCCAGGCCTCCTCGCCCACCGTGTTGGGGCGCGCCGCGCCCTCGGGGGCCGGGTCGAAATCGGCCAGGGGCACCTTCACGGGCTTCTCGCCCTCCACCTTCAGCGACACGATCTCGCGGGGCACGTCGTGATCGACCACCTTGGCCGGACCGGCCGGCGTGGTCACCGTGCCGTTCAGCTTGGGCGCGCGGCCCTTGAAGTCCTTGTAGGCATCGAACTCGTAGCGCAAACAGCACATGAGGCGCCCGCACAGACCCGAGATCTTCTGCGGGTTCAGCGACAGCCCCTGCTCCTTGGCCATGCGGATGGACACCGGGCAGAACTCGCCGCCCAAACGCTTGCAGCACAGCTCCTGGCCGCAGTGGCCCACGCCTCCCACCATGCGCGCCTCGTCGCGCACGCCGATCTGGCGCATGTCGATGCGCACGTGGAAGCGGCTCGCCAGCTTGCGCACCAGCTCGCGGAAGTCGATGCGCTCCTCGGCCTCGAAGTAGAACACGGCCTTGTCGCCGTCCAGCAGAAACTCCACCGACACGGGGTGCATGTCCTCGTGGGCCTCGCGCGCCATCTCCTTGAAGACGGGCAGCGCCTCGCGGGACTTCTCCTCCATCTCGCGGGCGCGCTCCACATCCTCCTCGGTGGCGATGCGCTCCACGGGGCGCAGGGCGCTCTTCAAGGCGCGCACCTGCTCTTCCGACACCTCGATCACCTCGCTGGCGGCAATGCCGAACTCGGTGCCGCGGGCGGTGCGCACCACCACGGGATCGTCTTTCGCAATCTCCAAGTCGCCGGGATCGAACCACAGCGTGCGGGGATTGAAGGTCAAGTTAATCGGTGCTACCCGAACCATGTAAAACCTCTCTTACGTCGAACAGCAACGCATCGATGCACGTTTCTGGGGATACATTATAGGCAAGGGCCTGCTCGCAGTCGTCCACCTTCGCCACGGCGCGGGACAGGCGGGCCGCATCGGCTCCGGAAAACCGCGCCGTCAGCGTTTCCGCGATATCGCGGTTGATAACCAGATCGGGGGCGCCGGCGGCCACCATCAGGCCGTCGCGCAGCCACGACCGCACGAGCGAGGTGGTCTGGCGCAGGTACTCGGTGGTCTTGGCCGACAGCTGGCGCTTGTTGCGGGCCTCAATCTGGCGAATGGCCGACTTCGCCAGAAAGTCGGCGTTCTCGGCCAGCTCGGCCTCCTGGGAGGCGCGCACGGCATCCAGCGGGGCCTTCGAGGCCTCCACGATGCCGCGGGCCATCTCGATCACATCCCAATCGTCGGCGCAGTCCAGGCGCGCCAGCGACTCGAACAGCCGCGTGCGGAACGCCAGTCGCTCATTGTCGGGCGCCTGAAGGAAGGCCACGGCCCCGGTGATGGAGCCGCCGCAGGCCTCGATGGCGGCGCGGGCGGCCTCGGCGCGCACACCGGTGTTCTGGGATACGATACCGGCAGCCTCGGACGCCGGAATATGCCGAAAGGGCACCACCTGGCACCGCGACACGATGGTGGGCAGCACGGCCTCGCGCGTGCGGGCGAGCAAGATGAGCACCACGTCGTCGGCCGGTTCCTCCAAGGTCTTCAGGAAGGCGTTGGCAGCGCTCGCGCCCAGCTGGTCCACCCGATCGAGGATGTATATCTTGCGGTCGGCCTGAATAGGCGCCATGGCGGTGTCGGCCACAATCTCGCGCACCTGCTCCACCAGATATCCGCTGGCGCCGGCCGGGGCGAAGTAGCGAACGTCGGGGTGCTTGCGACGCATCACGCGGTCGCAGCGGTTGCAATCGCCGCACATGCCGCCGCGCGGCCCCTTGGGGCCTTTGGGGCACATGAGCGCCTGGGCCAGGGCGTAGGCCGCCAGGGTCTTGTTGGAGCCGGCCGGCCCCACGAACAGGTAGGCCTGGGTCACACGCTCGGACACCACCGAGGCGCGCAAGAACTCGCGTACCTTCGGCTGCCCCAATATGTTTTCGAAGGAATCAGCCACGATGCTCCCCCTTCTTGACGCTCTTGGAGGACTTCCCGGCACCGCGCTTGCCGTCTGCAGCACCGCGCGCGCCTTTGCCGCCGCGGGGCCCCTTCGAGGACCCGCCGCCGCGCGCGCCCTTGCCGCCGCGGCCGCGCTTGCGGGCGTTCTTGCGTTTGCGCTCACGTTCCCGCTCGCGGCGCTTCTCGTCCATCACCTGCGACACCAGCGCGTCCAGATACTCGCCGTCGGTCAGGGCCTCGGCCGCCTCGGGCAGCACCGGGACCAACTCGGCCAGCACCGCGCGGAAGGTATCCACCCGCTGCAGCTGGGAACTCACCGTGCGCACGCGCTCCGGCTCGGCAGCCGCCAGGGCCGCGAAGCCCTCGGCCACTCGACGATGGAACGCATCGCCTGCCTGCTCCAGGCGGTCGGCCCCGGCGCGACGCCCCATGCGCGAGCGCACCGCGGCCTCGGGGGCCACCAGCAGCACGGTGACATCGGGCACCAGGCCATCGCAGGCAAAGCGGTTCGCCGCATCGATGAAAGCGCCGTCCAAGCCGCGCCCGGCCCCCTGGTAGGCCACCGTGGAATCGTAGAAACGGTCGCACAGCACCACCGCGCCGCGCGCGAGTGCCGGGCGTATCACCTCGTCCACGATCTGCGCCCGGGCCGCCTCGTAGATGAGCAGCTCGGCCCGGTCGCTCATGGCCCCGTGGGCCGGATCGAGCACCACACGACGCAGGGCCTCGCCAACAGCCGTGCCGCCAGGCTCGCGCAGGCGCAGCACCTCGCGGCCGCGATCTTCCAGGAACCGCGCGAGAAAGCGGATCTGGGTCGATTTCCCCGCGCCGTCGCCACCTTCGAAGGTGACGAACAGCCCGCGCTGATTGTCCGAGAGAGCCTGCGGCACGGCTAGTCCTCCGCGCGCTCGGCCTCGGCGCAGGCGCGCACGGCGGCGGCCACGGCGTCGGCCACCCGCGCGTCGAAGGGGTCGGGCATGATGAAGTCCTCGGCCAGCTCCTCATCGGACACCAGGTCGGCCAGCGCCTGGGCGGCGGCCAGCTTCATGGGCTCGGTAATGCGCTCGGCACGGGCCTCAAGGGCTCCCTTGAAAATGCCCGGGAAGGCGATGACGTTGTTCACCTGGTTCGGGAAATCCGAACGGCCCGTGCCCACCACACGCGCGCCGGCGGCCTTCGCCTCGTCGGGAAAAATCTCGGGAGTGGGGTTGGCCATGGCGAACACGATGGCATCGTCGGCCATGGAGGCCACCATCTCGCCGGTGATGACCCCGGGGGCCGACACGCCCACCACGATGTCGGCACCGGTCATGGCGTCGGCCAACGTACCCTGCCTATCGTCCAGGTTCGTCACCGCCAGCATGGCGCGCTGGGCGTCGTTCAGGCCCTCATAGGCCGAGCTCACGATGCCGAAGCGGTCGCACATGGTCACGTTCGCGAAGCCGTAGGCCAGCATGAGCTTGGCAATGGCGATGCCCGCCGAGCCCGCGCCGTTCACCACCACGCGCACGTCGGCGGCGCTCTTGCCCGTCAGGCGCAGGGCGTTGATGAGCCCCGACAGCACCACGATGGCGGTGCCGTGCTGGTCGTCATGGAAGACGGGGATGTCCAGCGCGTCGTTCAAGCGCGCCTCTATTTCGAAGCAGCGGGGGGCGGCGATGTCCTCCAGGTTGATGCCGCCGAAAGCCGGGGCGATGCGGATGACCGTCTCGACGATCTCGTCGACATCCTGGGTGTCCAGGCAGATGGGGAAGGCGTCCACACCGCCGAACTGCTTGAACAGCACGGCCTTGCCCTCCATGACCGGCATGGCGGCCTCGGGACCGATGTTGCCCAAACCCAGCACCGCGCTGCCATCGGACACCACGGCCACGGTGTTGCCCTTCAGGGTGTAGTCGTAGGCCGCCTCCGGGTTCTGGGCGATCACCTTGCAGGGCTCGGCCACGCCGGGCGTGTAGGCCACGGCCAAGTCGTGGCGCGTGGCAATGTCCATCTTCGGGTCGAAGGCGATCTTGCCCTTCCATTCCGCATGCTTCGCAAGCGCTTCGGCGGCGATATCCATAGGTTCCAAATCCTTAGAACGAATCTCCTCGGTAACCTGCCTATTGTACCCCAACGGGCCCCGCTCGGAGCCATTGCGCACAAGCTACACGCACAAGCGGGCCACGAAGTCGATGCACGCCGTCACGTCTCCCATCCAACCCACACCCTCGCTCAAAGCCTGATGCCGTTGCCCAATTTCTTTGAGATTCTGCCATTCAAATTGCGTTTGTTAGCATTGGGCGAATTCCCAACGCCCCTGAATCGATTCATTTGGCCGTCAAAGAGCCCATTTCGGCGAATTTCCCCTCCGTTTTTCCTTTTTCGCGCACTTTTGAGCCTAACAAACGCAATTTCGCCGACAATAATCAGCAGCAGTTGGGAAATCAGCCAGCGGCACACCTCCAATGAAGGCCGCGCCGACGCTGATAGCAAAATAGGAGGAACCCCGTGACCCAAGAGCTCAACGCGCAAGTCGTCACCGAGGCAGTCTATAGCGCCATCCGCCACAGCGCCGTCACGCTGCGGCCCGATTTCCGCCGCGCCGTGGAAGGCGCCCGCGCCCAAACCGAGCCCGCAAGCCGGGCCGCCGGGGTGCTCGACCGCATTCTGGAGAACGCGCGCATCGCCGAAGCTGATGGCGTACCGCTCTGCCAGGACACCGGCAGCGTATGGGTGTGCTTGGAAGTCGGCGAGCAGCTGGCCGTGCCCGGCAACATCTTCAGCAGTGTGGACGACGCCGTGGCCCGCGCCTACACCGACGGGCGGCTGCGCATGTCGCTTGTGCGCGACGCCCTGTTCGACCGCGCGAACACCGGCGACAACACGCCGGCCTTCTGCGAACTGAAGCTCGTGCCCGGCGCGGGGGCAACCCTGCACGTGCTGCTGAAAGGCGGAGGCTCGGACAACGCCTCCCGCGTGGTCATGCTGCCGCCGGGGGCGGGTGCGGCCGGCGTGCGCCAGGTCGTGCTCGATTGCGTGCGCGAGAAGGCGGCCAACGCCTGCCCGCCGCTCGTCATCGGCCTGGGCGTGGGCGCCACCTTCGACAAGGTGGCCGGCCTCGCCAAGCACGCGCTGTTGCGCGAAGTGGGAAGCGCCGCGGCCAGCGCCGAGGCGGCCGCCTTCGAGGAGGAGCTGCTCGCCGAGGTGAACGCCCTCGGCATCGGGCCGGCGGCCCTGGGCGGCGCGCCCACCGCGCTCGCGGTGCACCTGGAGACGGCCCCCTGCCACATCGCCGCTTTGCCCGTAGCCGTGAACATGGGCTGCTGCGCCATGCGCAGCGCCTCCGTGAGGCTTATATAGCGGGCTGCCCCCTCGCGGCAGCCCGAGCAACGCGGCCCGCAGCCCCGAGCGAGCTCACCCGTATCATCCCAAGCGAGCCATCCCCCCCCGTCACCCCGAGCGAGCGGAGCGAGTCGAAGGACCTCCCCGCCACCCGAAGCATCATTCGAAAGGAAACCCCATGGCGAAAACCGTGTCCCTCACCCTGCCGCTTTCGCGGGAAGACGTCGCGAATCTGGAAGCCGGCGACGAGGTGCTGCTCTCGGGCCCCGTGTACACCATGCGCGACGCCGGCCACGAGCGCGCGCTGCAATGTCTGGAAGACACCGGGCGCCTCCCCTTCAATTTGGAAGGCGCCACCCTCTTCTACGCCGGTCCCACGCCGGCCGCCGCCGGACGCCCCTTGGGCTCGGTCGGCCCCACCACCGCCAGTCGCATGGACTTCGCCACGCCCCAGCTGTTCGCGGCCGGCATCGTGGCCGCTATCGGCAAGGGCAAGCGCAGCCCCGAGGTCGTGCAGGCCTGCAAGGAAACCGGCAGCGTCTACCTCTGCACCGTCGGCGGCATCGCCGCACTTCTGGCCAAGGCCGTCACCGCAAGCGAGATGATCGGCTGGGAAGACCTCGGCACCGAGGCCCTGCGCAAGCTCGAGCTGAAAGACTTCCCCGCTTACGTCGCCGTGGACACGAAGGGCCGCGACCTCTATCGCCAGATAGAGCAAGCCGCTCACTAGGGCCCAACAAAGGCAACCACGCAAGAAGCGCTCGGAGGTGCCTGCTCGCAGCCCTCTGAGCGCCCCGCGAAGAACGCGATTGCTAAGAAATAGCCCCACGCCAGCAGCAAGCGTGCTGGGATGGGGCTATCTTATGTGCGTCATCTCCGCTATTTCTTTGATCGCGTTCGCAGCGGGGAACAGCGCTCAGCGGGCTGCGAGCAGGCACCTCCGAGCGCTTCGCAGCCGAGCTACTTCTTCTTGGCCGCCGTCTTCTTGCCGCCTTTGCCGCCCTTCTTCTCCGCCTTGGCCTTCTCCTCTTCCTCCTTGCCGGGACAGTCGAAGTTCGGGCAGAGCTTCCAGGGGCCGCGGGCCGTCTTGATGACCACCATGGGCGCGCCGCAGTGCTCGCACACCTCCTCGGTGGGAACCACGTCACCGTACTGGGGCAACGGGTAGCGCGTCTGGCACTCGTCGAAGTTCTCGCAGGTGACCGACCGCTTCAGCGTGCGCGGGTTGCGGCGGGCGATCAGCTGCTTGTCCAGGCCCTTGGCCGCGCAGGCGGGGCACTTCCCCACCACCACCTCGGGCTCCTGGTTGGAAGCGCAGTTCGGATCGATGCACTGCACGCGCGGTTTGCTGCGGAAGGCGGTCACCTTCACCTGGGGCATGCCGCAGGTGGGACACTTCTCGGGCACCGCCTCTATCTTGCCCTTGGGCAGCGGATAGGTGACGTCGCAGTCGGGCCAGCCGGCGCAGCCGATGAACATCGACTTGGTCTTGTGGCTCGCGCGCAACTGCAGGTCCTTGCCGCACTTGGGGCAGGGCCCCACGTAGGCGTCGGCGGCCACAGCGTCGGACAGGGCCTCGGCCACCTCCTCGGAGTGCGGCATGAGGCTCTCCAGCTGCTCGGACAGAAGCTGGCGTGACTTGTCCACCACCTCGGCTTTGGTCACCTCGCCCTCGGCGATGCGGTCCATGGAATGCTCCAACTCGGCGGTCATCTCCGCGTGGGTGATATGCGGCGCGAACTTGTCGAGCGCCTCGATGACGGCGATGCCCAGCTGCGAGGGCTCGATCGGGTCGTTCTGCACGTACTTCACCTGGTAGAGGCGCTCGATGATGGAGGCGCGGGTGGACTTGGTGCCCAGGCCCAGCTTCTCCATCTCCTGCACCAACTTGCCCTGGGAGTAGCGCGCGGGCGGCTCGGTCTGCTTCTTGGTGCAGGTAGCGCCGTTGAAGGCGATGGTCGCGCCCTCGGCGAGCGAGGGAAGCTGCTCGTCCTTCTTCAGGCCGTAGGGGTAGATGGCGCGGAAGCCCGGGGTGGCCAGCACGTCGCCCTTGGCCACGAACGGCTCGCCGGCCACATCCAGCGTCACCTTCGTGCCCTCCACCGTGGCCGGGCCCGAGAGCGTAGCCAGAAAGCGGCGGGCGATGAGGTTGTACAGCTTGTAGTCGGCCGGCGACAGGTCGTCCGGCGTCGCCTTGGCCGTAGGATAGATGGGCGGGTGGTCGGTGGTCTCCGTCTTGCCGCGGGTGGCCTTCAAGGGCCCTGCGGCCAGAAGCTCCTTGCAGTAGGGGCCGTAGGCAGGATTGCCTGCGATGGCGTTCACCACTTCGGCCAGGTCCAGCGAGTCGGGATACACTGTGTTGTCCACGCGGGGGTAGGAGATGTAGCCGTCCATGTACAGGCTCTCGGCGATGCGCATGCAGCGCGCCGGCGAGATGCCCTCGGCGGACGCGGCGGCCATAAGCGAGGTGGTGTTGAAGGGCACGGGCGCGGCCACGGTGCGCTTCCTCTTCTCCACCGACACCACGCGGGCGCTCGTGGCGCCCTGAATGTGGGCCATGGCCGCGTCGGCCTCGGCCTGCACCTTGAAGCGGGTGGTGGCGTGGGGCGCCTCGAAGGCCTCGGGGCCGTCACCTGCGGTGGGCCCGCTCGTCGCGGCGGCATCGAAGGCGCCGCGGATGACCCAGTAGTCCTCGGGCACGAACGCCATGCGCTCGCGCTCGCGCTGAACGATGATGGCCAGGGTGGGCGTCTGCACGCGGCCCGACGAGCGTACGTTGCCGTAGCCGGCGAACTTCACCAGCGTGAGGTAGCGCGTGAGCACGGCGCCCCAGATGAGGTCGATGTCGCGGCGCGAGCCGCCGGCCGCGGCCAAATCGTCGTCCATGGGCACCAGGTTCGCGAAGGCATGGGTGATCTCGGGCTTGGTGAAGGCCGAGTAACGGGCGCGCGACACTGGCGCCGTCCCGTTCACCTCGCGGCAGCACGACAGCGCGTCCGATCCGATCAGCTCGCCCTCGCGGTCGAAGTCGGTGGCGATGACGATGGAGTCGGCCTTCTTCGCCAGGTTCTTCAGCGAGCGGATGATGTCCTTCTCCTTGGGCAGCTTCTCGATGGGCGCGTAGATGAGATAGGGCAGCGCCTCCATCTTCCAGCCTTTAAGCTCCACACCGTCGGCGGTGAAGGGCTTTTTTTTCTTGAAGGGCGGCGTGGGCAGGCTCGTGGGCAATGCGGCCGGCACGGCCTCGCCCTCGGCGGTCACGCCAGACCAGCCGCCGCGCTTCTTATATACCAGGGAAGGCGTGAAGTCGGGCTCCAGAATGTGGCCGCGCAGGCCGATGGTCACCCACTCCTCCCCGTCCACATCGAACCGGTACACGGGCGTATTGAACACTTTGTCGGCCTTGGGCTTGGTGGCTCCCAACAGGTCGGCGATCTTCACCGCCGCGTCGTTCTTCTCGGTGACGATCAGCTTCACGGGCTCTCTCCTCCTCTGGACCGCTCTCGAACGGCGGCCGCGACATTCGCACGATTTCCCCAACTTGAGTTTTTTACGTGCGCGGGGTTTGCAGGACCGAAGGCGCGCAACCGGCGGCCGCGCGTTTTCGCGTGGGGCCTAGGATACACGATTTCCCCCTCAGGACAACGAAAATTCGCAAGCAAGCATTGCGGAAGCCCCGTCCTTCAGGTTTCGTTCAGGAGCGTGGGCATTCCCTGGACATCTCATCGGCAACCTTTGAAGATGCTGCGGGGGAATTATGGAGGCCGCCATTGCGGGTTACCATGGGCCGGCGGCACCGTCGAATCGCATTACAGATTCGCCGAAACCGAGCATTGCACGCACCACCGACGGCGCCCTTCTGCGAGAGATATCCGGAGCTTCGCCCCGCCACCGGCGTAAGACCGCTCCGAACGAGGAGGCCCACCATGGACAAGATCATCAAGGCCCTGCTCGGCCTCATCTTCGCGTTCATCGTCGTTATCGGCGTATTCGGCATTTTGCCCCAAATGGGCATCGGCTCGCCCTTCGCCGGCCTGGGCGAATTCCAAAACCCCCTGGCGGGACTGTTCGAGAACGGCAAGAACGCCGCTGCCAACGCCGCCCTGGACGCCAGCGGTCTGAAGGCCAAGGCCAACGAGGCGCTGCGGAACAACCGCGACCGCATCGCCGAGATCACCGGCATGTCGGGCTCCCAGGTGGATGCCGCCATCAACGCCCTGGATATCGAGAACTGGGAAGTGACCACCCTACCCGCCGGCATCAGCAAAACCGGCAGCGCCGACATCAGCTACGGCGGCACCGATGCCACCATCACCACCTACGACGACCCCAGCGTGGTCACCGTGAACGCCATGGGTCAGGATGTCACCCTGGCCGTCCCCGACTCCGCCCAAGACTACCTGCCGTTTTTGGGATATTTGGGCTAACGACCCGCTTCCTGCCCCATTTTTCTTCTGCGATCGTCCGAAGCTCTCTTTTCTTTCAGAACAGAACGGTGAACACCATCGTTTGCCGACTTTCGCGGTAGCATTCCTCTTGCAGAGAGGTGCCGATCGACACCTTCAGCCCCCTCAATGCTGAATCTATCTCACTGGCACGAGTCTGCGCCAGCGTGGCAGACGATCGGCAGTCAATGTTCACCACGTAATCCCGTATCGCGTTTGTCGGACTATCCGAGCAACGCATTTCAATGAGGGCATTGACCTCCTTGTCGTTTTTATACCAATTGAGCGGCGGTCGACTAACCTCATCGCTTCCAGAAAATCGTCGCTCGAAGAGCATACGCCTATCTTCGGAAATCTGTTCGCTACGATCGGCGGAAACACCGCCTGACCCCGAACCCTCGCCCACTTTCTTCGCTGATGCCTTGATTTGGCCGCCCCGTTTCAAGTCGGATACTTGCGTTTCGCGCATTTCAAGCGTGCAGCATTTCGCCCCCAGGCAATAAGCGACATGTTGAAGCTCGGACATCTTCTCCTTCTGAATTACCTGGTACAGACTTTCGAGATCGAGGAAACGGTCAAGCCCGGATGGATCGCGTATGTAGACTGCACCCATCTGGACAAGCGGGTGAAACGATAGTCCACTTTCATCGGCAAAGGCGTGGTACAGATGAAGTATCTCCACCCCATTTGATGCTTTCGTCAACCATCCTATGGCGCCTTCGCATACGTCGATGTCCTTGCGCTTGTCCTCATCTTCGATGATCACCATATTCGGTAGGTCGTAATCCGGGCTCCAGAACTCGTCCGGAAATACAGGAGCGTACTTGCGCCTCCGAGCCTCTAGCTGCGCATCGGCTGCCAAACGGGCCCCCTCCTTGGCTCGCTCTGCAACCGTCCCGCCAGCAGCGGCTACCTTGCCGGCAACGGCGCCACCGGTCTCTGCAGCCATCTCCACCACCGACCCGCCCAGCTCTTTAGCCTTATCCACCACATTCCCGAATTTGCTACGAATATCGCCCATGGCCTTTGATTCCTCCCTCTGCCCTGCATCCAGAGTAGCAGCTTCTCCCCGCTGTCTGCATTAGCTGACAGCTAACATAGTCTGCTATTCCGTCATCTGATCCTGCGTCGTCGAACTGACCTCAATCGTGTAGCCTTCCGGAAGAGCGGCGCCGAGCAGGGCTTCAATAGACGAGGCGGCGTTCTCCTGGGCCTCGTTCAAGACTTCGCCGCTGATGGCGGCCGCTTCAGCTTTTTGGCGCGATTCGTCGATGTACTGCGTGACATCCTCCACGCCGATGGGATTGAGGAAGTTGTTCTGTTCGTGCAGCACCTTGAAGCTGGTCGTGTCAATGGCGTCTGACAGGATGGTCGCCTGCGGCAGCGACACCTTCACGGTCGTCCCCTCCAAAGCGACTTGGGCCTCGTCCAGGTTAACGCCCGCCTTCACCTCGCCCATATACGTGAGGATGAAGAAATTCTCCGAGAAGGGAATGTCGATGGTGTCGAACAGTTTGCTGTTGCTCTCGACCTTCTCGACGACGGTATAGGTCTGCGATGCGGTGGCCAGCTCGTTGATCTGCGAGATCTCGCTCATGAGAATGGCGACGTCGACATTGGGCTCCTGCTGCTTGTCCGGCGGATTGTACGTGAGCAGCATAAAGACCGAGAAAGCGCCGACCACCAAGCCGATCGCCGCTCCGATCCCAATGAGCTTTGCCTTCTTCGAAAGATTTGCGCGCGAACTTGCCATGCGGTCTCCTTATTTCCTCATAGGTCCTGTATAAGCGAATGGCTTCATATTTGAAGTCGATTCGTTAATGGTAGCACATATGCTTTCCCCATGAATATCGAGCAGAAAAGACAGGCCCTGGGGAAGCGCATTCGCGAGGTGCGCGATGAGCAGGGCCTGTCTCAAAGCCAGCTTGCGCTCATGATCGGTAGCAGCAAATCCCATATCTGGCGCATCGAGACCGGCCGGGTCGGTGTGGGCATCGACGACTTGGGCCGCATCGCCGACGCGCTCGGCTCCCCCGTGCGCGATCTACTGACCTTCTAGCCGCGCTCAGAAAAGAGCTCAACCTCTCGGGCAGCCTGAGCCGCTCTTTCGAAAAACGCCCCATCGACAGAGCTCTCGCTATCGGGATCGATGAGCGCTATTGTCTCCTCGTCACTGAGGGCATTCCCCAGATACCCTGCCACCGTTTCGAAAAATTCCACCATGGTAGCCCACTCGTCGCCATCGAGCTCCGCGGCCTCCGGTACGGGGTAACCGCACGAGCGGCAAACGAAATCGACGAGGGCCACCACCTGATTTTCAGAAAGGGAAAACTTCGCATCAGCCTCGGCCCCCACTTCGACTATCGACGAGAGCTTCAAGATCATCGACTTCAGCCACACGAGGAACACCGCCGACTGCAGAAAGCCGGGCGTCGCCTCCCCTCCCACCTCACCGGCAAACTCGGCCTCTTCGCTGCCGTCCTCGAAGAGCGTCCAGATACCCAGCAGGTCAAGATCGTCGATTTCGAAGAAGTACGTGCAGAACCACACCCTCAATCGTCGCACCGTAGATTCTATATGGGCGAAGATATCCTCTTCGTCGCCTCCCAGAAAATCGACGATGATCGCTCCCAGTTCGTCCCACAGCTGCTCCAACCCCGCATCATCCATAGATTCCCATCGGATGGTTTTATCGGCATAGGCGGGCGAACTCCGCACGAGCTCGGCGAACGCATCCACATCCGAGGTGCCGAAGGCCAGCGTTTCGAAGAGATCATCCCCCACGATAGCGGCGTAGCGGGCGAACAGGATCAGATTCTGCAGGTAACGCTCTTGGGCACGCAACTCCTCGATACGCTCGGCCAAAGCCTCCACCAGGCTCCGCTCGCCATCGAGAATCGGGGGCATGTCCTTAAGCTCGAATCCGTAAGAGCTCAGCACGACAATCTGTTTGAGCCGGTCGACGTCCTCGGGGCTATAGAGCTTGCGGTTGTTGGCCACGCCCTCTCCCGAGCGCGCCGGACACAGCAGCCCCTTGTCGTCATAGTGCTGGAGGGCCCTCGTTGTCACACCCGTCAGCTTCGCCACCTGCCCCGCTGTCATGGGCCACTCACAGTTCTCGCGAATCAAATCGTTGCTCGTCTGCGTTCTCGGTTTGCCCGGCATAGCTCCAGTCCTTCGCTCGCACCTTCCATCTTCGGTGCAAAGCATAAACCTCAACCCGACGTTGAGGTCAAGTCCCTGGGGCAATCTGCGCGCAGATTCGCGCCGCGAGGCTGGGTCCGGCGCCGGTTCCGGAGCGCCGAGCGGCCCCACCGCCAGGCCGCCCAGCGCCGATCGGTCACCGTGCGCCCTTAAGCCGCTTTTGGTAGGCTCGCACGAACTGCGAGAGCGTGAAGCACACCGCGAAGTAGATGAGTGCCATGAGGGCGAAGATGGCGAAGATCTGCACCGTGGAGTTGTAGCTGTTCATGAGGATCATGCCGCGACCCATCAGTTCCTGCAGGGCTATGGCGCCCCACAGATACGACGTGTCCTTGATGGTGGTCACGAACTGCGACAGCAGGGCCGGCACCATGTTGCGCAGGGCCTGGGGCAAAATGATGAGCACGTACATCTGCGGCGCCGAGAAGCCCTGGGAGCGGGCCGCCTCGTACTGGCCCGCGGGCACGCTGGCCAAACCGCCGCGCACGATCTCGGCCACCGAGGCCGCCGTGAACAAGGTGAAGGCCACCACGGCCGCCGGCAGGGGCGGCAGCTGGGCCACGAAGAACGTGAACATGATCCACAGTAGAAGCGGCGTGTTCTTGAACAGCTCCACGTAGGCGATGGAAATGCCGCGCACCACCCGCAACCGCGAGCCGCGCATGATGGAGATGACCGCGCCGAGCACCACCGAGCAGGCAATGGACAATGCCGAGATGATGAGCGTGAGACCCAGGCCCTCCAGCAGGAAGCGCAGGTTCGTCCACGTGAGAAGCGCCAGGATGTCGCTCATTTCCGGCCTCCCTTCCGCCGCGTGCGCATCGCCTTGCCGTACCGGCGATCCCGCGACCGGACCCGCTTGGCGTGTCCGCGCCGGCCGCGGGCGGTCTTCGCCCGGCGCGCCTGGGCCGACGCCTCCAGGTGCGGGTCGGGCCACGGACCGCGATCGATGCCGTACAGCTCGGCGTAGGTAAGATAGCGACCCTTGTCGCTCACCGGCGGCGCGAGCGAGCTTGTGCCCTCCACCATGGTGGTCACGCCGGCCGCCATGGCCTGGGCCGCCGCGCGCCCGGTGATGTCGTGGGTGCCGGGAGTCGATTCCACCGCATCGGCCGCCAGCTCCTCGGTGGCGTCGCCGGTCACCACGTGGCGGTGGCTGCGCATGCGGTGCTCCAGGTACACCGCGGCCCGCGAGAGCGGGAAGCAGATGGCGAAGTACAGCACGGCCGCCGCCACATAGGCCGGCCCGTAGTAGCTCGTGTCGCCGGCGAACGAGTTCGAGAAGTACATGAGCTCGCCGCCCGCGATGAGCGCCAGCACGCTCGTGTTCTTCACCAGGTTCGCCGCCTGCACGGCCAGAGGCGGCAGGATGATGCGCATGGCCTGGGGCAGGATGACGAGCGTCATGGTCTGCACGTAGGTGAAGCCCTGGCTTTTGGCGGCCTCGAACTGCCCGCGGTGGATGGAGCCGATGCCGCTGCGCACCACCTCGGACATGTAGGCGCCGTGGTACACGCCGATGGCGAGCACGCCGATCCAGAACGACGCCAGCGACAGGCCCAGCAGCGGAAACACCGCGTACAGCACGAACACCTGCAGAAGCAGCGGCACGTTCTGCACCACCTCCACGTACACCCGCGCGATGGCCCGCAGGGGCGCGTGGCGCGAGACCGACAGCATGCTGAAGAGGAACCCGAGCAGAAGTGCGAGCACGAGCGCGCCGGCCGAGATGCCGACGGTGGTTCCGAAGGCGGCCAGGATGTCGGGCCAGCGCGCGAAGAGCGCCTCCCACTTGTAGGGCGCGAAGATCTCGGTCATCGGACACCTCCCCCGCCCGGAGCGGCAGCCGTGGGGTCGCCGGCAGCAGTCGCGTCGGCGCCCGACGAAGCCATGCCGGCACCGTCGCCAGCAGCGGTCGCGTCGCCCGCCGCGTCCACCGCATCGGCGTCGTCTGCCGGGTCGCCTGCGCCCAGGCCCGAGCCGCCGTCGCCCCGCTCGGCCTCCACGTCGGCCTCGGTTGTCAGCGACAGGCCCCAGCGCTCCTTCAGGGCCGCCAGCGTGCCGTCGGCCTCCATGGCGGCGATGGCCTCGTCGATGGGCGCGGTGAGCGCACTGCCCTTGGCCGTGGCAACGCCGTACTCCTGGGGCGCGAACTGCGTGTCCAGAAGCTGCGTCGTGTCGTCCTGGTAGCCCAGCAGGATGGAGCGGTCCACCGAGAAGGCGTCCACGCGCCCCACCACGAGCGCGATCTTGATCTCGGGATAGGTGGCGTACTCGGCGAATTTCAGCGTGATGCCGATCGCGTCGGCCGCCTCGCGCAGCTTGTCCTTCGTGGTGGCTGACAGGGCCACACCTACGGTCTTGCCGTCGAGATCGGCCAGATCGGCAAAGCCCGCGTCCTTCTTCACCAGCACGCCGATGTAGTCGATGTAGTAGGGCCGCGAGAAGTCGTAGCTGCGCCGCCGATCCTCGGTGATGGTGAAGGTGGCTAGCGCTGCGTCCAGCGCCCCGTTGTCCAGCATGGCGCCGCGCGTGGTGGCGTTCACGCCGACAAGCTCCAGAGCGTTCTCGTCGCCCTTGATGCGAGCCGCCAGCTCGCGGGCCACGTCCACCTCAAGGCCCTCCACGTTGCCCGTCTCGGGGTTCTGGAACCCGAAGCCGGGCACGTCCACCTTGGTGCCCACCCGCAGCACATCGCCCGCCGGTGCGCAGCCCGAAAGCGGCAGCGCGGCGCCCAGGGCGACCGCGCCGGCCGCAACGCCCAGCGCCCGCACGAAGGCGCGGCGCGTCAGTAACTGCGCCGACTGGGCATCGGGGAAGACGGAAGAAGAGGCACGTTCCATAACCGCCCCCTCACAGTATCTTCGACAGGAAGGCCTGCACGCGCTCGTTGGAATCGGGCCCGAACAGGTACTCCGGCGTGCCGGAATCCACCACCAGGCCGTTTTCCATGAAAACCACCTTGTCGGCGGCATCGCGCGCCAGGCCCATCTCGTGGGTGACCATCACGATGGTCATGTTCGTCTCGGCCAGCGATTTTATGACGTCCAGCACCTCGTTCACCATCTCGGGGTCCAACGCGCTCGTCGGCTCGTCCAGAAGCATGATCTTCGGATGCATGTTCAGCGCCCGGGCGATGGCCACGCGCTGCTGCTGGCCGCCGGAAAGCTGGTCGGGGAACTTGTCCAGCTTGCTCGTGAGCCCCACGCGCTCCAGATACTCGCGCGCATGCTCCTCGGCCTCGGCCTTCGGCACCTTCAGCACCTTCTCGGGCGCGAAGGTGACGTTTTCCAGCACCGTCTTGTGCGGGTACAGGTTGTAGCCCTGGAACACCATGGCCACGCGGCTCGCCAAAGCGCGGCTGTCCACCTTGCGGGCCATGAGGTCCATGCCGTCCACGGAAAGCTCGCCGGAATCGGGGCGCTCCAGCGCGTTCATGCAGCGGATGAGCACGCTCTTTCCCGAGCCGGACGGCCCGATGACGACGACTTTCTCGCCCTCGGCTACGTCGATCGACACGCCCTTTAAGGCCTCGACGGCCCCGAAGTTCTTCTTGATGTCCTTTGCGGAGATAAGAGGCTCCATCGTTTCCCACGCTCCTATCTGGCACAATGTCCCGAATAGTCTCGTAGGAATTTTAACGTTCAGTCAATGAGTCGTGGTTTCGCCGACGAAACGGCTTTCCCACGGCTCATTGACGGCACGCGGGCCGAGCAGATACCCGGCGGAGCGCCGAGGGCCGTCCCCCGCTTTCATGCCTGCTCAGGCGGCCGGCGATGCGGCGGGTGCCGCGGCGGCCTTCGCCTTCTCGGCCTCCTCGCGGTTAAGCACCGCCTGCATGGCCACGATGGCGCATTCCATCTGGGCATCGTCGGGCTCGTTGGTGGTGAGGTACTGCATCTGCATGCCCGGCCACAGGATCACCTTTACAAGCGGGTTGTCCGGGTGGCTCCCGGCCCACTTCACCGTGATCTCGTAGGAGATGCCCGCGATCACCGGCATGAGCACGATGCGCGCCACAATGACGAGCACGAGCTTCGGCAGGCCGTCGGGCACCCCGAAGCCGGAGATGATGGCGTTCAAGGGGAAGATGGTGTACACCAAAATGGCGATGACCATGACCATGATGAGAAAGGCCGTGCCGCAGCGCACGTGCAGCCGCGGGAACTGGCGGGCGTTCTCCGGCGTCATGGGCAGGCCGTGTTCAAAGCAGTGGATGGCCTTGTGCTCGGCGCCGTGGTACATGAACATGCGCTTGATGTCCTCCATGCGTCCGATGAGCCAGATGTAGAACACGAACACGGCCACGCGCAGAAGCCCGTCCACGATGTTCCAGGCCAGGGTGTGGTCGTCGTATTCGCCCACGATGAGGTTGGTCACAGCCGCCGGCGCCACGATGAACAGCACCACGCCCAGCACGAGCCCCACTACCATGGAGATCACCATCTCGCGATGGCCGAACTCATCCTCGGCGGAAGAGTTGTCGCCGGACGCGTCCCGCTTCCCTGCATCGTCACCCTTCGCGGCCGAGGGGCGACCAAGGTCGCCCCCTACGGGATCGTTCCCGGGATTGTCCTCAGGGGTGGTGCTTGCGCCGCCCTGGGCCCCAACCCGCGGACGGGCCGGTGCGTCGGCCTCACTCACCACCTCCAGGGTGCGCTGGGCACCCAGGCCGTCCACCATCTCGTCGGGGTGTCCGAAGTCGCGCTTCCAGCTAAAGCCCGCACGCTCCTCCCCTTCCCGCACCTCCGCAGGGGCGGCCTTTACCCCTCCCTGCACCTCCGTAGGGGCGGGCTTCAGCCCGCCCTCTGAAACCCGAGCCTCTTCCCGCTCCGCACGCTTCGCCTCTTCCGCCGCCACGGCCGCAGCCCCCTCCAGCTCGGCCTCGGCTTCCACGAAGTCGGCCTCGGCGGCGGCCTTCTGCTCGCCCTCCTCGTCGCCGAAGGCGTGCAGGGCGGCGATCTCCAGCGCTTTGAAGCCCAGCATGAGCGATTCCACCAGCGCCCGGCAGCCGCGCACGAGCGGCCAGTACATCCAGCCGTTCTTGTCCTTGCCGCTCTTCAGGTCATGCTCCTCCACGTAGATGGCGCCGCTCGGCTCGCGCACGGCCACGGCCCAGTTGTACTTGCCGCGCATCATCACGCCCTCGATGAGGGCCTGCCCGCCCACATGGGTCTTCACAGCCCCGTCTTCGGAAAAGGCGCGGGACAGATCGCTCTTCTGCTTGGCCATGGGTATCGCCCGCCGCCCCTACAGATCCAGCGTCGCGCGGTCCACGCGCGCAAACGGCGTACCGCAGGTCATCTTGCCCTCGGGGCAGGTGCCGTGCACGCAGGGCGCGCCGGCGTCGGCGAAAATGTAGGGCGCCGTGGGGCGCGCCAGCTCCAGCATCTTCCACGCCATCTCGCGAATCTCCCACTGGGCGCGGTTGCAGCAGCGCAGCTCGAAGAAGTGCAAAAGCTCACGCACGTTCATGGTGATGACGATCTTCGTCTCGGCGGCGTTGGGCAGAAGGTAGCGGGCATCCTCGGCGGGAACGCCGGCCTCCACGAGCGCGCGGTAGGCGTCGCACACCTTCTCGATGGCCTCGTCGAACAGAGCGCTCGTCTCGGCGTCGGCGGCCACGCTCTCCGGCTTCACCACGGGAATCTCGCCCTTGAACTTCACGTAGCGCTGGGACTGCTGGTTGAAGCTGGCGATGCGGTGTCGCACCAGCTGATGGGTGAGTGCGCGCGAAACGCCGTCCACCGCGAAGGTGTAGCTCGCGTGCTCCAGCGTGGAGAAATGCCCCGAGCCCATGATGGTGGACAGCACGCTCTTCACCCGCTCGGGCGGCATGGTCTCCATCAGCTCGCTCGCTCCCACCGGCGCGTAGCACAGCCGCGCGGCCGTGGCGATGGCGCGCTCGGGGTCGGGCGTATGGTACAGAAGCTCTACCTGCATGGGGCTCTCCTCTGGTCTCGTTTGCTGAGGGCCTTCGCCTGTCGGGGGCGGCCGGTATCCTGATTCGCTCAGACAGTCCTCGCTTTGTCGAACAGGACGTTTAGTCCTGTTCGAGTCGCTGCGGAACTCGCTCGGTCAGGACACCGGCCGCCCCCTCTGCGCTCCTCCTTGCTCGGGAGCCGCTATCGGCGATCTTTTCGTTCCTGGAGAAGTATAATAGCTCGGCAACCAACGACACAGCTTGGAGGCCCCATGCACGACGAATTTACACCCCTGCTCGGCTCAACGGACTGGAACGAGGAATGGAAGGAGCTCCAGAAGCTGCGCCGCCGCGCCGACGACGCTGCCTTCTGGGACAAGCGCTCGGCCACCTTCACCACCAAGGACGCCCCGAGCCCCTACGTGCAGCAGTTCCTGGAATATGCCGCCATCCGCCCCGGCGAGACCGTCTTCGACATGGGCTGCGGCACGGGCGCTCTGGCCCTCCCCCTCGGCGCGGCGGGGCACAAGGTGGTGGCCGCCGACTTCTCTCAGGGCATGCTCGACCAGATGCAGGCGCGGCTAGATGAGGCGGGCATTCGCACCGTGTTCCCCAAGCTCATGAGCTGGGAGGACGACTGGACCTCCTTCGGCGTGCGGGCGGGCATGACCGATGTGGCCCTCGCTTCGCGCTCCATCGCCACGGTCGATCTGCGTGATGCGCTCCTGCGGCTCACCGAGGTAGCGCGTCGGCGGGTGTGCATCACGCTGGCCACCGGATCCTCCCCCCGCGTGGACGAGCACATCCTGGCCGCCGTCGGGCTGCCCTCGGTGCTTGGGCGCGACTACCTGTACGCCTTCAACATCCTGGCCGGCGAGGGCCTCAAAGCCGAGGTGCGCTACATCTCGAGTACCCGCGAGGACACCTTCGCCACACCCGAGGGCGCCTACGAGAAGCTGGCCGCCATGATCGACGACTCCTCGGCCGTGCAAGCCACAGACGCCGAACGCGAGCGCGCCCGCGCGAACCTGCGGGAATGGCTTACCGCCAACCTGGTGCCCAACGAGCACGCGGGCGAGCCCGACTGCAAGGGCGTCGCCCAGGGCGCGTGGCGTCTCGCCGAGCCCCGCACCGTCACCTGGGCCTTCCTCGCCTGGAACACCGACGGCACCGTATAGAAACATCTCAACGCCCCAAAGGCGAAGCAAGCGAGCGCCTTCGCACCAGTGCGGCGGGACGCGGGCGCGTCCGTTTCAGCCAAGTGCGAAACATAAAAAGAAGGGCCCGGGATTGCTCCCGAGCCCTTCGGCGTTAATGGAGTTTCTAAAGCTTAGAGACGTTCCACGTTGCTCGCCTGCAGCTTGCCGTTCTGGCCCTCGGTAACCTCGAAGGTAACGGCGTCGCCCTCGTTGAGGGTCTTGAAGCCCGACATCTTGATCTCAGAGAAGTGAACGAACAGATCCTCGCCGTCGTTCTGAGAAATGAAGCCGTAGCCCTTCTCGGGGTTGAACCACTTGACAGTGCCTTCCGCCATGATGCTTTCCTCTTTCCTCCCTCCCGTCTTACGAGAGGGGATAGTAACACGGGCCCGAGGACCCAGCTCCCCATTTAGGAGCGCTCCATCACTATACGCTATGTTGCGCGGTTTTTCGCGGGGAATTTCTTATTCGCCCGCTTCCTCAAGAAAAGCCTCAAGTTCCCCATCACTCGCGCAGCTGGCATCCACATCATGCCCGAACGCCGCAGCCACCGCCGCCGCCTGCTCGGCACGCAGCGTCGCCATTTCGTCGTTGCCTCCTTCGCCGTAATAGCGGGACGACAGGAACAAGCTGCGGGCGATATGACCCCCCAGCTTCGGATCGGTGCCCGATACCTGCAGAATGCCCGCCAGCGACCCAGGCGCCAGCGACAACAGCGCCTCGCCATCCAAATCGGTGGCATCGCCTATGGCCAAATCCAGCATGCGCGCCGCGCTCTCGGCGTCATCCTCGCCTGCCGCCCGCTCCATAGACCGGCGAATCGCACCCAGAAGCTGGGCAATAATGCGCATCAGGTAATCTTGCTCGAACACAGTCACTCCTCCAATAATTCCGTAGGGGCGGCCTTCAGGCCGTCCCCCTCCCGACAACGCCAACGTCGCAGGGAGGGGCGACTGAAGTCGCCCCCTACAAAATCATCTGCGAGAACGACAGCAGCCGAATTTACCCCCCCCCCCGATTCCGCTAGCGCCCCTCAGGAGGCACAAGACCCAAATGTTCCCAAGCGCCGGCCGTGGCCTGGCGCCCCTTGGGGGTGCGCATCATAAGGCCCTGCTGCATGAGGAAGGGCTCGTACACATCCTCCACCGTATCCGGGTCTTCGGCCAGGGCCGAGGCCAGGGTGGTCAGCCCCACCGGGCGGCCGGCGAACTGCACGCAGAGCACTTCCAACAGGCGGTTGTCCACCGCATCCAGCCCCAAATGGTCTACCTCGAAGAAGGTGAGCGCCTCGGCGGCCACGTCCTCGGTGATGGAGCCGTCGCCGCGCACCTGGGCCCAGTCGCGCACGCGCTTCAGCAGGCGGTTGGCCAGACGCGGCGTGCCGCGCGATCGGCGGGCAATCTCCAGGGCACCCTCGCCATCGATGGCCACGTTCAGGATGGAGGCCGACCGGCTCACGATGAGCGAAAGCTCTTCAGGGGTGTAGTACTGCAGGCGGAAGGCCACGCCGAAGCGGTCGCGAAGCGGGCCGGTGAGCAGGCCCGTGCGCGTGGTGGCGCCGATGAGCGTGAAGCGCGGCAAATCCAATCGGATAGAACGGGCCGCCGGGCCCTTCCCCACCACGATGTCCAGCTCGAAGTCCTCCAGCGCCGGGTACAGCACCTCCTCCACCATGCGGTTCAGCCGATGAATCTCGTCGATGAACAGCACGTCGCCCTCTTCGAGGTTGGTAAGGATGGCAGCCAAGTCGCCCGTGCGGGCGATGGCCGGCCCCGACGTGGTGCGGATGGAGGCACCCAGCTCGTTGGCCACCACGGTGGCGAGCGTGGTCTTGCCCAAGCCCGGAGGGCCCGAGAACAGAATATGGTCGGCCACATCGCCCCGGGCGCGGGCCGCATCGATCATGATGCCGAGCGACTCCTTCACCTTGCTCTGACCCAGGTAGTCGTCCAGCCGCTTCGGGCGCAGCGAGAAATCGAGCTCCAGGTCGTCCTCGGTGAACGTGGGCGACACGGCCCGCGGGCCGCCCTCGCCCTCGGCGCGACCGCGCGGAGCACCCCCGTCGCGCTCGGCCAGAAACCCGATGCCCTCTATGTCCAGATCAAATGCCATAACAGCCTATCGCTATCGACTTCCCAAACGTTTCAGAGCGTATTGTAGCAGCGCACCCTCGCCCGCGCCCTCGGGAGCGCCCTTCAGGGCCACCTCGGCCTCGGCAGAGGTAAAGCCCATGGAAAGCAGCGCCTCGGTAGCACCCGTGAGCGCCACGTTGGCCGCCGCGACGCCCCCGTCGGCATCTTGGCTGAACAGCGATGCAGCACCCGCCTCCAGCGTGCCCTTCAGCTCCAGGATAATGCGCTCGGCCGTCTTCTTGCCCACGCCGGGAATGTGCGACACCCGGGCGATGTCCTGGGCGGCAATGGCATCGGCCAGCTCGCCGGGCGTGAAGGCCGAAAGCGCCGACAGGGCCATCTTCGGCCCCACCTTCGACACGCCGATGAGCTTCTCGAACAGCGTCTTCTCCTCTTCGGAGAGAAAGCCGTACAGCCCGATGCCGTTGTCGGTCACCGACATGTAGGTGAGCACGCGCACGTGCTGGCCCTGCGCCAGCTTGCCCAAGTCGCCCCCGGGCATGGCCACGGCGTAGCCCACGCCGTTCACGTCCACGTACACCATGCTCGGCGGCAGCACCGCCGCCACCTCTCCATCTAGAAACGCTATCACGCGAACACCTTCCCCTCGTGGGTCGTATGGCATATGGCCGCAGCCAGAGCGTCGGCCGCGTGGTCGGGCTCCGGGTCGCGGCTTAAGCCCAGCAGGTGGCGCACCATGTACTGCACCTGCTCCTTCTCGGCGGTGCCCTCGCCCACCACGGCCAGCTTTATCTGGCTCGGCGAGTACTCGCCCACGGAAAGCCCCATCTCGGCGCAGGCCACCAGCGCCGCCCCGCGGGCCTGGCCCGTGGCGAAGGCCGCGGTCACGTTGTTGCCGAACCACACCGTCTCGATGCCGACGCAGGTGGGACGGAACCGCTCGATCACCGCGCCCACCTGATGGTGGATCTTCAGCAGGCGCTCGGCTAAAGACTGCGAGGGCGGCGTAGCCACGCACCCGTAGGCCACACACCCCAGCCGCGAGCCGCACTGCTCGATAACCCCCCAGCCCGTATGGGCCAGACCCGGGTCGATGCCCAGTATGATGCGCGCTGCGTCCAAAAGATAAGCCCCGCTTTCCAAATTCAAGTGGGGCTTATCATAGAACATATGTTTGTGAAATGCAAGGACTCTATTCGCCAGAGGAAGGATGAACCGATTCCACCGAGCCAACGGGCAGGCGCCCGGCATCCCTCAATATCTCCTTCGCCAAATATTCGTCGCTTCGGCAGTGAAGATCGGCAACGCCCTCCTGGATCAATGGCATCAGCGGCGCATTGTAGAAAAGATCCATCGCCTCTTCGGGCGTTATTCCGCCCAGGCTCGCCATAACATCGATAACTCGTGCATACTTCATTTGCAAAACGGCCTGCTTGCCCGCGTCGCTCACGATACCTCCTCCGCTCCGCAGAAGCGCAGCGCCCGATCGATCGCCCGCTGAGTTCGGAAGCACAACTGGTCGTTGGGATTCACATAGGCCAACCGCCCCAATGCCTCCTCTTTGGCGATTTCGCCCGCGAAGTACAAATCGACCGTAGTGAACACGCGGTCGTTGGCGATGCCGCCCATAACAACATCCCAAGAAGAGCCGTCGGCACCGCTGCGGCAAGCCATGACAAAATCGAGCCATTGCCCGTCGTAGGAAGAGAACTCGAGAACATCCAAAGACGCCAGCGCGCCTTCGTCTAGATCGTACTCCCCTACGTAGGCTTTACGTCCTCGGCGCATAAACCGCTGGGCATAGCTAGTCGCTTGGCCTTTCATCGTTGTGACATAGAAGCCGCGGCCAAAATCGAGGTTGTCGCGGGAATGCTCGGTATCCGGACTGTCTACCACGCAGTCGGACGCATGATAAACCCTCATGCGACCAACTTCTTCTCGCGCATATAGCCAATGATATCTTCCATAAGGTAGTCTTTGCCGAAGGTGTGGAGCACATCATAGGAGGCAACGATATAGTTCTGGAGAATGCCGCTCTGCGCCAACAAGTTGTAAATCTCGGTTTGGCTAAGTCCCAACCGCTCGGACAAATTGCCAATGCAGTATGTCACGAATTCAACCTCTCGCTTCGACACAAAGACACCTCCTTTGCCCTATCAGCAACTACGCTCATTGTACCAAGGCGCCCGCCGCACCCTCAAGCCCCACCCCGCATAGGCCAGACCCGGGTCGATGCCCAGTATGATGCGCGCCGCGTCCAAAAGATAAGCCCCGCTTTCCAAATTCAAGTGGGGCTTATCATAGAACATATGTTTGCTGATTGCAAGACAAGTTTTAGCCTATTTATTGCGCTTTCCTGTTATGTGAAGAGCGGCACCTCCCCGCGAAGAAATGATTCGAGGGGGCACTCCGAGGAACCGATAACCAGCGTCCGCGCCCAGGGAAACCGGTTAACGAATGCCGTCAACCCCTTGAGCGACTTCACCCGACCGCTCTTCACCTCGATACCGACAGCCTCCTCGCCCTGGACGACAACGAAATCGACCTCGTCGTTCCCCTCGCGCCACCAGTGAACGTCGAAGTGCTCTTTCTTGGAGCGAGCGAGCAGACAAGCTCCCACGGCGCTTTCCACCAATCGACCACGCCTTTCGCTGTCGGTAAGCAGAAAACTGCGATAGGGTCCGTAAGTGGCCACCATGAGCGCCGTGTCGTAAACGGCAAACCGCGGCGAACTGGATTTCTCACGCACGAGTTTCGGGTCATACTTGGTCAATCCCGCCAACAGACCGGCGTCGTTGAGAAGTCGCAGGTAATGGGCAAGGGTGACCGTATTACCCGCATCATCGAGCTGCCCCATGATCTTACGATAGGACAGCTCCTGGGAAGAGTAGGCGGAGCCCAATCGGAACAAGCGCTCCATCAGGGCAGGTTTGCGGACGTCCTCCATTGCCACGACGTCCTTGGCAATGCTCGGCTCTATGACCGCGTCGTTGAGATAGTCGAGCCAGCGATTCTCGTCACGCCGGAGAGGCGCACCCCCGGGGTAGCCGCCGAAGTAGAGGAACTCATCGAGCGTATAGCCGAACGCCTCCTCGCACTCGGGCAGGCTCCAGTGGGTGCTCCGCACGATCTCGAATCGCCCGGTCAGACCCTCCCGCAGTCCCTTCTGCAAAAGGAGTGACGAAGAGCCACTCAGCACGATGCGCAAATCGAGACCCGCCCACGAATCTTCGTCCCAAAGCTCCTTCACGACCGCCGACCACTGGTCCACAAGCTGGATTTCATCTACAACGAGCAGCGCCGTTCCACCCGATGCGGAAGCAAGAGTGCGCGCCTGCGCCCACTGCGCCCGCAGCCAATCGCGGCTTGACGAATCGATGCTCGCGAGCGCGACATGCGCCGGCACGTCTACATGGGACAGCGCCTGCCTCAGTGCGGTGCTCTTCCCCGTTTGCCGGGGGCCGATAAGCATCTGAATGAGCCGGCGCGGCTCCCCCATGCGGTCGGCAAGCGTGCTCACGAGAGGCCGCTCGAAAACAAGGTGAGACATGATTTGCCTTTCTACTGAGCAAATTTGCTCAATAGTAAGGCAAATTCGCTCAGCAGTAAAGCCTGAATCCCCGAGGGCTACGCTACGGGCGCAGGCCCATGCCGCCTTCCAGGGTGAGGGCCTCGCCGCACATGAACTTGAAGTCGGGGTTGGCCAGCTGCACCACCACGCGCCCGATCTCGGTCTCCACGTTGCTGTGGTGGCCCATGGGAGGCATGCGCACATTGGCCTCGAGTGCAGAGAGCTCCGTCATTTCCTCCTTCTTTTCGTAGACACAAGATAAGGGAAGAAATAGGGAAATTCCCCAAAAGACAATGAGCTCTCGAAGCATTTCGCAAAACCCGGGGAGCCCATGGCCAAGAGCCCGCCAACGCAGCAGGCAAACCGAAACAGCCCGGGAAGCTGTCACGCCTCCCGGGCCGATACGGGACAACGGGCCCAGCCCCGTTGTCCCACGAGTTGGTCTAGTAAAGACTTATAGCCAATAGCAGTCGGGATTCGGTCTGCTGCAGCCCTACACGCTGTACATTTCCGAGTTGGGGTAGGTAGCCAGATTCTGAGGCGCGTCAATGGCGCCGAGGAACTTCCCGTCCTGGATGCACACCAGCGCGTAGGGCTCCGAGGTGGCATCGTCGCAGATGCCCCACCAACCGTCGTGAAGGTAGCGGGCGCGGAAGTCCTCGGGGATAGCCAGCGCGGCATCGGCCATGGAGGCGTCGAAGACCACCTCCCCCGAAGCGCTCACGATAGCCGACCGAAGCGCCGCGTCGGTGCTGGATGCACCCGCGGCACCCCCTTCGGCCGTAGCCGCAGCTGCCGCAGCATCCGCCCCGTCCGTGGCCGCCGAGGATCCGATCGAGCCTGCCGTGCGCACCCACAGCACGTCGTCGTTGGCGTCGCCGAAATTCGCGAGATCCTCGCCCAGCGGCACGATCCACGTGCCGGAGCCCACCGAGTACAGGCCGGCCAGAGACTTGTTGGCGCCGCCGTAAGGGTTCTCGCGCTCGGCGGTCACCAGCACGATGCCGCTGGCGCCGGGCTGGTCGTAGCCCAGCTTCCCGCCAACGACGTCGCCCCCGTTCACGCTGGCAGCGTCGAACAGCGGCTGGCCGTCGTAGCCGTACACCCTCTCGTCGTCCGGGGCGTCCTTGCGATAGTACCCATAGCCGAGGGAGACGACCGGGGCGCCGGCCTCCTGAGCCGAAGCGAGCACATTGCCGCTCGTATCCAGAAGGTACTCGTCGCCGAGTCCCGCTCGGGCCAACAGCACGCCGTCGTGGAAGGCGTCGGCCGCCGGCCACGCCGAGAGGGGGCCCTCAGCTGCCTTCCCCAGCTCGAACGCGAGGCTCCCCTGCTCGTCCAGCACCAGGAACACGTTGCTCTGGCCCGCCTCCTGGGCGATCACCGTCAGAACGAGGCGGCCGTCGGCATAGGATGTCACGTCGCCCGACACGCTGGACCGGCCCGTTACGCCAGTGGCCGCCAGAACGGGGTCGAGATCCACCGCCGCAGCGCCAGCGCTGTCGAAGAGCGCATAGTGGGTCTGCTCGTCGTGCACCTGGTCCCATTCGGCATCGTACTCGCTCGTCTCCCAGGTGCCCAGCGAGAAGCCGTCCGCAAAGGGCGTCTCCAGCACGGCATCGGAAACCGCCGGCACCGTGACGTTGCCGTACTCGTCCACCAGCGAGAAGCCGTTGCCAGAATAGGCGCCGAACCACACCGCAGGAAGCGTCGGCTCCGATGCGCCCGCAGACGCGGCATCGGCAGACGCGGGCTCGGCGTCGGCAGCCGCCTCGGGCTCGGGATCGACCGCCCCAGGCTCGGCGACCGGCTCCTCGATCGGCGCAGGCGCGGGCTCCGGCGCCGCGAACGGGTTCGCCACGGCGATGCCCACCGCCGCCAGCGCCACCACGGCCGCCGCGGCTATGCCCACAATAAGACCAGTGCGCTTCTTCCTTGCGGGAGCTTCCGCGCCCTTGGGCGCGCCGGCAGCGGGAGCACCCTGCCCGGACGCGCCGCCAGCGGCCGCGGCGCCCGTCGAAATCTCCGGAGCTGCAGCGCCCCCGAAGGCAGCACCGCACTTCGTGCAGAACTTGGATCCATCCGGCATCTGATTGCCGCATTTAGTACAGAACATGGGAGTCTCCTTACGCCTTCGCCTGTCGGGAGACAAGCACGCACACGATGACCGCAATGGAAGCCGCGCCGCACACGATGGCGTTCGTCGCCCCACCCGAGACGGCCAGGCCCGCCGATTCCAAGACGCCATAGGAGCCGAAGGCCCAGGCGAGGGATACGGCTGCCAGAAGCCCGGCGCCGATGCCCAGCACCAGGCCGTTGCGGCCGCGGGTCACCAGGGCGCACACGGCACCGGCGACGACCACAAGGCACGACGCAGCCCAGCACACCATTGCCATGAACAGCGCTTCAGCCGGCTTGCGCGACCCCTGGGGCTCGCTCAGGCTAATGGCCCGCGCACGGCCCGACGCCGCGACCTCGGCGGCCTCCATCGCATCGGCTATCTGCGCCTCGGCATCCAGATAGGTCGTCGCCGTGGCGGCCAGCTCGCCGAACTGGAACACCGAGTAGCTCTCCTTGAACTCGGGCAACGACACGTCGGCGCCGGTGAGCCCGGCGACCAGATCGGCACCGCCCGAGGCGTAACCACTCGCGGTCACCGCCGCGGAACTGGTGGAGAACCACGGCATGAGGGCGAACAGCAAGGCGACGGCGGCCATCGCGATGGCGGCTATGCGCAGGGGCGGGAACGGGCCCGCGGCCGACGGGGCCCTGAAGGCCGCGGGGGCCGCCGCGGCCGACCCCCTCGCGCTCGCGGCGGGGGCAGGGGCCGCCGCGCCCAACTTGGCGCCGCACTTACCGCAGAAGGCGCTGCCGTCGGGCAGCTGGTTGCCGCACTGGGGGCAGAACATGGCTATTCCCCTCCCTTCGGGGCGCCCTCGCCGCCGGGCGCCACGACCTTATTGCCGTCGCCGTCGACCTCGACTAGCTCGGACGCGCCGACACCCGCATTCTCGATCAGCTCGGCGTCGCCGATTCCGGCGCCAGCGCAAACCGCGGGCGGCGCAACCTTGGCTCCGCAGCTCATGCAGAACATATCGCCCTCACCGAGCGGCGCCCCGCAGCTCGCGCACGCGGGGCCGGTGGGTACGGCCCGCGCAGGGGCTACCTGGGCCCGGGCCTTGTCGGCCGGCGTGCCGCAGCCCGAGCAGAACAGGTCGGCGCCGCTCATGCGGGCCCCGCACACCGCGCAGGTGAAGCCCGCGGCCGCCGTCGCCGCGGCGGCCGCCTGCTCGTCGATGGCCGCGATCTGGCGCTGGCACTCCTCGCGCTCGGCGTCCACGCGGGCGATCCCCTCGTAGAGCGCCTCGCGCCCGGCCACGAGCGCCGCATCGCCCCGCGTCGCCTCGTACAGGCTCGCCCCCAGCTGGGCAGCCAGGCCCTGCCGCTGCTTGTTCAGCTCGCCGATGCGCGCGTTCAGCTTCATCTTGTCGGCGCCGCGCCCCGCGGCCGCCGTCCCCCGGTTCACCGCCGAGGTCACGTTGTCCAGAAATCCCATGTGAGTCCTTTCATGCAAGTTAGATGCGAAACCATTCGCGAATCGACAAGATAGGGGGCGATCCCCTTATTCCCCATCATGCGAAATGCGTCCCTCAGCCACGGAACAGTTCCTTAAATGCAGAAGCCAGGAACCACACCATCGACATAGTCAGCACCTGCACCGTAATCGCGAGGACGGCCGTGGTCTGTCACAAGCTGAAAGGAGCCCGACTCTCTCGGATCCGGAGAACGCTCCGGCCAGTATTGCGGTTGCCCACTCATATTTTTGATAAGAATTGTATTTTCTGGGTCGGATTCCCTTACGTCCTCGAACAACATGTATGGAGAACCCTCAGCATTAAAGACAGCAGCGTACTTCTCATAACTACTGCCGACACCAAGCTGTTCGGAACGAATTGGACCCGCGAGCTCCGCATACGAGAACAACCACAGCTTGTCTGATGTAGTGGACACCGAAGATACGCTGTCGGTTTCACCCACATTGTTAGTGAGTTTATCAACGGGAACAACAGCTGCCGCCAGGTCACTTGGCAGAAGGCTCAACCCTTCACCATTCAATGATGCCCGCATTTGAGAAGCCTCCCAGCCACCTGCATTTGTGCTGGAACTATTCATAGGCGCCTCAGCGATGCAGTCACCAAAAATAAACGTAATGCCCGCCTTGCCGCCCGCGGTCTTGTCATCATGGGCGAAGCCGACGATCTGCACCGTGGTCTGGGTGCCGTCCGCCAGCGTCACCGATTTCACCTGCGTGCCGTCCAGTTTCCCCTCCGGCGTGCACAGGTTGTATTTCTTCGCCACCTCGATGGCCGCCGCCTCGTCGCCGGCCGCGCCGATCTCGGCCGATATCTGCGACAGCTCGTCCCACGTGTAGGCCTCCACCGCCGACTTCACCGCGGCACCGGCCGCATCCTGGACGTCTCCCTGGGCATCGCCCGCGTTCTCGCCGACATCGGCACCCTGGCCATCGACAGCGTTCGCCCCCTCCTGACCGTCCGCGCCCTGGCTCGCGGCGGGAACCTCCACCGCCTCCTTGGGCTGCACGCCGGCGAGCCCGAACCCGTTCGTCGCGAACCCAGCGACGAGCACCACCGCGACCACGGCAACGGCCGCGATAACGCCGATCTTGGCGCCGCTCCTCTTGGGCGCCGGCGCCCCGGCCCCGGCGCCGCCGGTCGCCGCGCCCTGCGCGCTCCCGGCCGGCGTGACACCGCCTGCCTGAGCGCCCACCGGCGCCCCGCACTTCCCGCAGAAGGCCGACCCCTCCGCGATCTCATTCCCGCACTTTGAACAGAACATAACTACCTTCCTTTCTTCTCCTTTTTCAGTTTGACGTTTTCGGAAATGGCCTTGAACATCTTTTCGAGCGTCGAAGTGATAGCCCCTCCACTGGGGAAGATACCGGTGAGGTTGAGCGCGGTCTCAGCGACACCGACAAGGGAGAACATGACATCTCCCACCGCCATGAACCGGTCGCTCCCCCAGCCTTTGGTCGAATCGTCCTCTTCGAAAATCAATTCGAGCCTCTTTTCGGCATCCTCTCCCGCAAAGCCACCGACCTCTCGCGCTTGACCACGCAACACGTCCTTGACTTGCGAGAGTTTTTTCTCGTCGTCCCCGTTTTGGCAAACATACAAGTTCACCGCAAGGGCAACGAGCGTCGAGCAAGGGACAATCAGATTCTTCGCATTGAAGGAGAAGTCGTAGTAGTACCCGCCGCTGTTCAGCGCTTCCGTCAAAACGTGCTTCGTATACCTATCTGGCAGCGTGAAGTACGCTTTTTCGCCCTCTACGAAGTAGTTGCATTTGCACAAAGCGGTTTCCAGCGACTCCCACCAGCATCCCTCGGAAGGGGGCTCGCTCTTCAGCGCGTGACGTTCCAGATAACCCTCCACCCGCGCGGGAGTTATTCCAAGCTGCATGGCAAGAGTCAGGGTGCTAGGAGCGTTCCTCCTCGGCCCTAAGCCATTCTCCGCATCGCTCTTGTCGTCCTCTCCTGGAGCCAGAAAACCGTTTGGAACGTAGGCGTCAAGCAGGAATTCGAACATCATCAGATCGATCTCTGCCTTTGGAAGCGTGCAGAAGTTACGGTTGAAGTAGCACTCTGCCAGCTTCTTAAAGTTGGATGCCGCCTCATCTTTCGTGAAGCGAAAGGAACCGAACTCGCACTCAAAGGAGCCGGCGGCGTCCCCCCGCCGATGAGCATTCCGCTCGTCAGCAAGAGACCCTTCGGAACCCCCGAGTAGCTCATTATCTAGCGTCTCAGTCATCGGAGCCGCCCTTCGCGAAACAGCCCCAAGCGCAAGCGAGCGCCCAAAAGAAGTCCGCTATTCGATTGTATCTACGTGATTGCTGCGAGAACTCGTCCCGCGGAAATGCTGCGCTAGCGCGCGAGGGCTCACACCGTCTTAGCGGTGAGACCCCCCCCCAGGCAAGTGTATGTGCGCTTCGTTAACAGCATGTCGGTAAGTTTAGCACAGGTTGACAACGCCAGCAGGTTTTTTCGCCGATGGGGTGCGCGGCGAGCTGCCTCTCTCGCCACCAATGAACGTCGAAGTGCTCCTTCTTGGAGCGAGCAAGCAGGCACGCGCCCACGGCGCTTTCTACCAGCCGGTCGGCATCGTTGAGGTAGTCGAGCCAACGATTCTCGTCGCGCTGGAGCGGCGCGGCTTACCCCATGCGATCGGCAAGCGTGCTCACGAGAGGCCTCGCAAAAACAATGCTGAGCAAGCTCCTAGAAAGCGTGTCAGTGACGCTTAAATCTTGATCTCAATCGCGTCGAAACCGTTTTCGCGAAGAAAGGCAGCTATGCGATTAGCGCACTCGACAGCACGTCGCGCCTCGCCTTCTTGAAAATCAGGCGCCTCGGCATAGCGCGTCACAGAAATGAGGCCCGTCAGGTAAAGTGCTGCCTCAACGACCTCATCCGACGGCTCGCCCAGCAGCTCTTTCTCCTGCGCACGCATGAGCAGCAGTCGAATGTTGTGAGTAAACGGATAATCAGAATCCCGCACTTCGAAAGCGGCTTTGACCATCTTCTCTGCCGCCTGCTGAGCATGGTACCCGATGCTCTCGGTATGAGTCGCAACGCCGGCGGCGGCAAGGGCGCCAATGGCCTCCACGTCGGCGTTCGCCGCGTAGAGAAGCCCCCGGTACTCGCTAGCCATATATCTTCACGCCCTCACGACTCACGATGCCGTCGATGCAAGTGCGCTTACGGCGGCGCGACTCGTACTGCTGCCGGGGTCGCGTTAGCAAATCGTAGTCGTAGCCGCTGCGAATGATGTCGTCGGCCACCTTCATAGAGGCCATGGTGGCGTACTGGAGCGGCCGCTCTTTGTCGTCGCTCGTAACGACAAAGAGGTCGATGTCGCTGGACGGCCCCGCCTCTCCGCGGGCATAGCTGCCGAACACATAAATGCTCTCCGTCGGAATCGCCGAGGTAATGCCGCGCACAATAAGATCAAGCAGGTCACCGGGCAAAGCCAAACGGTGCTTGCCCTGGGCCTCAAGGTCTCTGACGGCCAAAACCTTGTTTACTTCCATGTCATCACCTCATTCGCTCGTAATTTTACCACGAGCGCAGTCGATGTCGACCCGAGTCGGATAACGCTTCGGCCTCCAAACAGGTGCCGGCCCGGAAACCACGGGGTCTCCAGGCCGGCACCACGACGATTCGCTATCCGAAAAGCACTTACGGACGCAGGCCCATGCCGCCTTCCAGAGTGAGGGTCTCGCCGCTCATCCCGCCCAATAATATCGCCTCGTTCTTACATTCCCATCGGCTTCAGCAAGGCCTTCCGCCACAAGCTCCTTAAGATATTTCGCCGCAGTTTTCGATGAGATGCGAAGTTCGGCAGCCACTTCGCCGGCCGTCAGCGACTTCCTCTCTTCCAAAAGAGCGATAATGGCGAGTCTCACACCTTCCTTCAGAGAGTTGCCCGTCTTCGATTTCGCATGCGAATCCTCCCCGCGAGGAATGCGCGCTTTGAACACATCACCCTCTTCGAGTACGGGGTCGGCCCCAAACAGCGCCTTTGCGTACTTCTCCAAATTACGAAAACCGCTCCCTAGCTCTTCCGCATAGCCAATTTGCGTGAAAAAATTCGCAATGATCGGGTTCTTTGGTATGGGATTGAAATCGGAAAGCGTTAAACGCCCCTCGAAAACAGCGCGACTCGCGTTTTCGGTTCGCAGACCCGTCTCGTCGATGATGAGCTTCGCGGGAAAAGGACTCGTAAATTCACGGTGGATAAGCGTATTGGATACCATCTCCCTCACCACGATATCGCGCACGCTCACTCGACGGTCGCCCTCGAGGTAAAACGGGTCGGGAAGATGCTTCACGCAGAAGTCGCGCAGCGCGCCATAGGCTGTCACGAGGTTGTCCCTCACTGTTTCCCTGTCGTCGTAGCGATCGGCCTGCTGCTCGCGAAACACCGCATCAGTCTTATAGGCGGGACACGCGGAGAGCACAACTTCACGACGACCGAGAAGTAGCGCAGCAGCCCGGCTGAGACCCTCAGCTCCCGTCTCTATATCTCTTGTGTAAAGCTGCGCGCTTCGCAATAGCTCGAAATCGTCCATTTCAGCCCAGGGATGATTCGGTCTTCTGGCTGAGGCCATCTTCCGGCACTTATCGATAAGACCGGGCTCTAAATCATCGATGCGCAAATAAGGAAAGATGTGCTGCTCGGTGAACACCGAGTACTTCCTCAGATAGAGGGAGGCAATCTGAGCATCGGTTCTCAAAACAACGTCGGCATCGGCGAACCTATCGTACACTTTGCCCTTGAAACGAAACACGCCTTGGGTGGGTGGCACCCAAACACGCAAAACCCATCGCCCGTCATACTCGATTTGCTCGAACTCCAAACTAGGCGGCATATTGAACAAATTGGGATTGCACGTACAGTTGATGAGATTACGCTCCACATCAAGTATGCTCTGCGAGGGAATGCCTTGCACGATTCCATCGTCCGTCACTCCCAGAAATAGACTGCCGCCGTTCCTGTTGGCGAAGGAGCATAGCGTCTCGAGCGAATCTCGCTCTGGCTTAGAACCGCATCTTTTAAACTCGACTGTCGTAGATTCACCTTGCTGCAGTATATCCTCGAAGACAGAGCGCTCCATCATCCCTCTCCTTTCCATTGAAAGCAGAATAAGGGAAGAAATAGGGAAATAAGGGAAGAAATAGGGAAATAAGGGAAGAAATAGGGAAATAAGGGAAACGTTGAGGCGCGGCCGAGTGGCTAGCTCCCTCCGCCACATCCTAAAACATCCAAACACGCAACCAGAAAGAATCGGCCCGGAAAGCCGCGATGCTTTCCGGGCCGCTTTACGACTACTCTGTTGCCAGAGGACGCTCTACGGGCGCAGGCCCATGCCGCCTTCCAGAGTGAGGGTCTCGCCGCTCATGAACTTGAAATCGGGGTTGGCCAGCTGCACCACCACGCGCCCGATCTCGGTCTCCACGTTGCCGTAGTGGCCCATGGGAGGCATGTGCACATTGGCCTCGAAGGCATCAGGGTAGGCTTCCTGGAAGTTCTCCAGCGCAGCCGTCCAGGCCAGCGGGCACACCACGTTCACGTTGATGCCGTCGGGACCCCACTCGGTGGCGGCCACGCGCGTGAGGCCGCGGATGCCCTCCTTGGCCGCCGCATAAGCGCACTGGCCATAGTTGCCGAACAGGCCCGCGCCCGAGGCGAAGTTGATGACCGAGCCCTTGGTCTCCTTCAAGTGCGGGTAGCACGCCTGCATATAGTAGAAGGTGGCGTACAGGCCCGAGTAGATGGCCAGATCGAACTGGTCGGTGGTGTGGTCGGCCAAGGTCACGCCGGAGGCGGAGGCCTGGGCGTTGTTCACCAGCACGTCGATGCGGCCGAAGGTCTCGATAGCCTGGTCAACCACGTTCTGCACCACGGCGGCGTTGTCGGCGCCGGCGTTCACGTCGGCGGCCACCACGAGCACCTTGATGCCGAACTCGGCCTCCAGCTTCTCCTTGGCCGTTTCCAACTTCTGCACGTTGCGCCCGGTGATAACGAGGTTCGCGCCCTCTTTGGCATAAGCGGTGGCGATGCCGTAGCCGATGGAGCCGGCCGAGCCGTCCTTCAGCGCGGCGAAGCCGGCGCCGGTGATGATGGCGGTCTTACCTTCGAGAAAACCCATGGAGCCTCCCTTGTCGAATGGCGGGGCGCCGCGCGCAGCGGCAAGCCTCCCGCGCCCTTACCTGCCCTTCACCCTACCAGATTTCCCCGCGCCGATGTTTCCGGAATGTTGCGCGGGGCATCTGCGTCCCCGAAAGGCGCAGAAAGCGCTGGCTGCGCTTCGGAACACCCCTTCCTGACACGCAGAACACCGCCGTACGCAAAAAAGGCGCCGAGCCTTAAGCCCGACGCCCTTGAAGCTGCGCGATATGCGAAAGAGCGGTTTACTCGTCCAGCGCCTCGGCGATCTCGTCGGTGATGTCCATGGTGTGGTACACCGCCTGCAGATCCTCCAGCTCTTCCAGCTTGTCGATGAGGCGCATGACCTTCTTCGCGTCGGCCACCGACACCTCGGAGGGGGTGTTGGCGATCATGGTCATCTCGGCGCCCTTCACGGCCACGCCCTGGGCCTCCAGTGCCTTCACCACGGCCATGAGGTCGCCCGGCGCGGTGTAGACGATCCACTCCTCGTCGGCATCCTCGTAGTCATCGCCGCCGGCCTCGGCCACGGCCAGCATGAACTCCTCCTCGTCGGCAGCGGCGCCGTTGGGGGCGATGGGGTTCTTCTTGTCGCCGGTCTCCACTTCCTTGGACACCACGATCTGGCCCTTGCGGTCGAACTGGAAGGCCACCGAGCCCGAGGTGCCCAGGTTGCCGCCGGAATGGGAGAAGGCGGCGCGCACGTCGGCCGCGGTGCGGTTGCGGTTGTCGGTCAGCGCCTCGCAGAGCACCGCCACGCCGGCCGGGCCGTAGCCCTCGTAGACGACCGTCTCGTAGCTGGCGGCGTCCTTGCCGGAGCCGAAGGCCTTGTCGATGGCCGTCTTGATCTTGTCCTTGGGCATAGAATAGCCCTTGGCCTTCTCGATGGCGGCGGCCAGCGACGCGTTGTTGTCGGGGTTCGGGTCGCCACCCTCCTTGGCCGCCACGGTGATGTTACGAGCCAGCTTGGAGAACAGAGCCGAGCGCTTAGCGTCCTGCGCGGCCTTGCGGTGTTTGGTGGTTGCCCACTTAGAATGCCCTGACATGGATACGTCCCTTCGAAAACACGAATATAACAGCGGCTCATGGTACCACAAGGCCCGCTTTCCTGGGAATACCCGCCTCACGGTGCACGTTTTTTCTACGGAAGAGAACCGCGCGAAGCGGATTCTGCTTGCAAAATGACGGATAGCGTAGTTTTCTTGCTTCGAATTCCTGGATTGTGAAGATGTCACCTGGGAAAACTCGGTCTGTTTTCTCGGATGGCATCACTGAAACTACGCTAACCGTCGTTTTGCAAGCAGAATAGCAGGGATGCGCTCGCGTCTAGGAGTTCTTGCGCAGCCACAGCCCCGTCTTGCCGCCGTCCTTCCGCAGCAGGCGCACGTCGCCGATCTCCATACCGCGGTCCACCGCCTTGCACATGTCGTACACCGTCAGGCACGCCACGCTGGCCGCCGTGAGCGCCTCCATCTCGATGCCGGTCTTGCCGGTGACGCCGCAGGTGGTGACCACGCGAATACCCACGCGGCCATCGGCCCGCTCGCCCGCGTGCACCGGCTCGCATTCCACCTTCGCCTTGGTGATGTTCAGGGGGTGGCACATGGGGATAAGGTCGCTCGTCTTCTTCGCGGCCATCACGCCGGCCACGCGCGCGCAGGCGAGCACGTCGCCCTTGGCCGCCTTGCCCTCTACGATAAGCGCGAGGGTCTCCGGCTTCATGGAAATGAAGCCCTCGGCCACGGCCACGCGCTCGGTGTCGGCTTTCTGCGACACATCCACCATGCGGACGTCGCCATTCTCGTCGATGTGGGTCAGCTGCTCGGTCATTGCAATTCCTTTCAAGCAAACTCGAGAATCGTTTTTAGAGAAGAGGAGCCCGCGCTCGGGGCGACGACCTGCGCTCGGGGCGAGGGTCCGCGCGGAGTTCCGCAGCGACCGGAACAGCCCAGTGGGCTGTTCCGGCGAGCGAGGACTGTCTGAGCACGGCGCCCTTGCCCCGAGCGCAGGCCCGGACAACCCCGTTCGTCCCGCAGGACGAACAGAGCCTCTTAGCCTCCTATCTGCGACATATTCCGTTCGGTGCCCACCTTGTCGTGGTGCTCGTCGGGCTTGGCTCCCAGAGCACGCAAAAGCACCTCGCGCGCCGCCGCGTCGTCCTCGGCGCGTAAAGCGGCACGCACGTCGTACTCATCATCGGAGAATAGGCACGGACGCACCTTGCCATCGGCGGTCACGCGCAGGCGGTTGCACTCACTGCAGAAGTGGCGCGACAACGGGCTGATGAAACCCACCGTGCCGGCCGCCCCCGAGAACTCGAAGTAGCGCGCCGGACCCCAGCCCACGGGCTTGCTCGCCTTTGCCGCAGGCACCAAATCGGGAAGCCCAGCAGCACGCGCCTGCTCTCCGATAATGCCGATCAACTCCTCGGAGGGAATCACGTCGGCCTTGCCCCAGCCGGTGCCCCCCTCGCCCTCGGCGTTGCCCACGGGCATGTATTCAATGAAACGCACATGCAGCGGACGATCGATGGACAGCTTCGCGAAGGCAAGGAAGTCCTGGTTCAGGCTGCGCACGGTCACGGCGTTCACCTTCACGGGATTCAACCCGGCCTCCAAAGCCGCATCAATGCCGGCAAGCGTGTCCTCCAAACGCCCCACCCGCGTGATGGCGCGAAACTGCTCGGTATCCAGCGTGTCCAGCGAGATGTTCACCCGAGAGAGCCCTGCGGCCTTCAAATCGTCCACCATGGCGGGCAAAAGCACGCCGTTGGTAGTCATCGACACGTTCTCGATGCCGGGAATGTCGGTTATAGCGTGCACCAGGTCCACCACGCCCTTGCGCACCAGCGGCTCGCCACCAGTTAGCCGCACGCTGCGGATGCCCAACCCCGCGGCCACATGCACCAAGCGCTCAATCTCCTCGATGCGCAGTATCTCATCGTGCGCCATGGAGCATACGCCCTCCTCGGGCATGCAGTACACGCAGCGGAAATTACAGCGGTCGGTCAGCGATAGGCGCAGATAGTCGATGACGCGCCCATGTGAGTCCTTCAATGCTCCCCCTTGCTCGCTTCTTGGCGAACCATTATATACGACAGCGAATAAATAGCCAATCAACGACCGTGCCGCAGCCGACAGCCGTCCCTAGCGGCTCACCAGATACACTTTATCGGAAGGAATGCGCACCCACAGCTCATCCCCCACCTGAGGCAGTACGTCGTCCACCCTCTTGCTCACCCGCCAGAAAAGATGCTGGTGCAGATAGCTCATCTCGTTGTCGTCGGGCAACACTGCCGCCTCGGCCGCGCCAGCGCGATCCAGAAATCCCAGCAACGCGGTACGTTCGAACCGAGAATCACTCGTGCGATCGACCCGCACGTGATAGCAGTTCTTTCCAGGCCCCTCCACCCGCTCCACATAGAACGCACGTACACCCAGGCATTTCACGTCCGCAGGAACGACCTCGGCCGTATGCACCGTCACACCCCAACGCGGCAGATACACCGCATGTTCCCCCGCCCGCTCGGCAACGGTGGCATTCTTGCATCCCGAAAGCTTCAGACCGGCCACCGATTGCGGGTGGTTCACCAGCTCGTCACCCGTGTCAACCTCCATAATGCGCCCCGCATCCACCACAGCGATGCGATCGCAGAAGCGCAGCGACTCGTCGATGTCGTGGCTCACGTACAGAATCGTCCCCTCGAAGGCTTCGAACAGGCTGACCAGGTTCTGCTCCAGCACACCTTTCAGGTGCGCATCCAGAGCGCTGAAGGGCTCGTCCAGCATCAAGATGCCGGGGCGCGCCGCCAGCATGCGGGCCAAGGCCACGCGCTGCTGCTGACCGCCCGACAGCTGAGCCGGATAGCGCTGCCCGAAGCCGCGCAGACCGAAGCGCTCCAGCTCGGCGGAAATAATGCGCGCACGCTCCTCCTCGCCCACCTCTCGTCCAATGCCGGCACCGATGTTCTCGGCCACGGTCAGGTTCGGGAACAGCATGTAGTTTTGGAACAGCAACGCCGTCTTGCGCTGCTGCGGCGTCAGGCTCACTCCCGCCTCCGAGTCGTAGAACACCTGACCGTTCACCACGATGCGCCCCTCGTCGGGCGTCTCGATGCCGGCGATGCAGCGCAGTGTGAGGCTTTTGCCGCATCCCGATGCCCCCAGAAAGCCCAGGGTCTCGTTACCAGCTCCGAAGGCCACGTCCAACGTGAACGCACCGAAGTTCTTCCGAATGTCCACCGACAGGCTCATCGGGCCCCTCCTTCCGCGCCGCAGTTATCCAGCACGGCCAGCTCGGCCTCATCCGCGCCGCTACCGGCCTTATCGCCTCTCTCGCGCCGCCGGCCGCCGCGCGTCCCGTTGCGACGGGGCTTCGGCGATCGCCCCTCATGGTCGCTGCGCCGCCGATAGCGCGTGGTGTGCCGACTCCATAAGTTGATGAACAGGATGACCACGAAGCTGAACACCAGAAGAACAATGGTCCAAAACCACGTGGCCTCAGTGTTGCCGTTCATCCATTCGAAGTAAATGGCGATGGGAATGGTACGCGTAGTGCCCAGCTGATTGCCGGCCAGGAACAGGGTGCAGCCAAATTCACCCAGAGCCCGCGCGAAGGCCAGCACCGTACCCGACGCGATAGACGACCAGGCCAGCGGCAACATCAGCCGCATAAAGATGCGGCCATTGGACCATCCCAGCGTGCGGGCGGCGTCAAGCATGTTCGGATCGAGGCTCTCGAAAGCCCCCCGCGCGCTGCGGTACATAAGCGGAAAGGCCACCACCACCGCGGCGATCACGGTAGCCTGCCAGCTGAATACCAAGGGGAATCCCACGTCCTGGAAGAAACGCCCGAGGGCGGTGTTGCGTCCCAGTGCCATCAGCAGCAGAAAGCCGCACACCGTCGGCGGCAGCACCATGGGAATGGTGAAGATGGTATCGAAAATGTCTTGCGCACGCTTCGAGATGCGCATCGTGAAATAGGCCGCCGCCAAACCGAGCACGAACACGAACACGATGGCCACACCGCAGGTTCTCAGCGTTACCCACAACGGGGAGTAGTCCAGATTCGCCAGGAAGTCGCCCAACTGCTCCAAGGGGCCACCCGCAGCTTCCACTTGGGCCGCATCGGCTGGCACCAGCACGCCGCTGACCATCTGCGCCGGCCGCACCTCGGCCTTCACGTCGAAGTCGTCCGTCGGCCCCGAGATGGTCACATAGTAATAGCCCTCTTTAAGCTCGCGGGCAAAATCGTAAGAGACCCCCTCCACTTCCAGATGAGCGTCGTTCTCGTCACCCGGCTCGCCGCTGAACACATACCAGCTGTCCTGGGCGCCCAGGGGGCTCACCCCTGTCGAGAAATTAGCATCCAGCGCCGCCAGCAGCGTTTCCAGCTGTTCCACGGGCCCTCCAGATGCAGCGTCATCCGCCCGGATGTCAAACCGCTCCGCCACCTCCGCGGGCACGAACATAACCGCATAATCGGCGGTGTTCACCACCGCCACCATCGACGGATCGCTCAAACGGTAGGAGTATCCGTAGCTCACCCCATCGATATCCCGCGTCGAACCCGTGCGCGAGCACGCGAACGCCTCTACGGCAAACGCGCAACCCTCCATGCGGGCCGCATCGCCCTCGGCAGACACCTCCACCTCGGCATCAGCCGTCAGCGAGGCGCCCCCGTCGGCCCAAGCCACACCGGGCACACACGCCACCGCTACTGCCAGCAGAAAGGCGATCAGACCCCTGACCATCGCTCTCCTCTCTCGAGATGCCACATACCCGCGCAGCTCGTGTTCTCCGCCGCCTTGTCCCGAGCAGCCTAATATCCTCAGGTGCCGCTTCCACGGCGCACAGCGGGCGGAGTCGCCCCCGCCCGCTGCATCAGTCATCGATTATTATACCGAGTCGCCCTCAATCCTGCGCAAGCTCGAAGCCCCACTTCTCCCAAATCTGGGCGCAATCCTCGTCGGTCATGCACCAAGTAAGAAAGGCCTGAGCCTCCTCGGCATGCTCGCTGCCGGCGCACACAGCGCCAGGATACACGATGGCCTTATGGGTATCGTTCGGCACCACCGAGCAAATCTCCACACCGCCCATACGGTACACATCGGAGGTGTACACCATAGCGATATCCACCTCGCCGGTCTCAGCGTACTTGCACACGTCGCCCACCTTGGCGCCCAGCGTCACCTTGTCCTTGATGACGTCGGAGAACTCGCCGCCCTTACCCGTGGCGTCTGCGCCCGTCGCGTTATCGGGCTCGATGTACGCGCCCACGGTCGACAACGCCTGGCAGGCGTAGTTGCCCGCCGGCACGCTCTCGTCGCCCACTGCCAGCGTGTACTTGCCCTGGGCAATTTCCTCCAGCGTGATGTCGGTACCGGCCAACTCGCCACCCTGCTTGGTCACAATGACCAAATCGTTGTTGAACATGGTCTGACGCGTGTCCTTCCTCACGTGGCTCTTGTCCACCGCGTCGTCCATGGTGCCCTGAGATGCCGTGATGAGAACATCGGCATATTGGCCGGCGGCCAACATCTCGATCAGCGCACCCGAACCCTCGTACTGGGTGTCGGCGAAGGTGACGTTCGGATTCTGCCGGGTATACAGTTCCTCAGCCTCAGCCATGGCCTTCGTCAGGGAATTCGCCGCAAAGATCTGCAGCTCAACCGGCCCACCCGAGGGCTGCTCCCCCGCGCCGGTGGCGGTACCGTTGGACTCCTCCCGACTCGTTGCATCAATCGCCGCCCCTGACGTCTCGCCACTTGAACAGCCAAAAAGACCCAGAGCAATCATCACTGCCAACACGACAGCAATCGCGCTCCTTTTCCATACTCCAGCCATGGGTTCCTCCTTGAGAATCTCATTATTCTTATCAATGCATAATGTATGGTTCTATAGTAGTCCAACGCAAAGCTGAGTACAAGACTTATTATTCTCAAATGTAAATAATCTGAGAATTCAACTGCGCAAAAGACTGAAGCTGGCGAAAGAACCGCCAACAACAACCAAACACGCTTCTAATAAAAAAGCCCCATAGACATATGTCTATGGGGCTCAAGCCTCATACATAACAGGATTGGGCGACAAAAAGCGCCCCCTGCGAGCGGAACGACCTGTCCTCCCGCGGCCTGGCGCCGCAGTACTATCGGCGATGCGG